>VBOT01000140.1 GCA_005893225.1 Candidatus Eiseniibacteriota bacterium
CGGCGAGACGCTGGCCCCTGCGGCTTCCGGCTAGCCGTGGAGCCCTGATTTCACACGAGGAGATCCTTGATGCCGATCGTTGACGCCTTCGCCCAGTCGCAGGGCAGCCCTCCGTCGTCCAATCCGACGATCACCATGCTGCTCACGCTGCTCCAGTTCGTCCCGATCCTCCTGATCGTCTACCTCTTGATCCTGAGGCCCCAGCGCCAGCGCCAGAAGCAGCTCGACAAGATGCTCAAGGAGCTCAAGAAGGGGGACCGGGTGCTGACCCAGGGAGGCATCTTCGGCACGGTCGTGGGGCTGGACGATTCCAAGGCGGTGCTCAGCATCGCCGAGGGCACCAAGGTGGAGTTCTCGAAGGGGTCGATCGTCCAGGTGCTCACGGGAGACGGCAAGTAATGGCGGTACGTCCGGTCCGGATCTACGGGGATCCGGTGCTGCGCCAGAAGGCGGTCGAGGTGGTCGATTTCGACGCCGCGCTGCGGGACCTGGTGGCAGACCTCCGGGACACGATGGCTGCCTACCGCGGCGTGGGCCTGGCGGCGAACCAGGTCGGGGTCCTCCTGCGCGCGCTGGTCGTGGACGTGCCGCTCGAGGACGAGCGCCACGAACGCTGGACGCTCGTGAACCCGGTGATCACGAGCCGCTCCGGCTCGGAGTCGGGCGAGGAGGGCTGCCTCTCGATCCCCGGGATCTACGAGGAGGTGACCCGTTCGCGCCACATCGCGGTCACGGCCCGGGACGAGAACGGCCAGCCGCTGAATCTCGAGGCCGAGGGCTACCTGGCGCGGGCGATCCAGCACGAGGTCGATCACCTGGACGGCGTGCTGTTCGTCGACCGGCTGTCGATCCTCAAGCGCCAGTTCCTGAGGCGCTCGCTGGAAGCGATGGCCCGCGGCGAGATGCCCGAGGACTTCAGCCCGCCGGTCCCCGGAGGCTCACGCTGAGCCTGCCGCGCGTGGTCTTCATGGGTACGGCCGATTTCGCGGTTCCCGCTCTGCGCGCCGTGTCGCGGAGCTGCGACGTGGTCCTGGTGGTCACCCAGCCGGACCGGCCCCGCGGGCGCGGGCAGCAGCTAGGGCCTTCCCCGGTGGCGGAGGAAGCTCGGGCGCTGGGGCTCGCGGTGGCGAAGCCTGTCGACGTGAACGAGCCGGAATGGCGCGAGCGGCTGGCGGGGCTCGGGCTCGATCTCGTCGCGGTGGTGGCGTACGGAGCGATCCTCGCGCCCGAGCTCCTGGGGGTGCCGCGGCTCGGCTGCGTGAACCTTCACGGCTCGCTCCTCCCTGACTACCGCGGGGCCTCGCCGGTGCAGCGAGCGCTCTGGGACGGCCGCATCGGGACCGGCGCCACGACGCTCTGGATGGACGAGGGGATCGACACCGGGGATTGCATCCTGCAGCGTTGGGTCGGGATCGAACCTGCCGATAACGCAGGTACCCTTTCGGCCCGGCTCGCCGAGGTCGGCGGGCCGCTCCTGGCCGAGACCCTGCTGCTCGCGCACGCGGGGAAGGCGCCGCGACGGCCCCAGGAGCGAGACGCTGGATCGTATGCCCGCAAGCTCAAGAAGAGCGACGGGTCGGTCGACTGGGCGCTCGATGCCGTCCACGTATGGTGCCGTCAGCGCGCCGTGACCCCGTGGCCGGGAGCGACGGCGGGCTTCCGGGGGCGGCGCCTGCTCCTCACCGAGACCCGGCCGCTGCACCGGCTGAAGGTCGATGAGCCGCCCGGCACGGTGCTCGCGGTCTCGCCCGAAGGGGTGGCCGTGGCCTGCGAGCCGGGGGCGCTGATGGTGACGAGGTTGAAGCCCGAGGGCCGGAACGAGATGGATGCCGCCGAGTGGGCGCGCGGAGCGCGGCTCGAGCCTGGCGAGGCTCTCGAGGCGGAAAAGGAGGCACACGCTTGAGCGACGATCGTTCGCCCGGGAAGCCGCCGGGCGGTGGCGGTCCGCGGCCGGACCGCTCGCGCAGGGGCGGGGGATTCGGAAAGCGCCGGGGCCCGCGGCCGGACCGGGGCGATGCGGGACGGCCCGAGAGGCGCGGGGGTCAGGCCGGCGCGGTGAACCGCTCCCGGCCGGTCTACGAGGAGCGGCGCAGTGTCCCGCGCAGGGGCTGGGCCTCAGGCAACGGCCCCCGCAGCGCGCGCCGCGGCACGCCGGAGCCGCCCCAGCCTCCGCCGCTGCCGAGCGACCCGCGCGAGGCGGCGCTCCGCATCCTGCACGCGGTCGACACGCGCGGCACCTTCAGCGACATCCTGCTCGACCGCGCGCACGCTGAGCCGGCGCGCGATCCGGGCGGCTCGGATCCGCGCGACCGGTCGCTCTTGCACGAGCTGGTGAAGGGAACCCTGCGCTGGCGCGGCTGGCTGGACCACGCTCTGGACGCGCGGGTCCACATCGGCATCGACAAGGTGCAGCCCTGGGTCAAGAACGTCCTGCGCATGGGCGCCTACCAGATCCTCTTCCTGGACCGGGTCCCGGCGCACGCGGCAGTGGACGAGTCGGTGAAGCTCGCCCACAAGTACGGCCATCCCGGCACGGCCGGTCTGGTGAACAGCGTGCTGCGCCGCCTCGCCGAGGAGAAGGAGACGGTCACGCCCCCCGCCGGGGACGATCCCGAATCGCTGGCCATCTCGGGGTCGCACCCACTGTGGCTCACCGAGCGCTGGTGCGAGCGCTTCGGCCCGGCGGCCACGCGTGAGCTCCTGGCGGCGAACAACCGCCCCGCGCGCCTCGGCCTGCGCGTCAACCGCCTGCGCGGGACCCGCGAGCGGCTGATCGAGCTCCTGGCCGCTGAAGGCGTCACGGCGCTGCCGGCCGCGGTCTCGCCCGACCTCGTGTGGGTCGAGGGTCCGTGCGCCCCCGCGAAGATCAAGGCGTTCCAGGAAGGCTGGTGCACGGTCCAGGACGAGAGCGAGGCTCTGGTCGGGCTGCTGGTGGCCCCCCAGGCGCACGAGCGGGTGCTCGACCTGTGCGCGGCCCCCGGCGGCAAGTGCACCCATCTCGCCGAATTGATGGGCGACGAGGGCGAGGTGTGGGCGATGGAGCGCAACGAGTCGCGCATCGCGGCCCTCGAGAGCGCGGTCGAGCGCCTCGCGACGCACAGCGTGCACGTGGTGCACGGCGACGGGCGAAACTACACCTTCCCGATGCCCTTCGATCGGGTGCTGGTCGATGCTCCCTGTTCGGGGCTCGGCGTCCTCGGCCGCCGCGCCGACGCGCGCTGGCGCAAGGGGCCCGAGGTGCTGAGGGAGATGCTCCCCGCCCAGCTCGAGCTGCTGGTCGCCGGAGGGCGCCGCGCCCGGCCGGGAGGCGTGCTGGTCTACAGCGTGTGTTCCTTCGAGCCCGAGGAAACCGTCGGGGTCGTCGAGCGCTTCCTGAGGCAGAACCCGTCGTTCGTGCTCGAGACCGCCGCGGGCCTGCTTCCGGAACCGGCGGTGGACCCCAACGGGTTCATGCAGATCCTGCCGCACATCCACGGCTGCGACGGCGCCTTCGCGGCGCGCTTCCGTAAGACATGACGCTTTCCAGGCCCGCCGCTCCCGAAGGCACGGAGCAGAAGGCTCGGGCCGCGAGAAAAGGAGCTCGCGCGCGGAAATCCGCCCCGCCTGACGAGGGCGGCGGCGAGCGCGAAGTGAGCCCCTCGCAGCCGCCCGAGCCCGAGCCCAGGCGTCCGCCCCGCTGGAGGGTCGGCCTCTTCACCGTGGGGCTCGCGATCGCGGCCTTCACGACCGGGCTCTTCCTCTTCAACGACATGGTCATGCCGCGCCTGATCCACAGCAGCGGCGAGGTTCGCGTTCCCGACCTCGGCAACCTCACCTTCGTGCAGGGCGAGCGGGCGCTCCAGCCGCTCGGGCTCAAGCTCTCGCGCGCCGGGGAGCGCTTCGACCCCGCCGTGCCGCAAGGGTTCATCCTCTCCCAGGACCCGCCGGCCGAGACTCCGGTGCGCGGCCGCAAGCGGGTCATGGTGGTGCTGAGCCTGGGAGAGGAGTCCAGCTCGGTGCCGAACCTGTTCGGCGAGTCCGTGCGCAACGCCCAGTACCTGCTGGAGCGGGCCGGCCTCAGGGTCGGCGGGAGCTCGCACGCGCCCTCCGAAGAGGTGGGCGAGGAGCTGGTGGTGGCCTCGGACCCCCCCGCCGAGGCGGTGCTGCCGCGAAATGCCCCGGTGAGCCTGCTGGTCTCCTCGGGCGCCGGCGAGGAGACGTTCGTGATGCCCGACCTCCTGGGTCGCGAGATCGGCGGCGCGCGGCGCCAGCTCGAATCGCTGGGATTCCACGTGCTGACGCCCCCCGCGGCGCCCTCGGTGGGAACGATCCTGGTCCAGGAGCCGGCTCCCGGATCGCGGATCACCCGCGCGAGCACCATCCTGCTCCAGGCCAGCGGACGCATCATCCGATGACGGCGGGACCCCATCCGCTGCGGCCCCCGATCGCGGCGCCCTCGATCCTCTCGGCCGACTTCGCGCGGCTCCCGGAGGAAGTCGCGATCGCCGACCCCGCGCGCGACTGGGTGCACTGCGACATCATGGACCATCACTTCGTGCCCAACCTCACGTTCGGGCCGATGATCGTGGGGGCGGTGCACCGGCTCACGCCCGCCTTCCTGGACGTTCACCTGATGGTCGAGCACCCCGAGCGGCTGGTGGAGGAGTTCCGGCGCGCGGGGGCCGACCAGATGACGGTGCATCTCGAGGCGTGCGCCGATCCTCCCGCTGTCCTCGGGCGAGTCCGGGCGAGCGGGGCGCGCGTGGGGCTCGCGCTCAAGCCGGGCACTCCGCTGGCCGCCGCCGAGCGCTTCCTCGGCGATCTCGACCTCCTCCTCGTCATGACGGTGGAGCCGGGCTTCGGCGGCCAGCGCTTCATGGAGGACATGCTCGACAAGGTCCGGGCGGCCCGGGCGAGCCGGGAGCGCCTCCGGGCCGACTACCTGATCGAGGTGGACGGAGGCATCGCCCCCGACACGGCCCGGCGTTCCCTCGAGGCGGGCGCCGACGTGTTCGTGGCGGGGCACTCGGTGTTCGGGGAGCCCCACCCGGCCGAGGCGCTGGCCGCGCTGCGGGAGGCCATCGGAGCTGCCGGCGCGCGGCGCTGAGCCCCGGCCCAGCGGCCCCCAGCCCCGTTTGGCCGTCCCCCGAATCTGTGCTATGTTACCGGTTTCGAGGTGTTTACGCTTGCATTTCCGCGGCTGTGCGCCTACCCAGTGCGCTCTTCGCCCTTCAGTTTAGCTCGCAAAAACTTGGGGTAGACCGACCCCTGTGTTCGAAGCTCTCACGGATCGTCTCCAGGGCATTGTCCGGAACCTGACCGGACAGGGACGACTCAGCCCGGAGAACATCCGTGACAGCCTGCGGGACGTGCGGCGTGCGCTCCTCGAAGCGGACGTCCAGGTCTCGGTGGCCAAGGATTTCGTGGCCCGGGTCGAGGGGCGGGCGGTGGGCGAGGCGGTGCTCAAGAGCCTCACTCCCGGCCAGCAGGTGGTCGGGATCGTGCGCGACGAGCTCGAAGGCTTGCTGGGGCGCACTCCGGTGGCGCTGGCGGCGGCTCAGCGCCTTCCCACGGTCGTCCTGCTGGCGGGGCTCCAGGGCTCGGGCAAGACGACCCTGGCGGGGAAGCTCGGGGTGTGGCTCAAGGCCCGCTCCAAGCGCGTGCTGATGAGCAGCGCCGACGTCTACCGGCTGGCCGCGATCGACCAGCTCGAACGACTGGCGGAGCAGGCCGGCGTGGGTTTCTGGCGGGCACCGGAGGGAACGGCGCCGGTCGAGATCGCGCGCGGCGCGCTCGAGGAGGCGCGGCGCCGGGGGTTCGATTTCCTCCTGTTCGACACCGCCGGGCGGCTCCAGATCGACGAGCCGCTGATGGCGGAGCTGGACGAGGTGAAGCGCGCCGCGGGCGCGCATCAGGTGCTGCTGGTCGTGGACGGCATGACCGGACAGGAGGCGGTGCGGATCGGCCAGGCGTTCTCGGAGCGCATCGGGATCGACGGCCTGGTGCTGACCAAGATGGACGGCGACGCGCGCGGCGGGGCCGCGCTCTCGCTGCGACAGGCGACCGGCAAGCCGATTCTGTTTCTCGGCGTGGGCGAGAAGCTCGATGGCCTCGAGATGTTCGATCCGTCGCGGCTCGCGGATCGCATCCTCGGCATGGGCGACGTGATCGGCCTGGTGGAGAAGGCGCGGCAGGCGTTCGATTCCGAGCAGTCGGCGCGGCTCGCCGAGCGCGTGAGGAAGGCGGAGTTCTCGCTCGAGGATTTTCTCGAGCAGCTGCGCCAGCTCAAGAAGATGGGCTCGCTCGAGGAGGTGCTTCAGATGCTGCCCGGGATCCCGAAGGGCGCCCTGGCCCAGGCGGCGCCCGACACGGGTCGCATGCGGCGCTACGAGGCGATCCTCTTGAGCATGACGCCGCGCGAGCGCCGGCACCCGCGGGTCATCGACGGGAGCCGGCGGCGGCGCATCGCCGCGGGCAGCGGCACGTCGGTGCCGGAGGTGAACCAGCTGCTCAGGGATTTCGAGCAGGCGCGGACGCTGATGAAGCGGATGCGCCACGGCCGTCGCGGGCTTCCCGGCCTGCGCGGCCGGATGAGGTGAAACACGATCATGCCGGGCCGGCCGGATGCGCGGGCCCGGAGATTGGAACCGGAGGAGGAACGGCATGTCGGTGGTGATTCGGCTGATGCGGGCGGGAGCCAAGAAGCGGCCCTTCTATCGGATGGTGGCGGCGGACTCGCGGCGCCAGCGGGACGGGCGCTTCCTCGAGATCCTCGGCCACTACAACCCGCTCAAGCAGCCCTACGAGCTGATGATTCATAAGGACCGGGTCGAGATGTGGCTGTCGCGCGGCGCTCAGCCCTCGGAGCAGGCAGCCTCGCTGCTGCGCGGGATCGGGGTCGTGATGCATCGCGCCTCGGCTCCCACGAAGAAGACCCAGGATGCGGGTGCGGACGTCATGCTGAAGCCGGCGGCCAAGGCGGCTTCGCCGCGCCGTGCCAAGCCGCGGGTGCTCTCGGCCCGCAAGGCGCACCGGAAGGCGACGCGCAAGGCCGCGAGGCAGAAGCTCGCCAAGGTCTGAAAGGCGCCTCCTCGCGTCCCTGCACGGGCGCGGCCCGGGGCGCCGGACCTCTATCACCCGCCGGCTTGCCGTGGGTGCGACGCTCGCGCATAGTGCGCCGGCCATGGGGTGCGAGCGCCGGGCGAGGCTTTCCGTTTCTCGATTCTTGGGCCGGAGCCTGACCGGCTTCGGCAGGGTGGTCCTCGTCGCCCTGACCCTCGCGTCGCTCTCCGCCTGCGCCCGCACCGAGCGGCCCCAGCGCGCCGCCGAGGACAAGGCGGCCAGGGCCCAGGCTCTGATCGAAGCCGGGAACGAGGCCTACCGGGTCGGCGACTACCGCATGGCGGCCCGGCGCTACGCGGCCGCCGCGGTGGTGAGGAAGGACGATCCCGCCGCCTACTTCGGGATGGGGATGGCACTCTCCAAGCTGGGCCGCGACGAGGAAGCGCGCACCGCTTACGCCCGCGCCCGCGAGTTGGCACTGAAGCAGAGGAGATGACGCCGGCCGGGGGGCTCGACGCCCGGCGGCCGTAACGCCGCGCACCCCCAGACCTCGACGGAGCCCATGCACGATCTCAAGTTCCTCCGCCAGAACCGCGACCGGGTCGAGACCGGCGTCGCCCTCAAGGGCATGACGGTCGACCTCGGGCGCTTCTACGCCATCGAGGAGCGCCGGCTCGCCGCGCTGAGGGAGACCGAGCAGCTCAAGGCGCGCCGCAACGCGGCGAGCGAGGAGATCGCGCGCAAGAAGAAGCAGGGCGAGCCGGCCGAGGCCGACATCGCGGCGATGCGCGAGGTGGGCGAGCGCATCAAGGCGCTCGACGCCGAGCTCAAGAAGCTCGAGGAGGAGAGCGAGTCGCTAGCGGCGTGGATCCCGAACCTGCCGCACTCCTCGGTGCCGCCGGGCAAAGACGCGGCGCAGAACCAGGTCACGCGGAGCTGGGGCGAGCCGCCGCGCTTCGATTTCGCCCCGCTCCCCCACTGGGAGCTCGCGACCCGACTCCGCCTGCTCGATTTCGAGCGCGCTGCCAAGATCGCGGGATCCGGCTTCCTCCTCTTCACCCGCCTGGGGGCGAAGCTCGAGCGGGCGATGATCGGCTTCATGCTCGACTTCCACGT
>VBOT01000141.1:0-579 GCA_005893225.1 Candidatus Eiseniibacteriota bacterium
GTAGAGAGGCTCTCGCAGCGCGCGGAGGCAGGAGCCGGAGCGCGCGTCGCGAGTCAGCGAGCCGGAGACACGATGTCGGAGGCCGCGGGTCTCTCGGAGGCCCTCGGGCACGGGTCTTCGGCCGCCTGCCTGCCTCGCATCACCTGGCGTGTCGGTAGAACGCCACCCCGAAGCGTCCGATGAAGCCCGAATAATCGGCATCGCGCTCGACCTGGGACCCGACGAGCTGAGCCTTGCCGACCTTGACGAACCGGTAACCCGCGCCGGCGGTGAGTGCCAGGCCCGGCGTCAAGGACCACTCCCCCACGCCGAGACCCTCTCCGCCGGCTCCGTCGCCGCCGATGTTGCGGCTCCCAGACCCATCGTGCGCCTCGCCTACGATCGAGTAGTAGCCGAGGCCCGCGGCGAGCCCGAGCCGCAGCCGGTCGCGGGCGGGTAAGAACCACCCGCCGCCCAGCACGACGCCGTGGGCATCGAGGTTGAACGCGGCGGAGCCCCCGCCGATCCGGGACTCGGCGAACAGGGGCTCCCAGGTGAGGGAGAGCATCCATCGGGGAGAGAGCCACGCGCGCGCCCCGA
>VBOT01000141.1:598-9896 GCA_005893225.1 Candidatus Eiseniibacteriota bacterium
CGCGTCGAAGCCGGTGCCGGCCGCGCGATTCGTGGCGGCGAGGAAGTCGTTGACCTCGCCCATGCCATAGGTGGTGAAGGCGCCGAACACCTCGGCTCCCCATACCGGACCGGCCCAGGCGCGAGCCGGGCCCAGGAACAGCGCCGCGGCCATCAGGAACCCGGCGGCAGTCTTCATCGCCCCCATCGCTTCCTCCTCTGGCTCCCCGTCCAACCACGCGGCGTAGTAGAGTGCCGGGCGCGATGCTCCGCACCTCGACCGCCGCCCGCCTGACGCCGCCCCTTTTCCGCTTGGCTCGCCCCGCGGGAGTAGAGGGCACCGCGCCGGGTCCGTCAAGGGCCGGTCGCGAGGAATCCGCCACGCGAGTGATACGAAAGGAGAGACGGTCGCCCCCATGAGCTCCGAGCAGCTTTCACGGCCGCACGCGGGCTGCCTCGACGAGAGGAATTTCCACGCCGATCCCGTCGAACAGTTTCGGACCTGGCTCTCCGAGGCGATGTCCGCCGGGATCCACGAGCCCTGCGGCATGGCGCTCGGCACGACCACCGCCGACGGTCGCCCCTCGGTGCGTTTCGTGCTGATGCGCGGGTTCGACTCGCGCGGGTTCGTCTTCTACACCCACTACGACAGCCGCAAGGCGGCCGAGCTCGAGTCGAACCCGCGTGGCGCGCTGGCGTTCTACTGGCACGAGCAGGGGCGCCAGGTCCGGATCGAGGGCGCGGTCGAGCGCACCAGCGCGGAGGAGTCCGACGCCTACTTCGATTCCCGGCCCTTCGGCAGCCGTCTCAGCGCCATCGCCTCGCCGCAGAGCCGCGTGGTGGCGAACCGCGGCGAGCTCGAGCAAGCGGTCCGGGAGCTGATGAGCCGCTACCGCCACGCCGGCGAGCGCGTGCCGCGGCCGGATTCCTGGGGCGGCTATCGCCTCGTCCCGCAGGCGATCGAGTTCTGGCAGCGCGGCCCGCACCGGCTCCACGATCGGCTCCGCTACGCCCGGCGGGGCGAAGGCTGGGTCCTGGAACGCCTGGCGCCGTAGTGTTCCACTAGCCCCGATGCCGCGCCGCTCGCCTCCCTCCTCGCCGCTCTGGGGTCTCCTCGGCGTTCTCTGGCATATGCCGCTCTGGGCGGTCCCCTTCGCGCTCTTCTTCGGCACCATCTACGGCTCGGGGCTCCGTTCCTACTTTCCCGCGTACGTCGTCTCGCTGGTGTTCGCCTACTCGATCGGGCTCAGCCTCTGGGTGCTGGAGAGCTTCCTCCTCCGCCGCATCATCGGCGAAGCCATCGAAGGGCGGAAGGAGAAGTTCTGGCTGCGCGGCCTCTCCTACGCGGTCGCGAGCCTGGTCGGATCGTTCGCCGCCGCCACACTGGTCCACTTCACGCTCATCCCCGGCTTCCTGGGCGGGCCGCGGCAGCTCGCCGGAATCGCGATGTTCACGCTGATCTTCACGGTGCTGTTCGGCGGTCTGACCTACGCGATCCGCTTCTACCGCCAGTCGATCGAGAAGGCGCGCGCCGAGCAGGAGCTTCACCTGCCGCGGCGCATCCAGCGCTCGTTCCTGCTCTCTCAGTTCCCCGAGATGCCGCGGCTCGAGGTGCATGCCGTGAACGTCTCCTCCAAGCAGGTGAGCGGGGACTTCTACGACGTCGTGCCCGCGGGTGAGCGGGCGTTCCTGCTCGCGATCGCCGACGTGGCCGGCAAGGGAGTGCCGGCGGCGCTGCTCTCGTCGATGCTCCAGGCGTCGCTCAGGACCCAGGCGAACTCCACCGCCTCGGTGGCCGCGATCCTCCGCAACATCAACTCGCTGGTCTACCGCAGCACCGCGGTGGAGCAGTTCGCGACCTTCTTCCTCGCCCGGATCGAGGAGGACACGCTGCGGCTGTCGTACTCCAACGCCGGCCACAACTTTCCGATCGTGTTCCGCAAGAACGGCGAGCGCCTCACCCTCGAGCGCGGCGGCACGGTGGTCGGGATCCTGGAAGGTGCGGCGTTCGAGGAAGCCTCTCTGGTGCTGGCGCCCGGCGACCGCGTGGTCTTCTACACGGACGGCATCAACGAGGCCGCGAACGCGCGCGGGGAGATGTTCGGGGAAGGGCGGATCTTGGAAGCGGTGCGGTCGCTCCCGGCCGACCTCCCGGCGCGAGAGATCAATCAGCGGATCCTGGACGCCGTGCACCGGTTCCTGGACGGCGAGGAGCCGGGCGACGACATGACGCTCATGGCACTGCGCGTGCTCGAACCCTCCCCGGAAGATCCCGGGGAGCGTGCCCTCGGGCCCGCGCATTGACTTGATAAACACCCGGTAGGAAAGGGCGGCCGCGAGAACGAGCGCGATATGCACATGATCTCCGTTACGGAACACTAGGGTTCCCTGCATGCTCCTCCGCCCCCAGCACGCACCCGAGTTTCGCGCCCGGCGCACCCAGAACTGGCTCGTGCTGGGCCTCACCTACGCCGCGATGTACATGGCGCGGTACAACTTCGGCTTCGCGAACAAGTCGCTCTCCGACGCCTACGGGTGGAGCAAGACCCAGGTCGGAGCGATCATCAGCGCCGCCACCCTGCTCTACGGCATCTCGGCGCTCTTCAACGGACCGCTCGCCGACCGTTTCGGGGGCAGGCGAGCCATGATCCTCGGAGCCTCCGGCGCCTGCTTCTTCAACCTCGCCTTCGGGCTCGGGGCTTACCTAGGCTTCCTCGGCACCGGCGGCCTGCTGCTCGGCTATCTGGCCAGCGTGTGGACGCTCAACATGTACTTCCAGTCTTACAGCGCTCTGGCCCTCATCAAGGTCAACTCGGGGTGGTTCCACGTCAGCGAGCGCGGGGTGTTCTCGGCCATCTTCGGGTCCATGATCCAGAGCGGCCGCGCCGCGGTGTTCGCGCTCATGACCACGTCGCTGGTCGTGGCGCTGCCGTGGCAGTGGAAGTTCTTCCTGCCCGCGATCGTGGTCGGGGTGATGGCGCTCCTCACCGTGGCGGTGGTGCGCGATACGCCCCGCCTGGCCGGGCTTCCGGATTTCGACCCGGAGGACGCGACCAGCGGCGACACCGAGAAGGTGACGCTCGGCTACGTCGCGCGCCGGGTGTTCACCAACCCGGTCACGCTCACCATCGCGGCCTCGGAGTTCTGCACCGGGCTGGTGCGGAAGGGTTTCGAGGAGTGGTTCCCGCGCTACATGGAGGAGGCACAGCACCTCCCGCTCGACCACCCGGTGTTTCGCACCGGCGCCATGGCGGTCGTGCTGGCCGGCATCGCGGGCGCGTTCGTGGCCGGCATGCTCTCGGATTACGGGTTCGGCGCCCGCCGCCCTCCGGTCGCGTTCTTCGGCTACGCGATCCAGATCGTATGCCTGGCCGTGATCTGGCGCGCGCCGAGCCTCGGCGCCGTGATTGTGGCATTCACGCTCAACTCGCTCGCCATCTCGATGGTGCACTCGATGCTCTCGGGCACCGCCTCGATGGACTTCGGGGGCCAGCGCGCCGCCGCCACCGCCGCCGGCATGTTCGATGGCATGCAGTACGTCGGCGGCTCGCTGGTGGGCGTGGGCATGGGCTTCTTGCTCGACCGCTTCGGCTGGGGCTCCTGGGCGCCCAGCATGATCGGCTTCAGCGCGATCGGCGCGGTGCTGATGCTGGCGCTGTGGAACGCCCGGCCCCGGAGGACCGCGGCGGCCCACTGAGGCCGGGACGGCCCTCAGCCGGCGGGCGGCCGCGCGGGGACCGGCGTCACCGCGGTCGCGAGCGGGGCCGCCGGCGCCGGAGCGAGACCGAGCTCCGCGGCGCGCCGCCGCTCGGCGCGCGTCAGGAAGTAGACCGCCACCAGGATCAGAGCCACCGAGAGCCAGTCTTGAAGCGAGGGCAGCTTGAGCTTGAACAGGAAGAACGTGAGTAACGTGGCCACGGTCCCGGCGAGGAGCGAGGTGAGCCGGTTGACCAGCCCGGCGAACGTCGCGGTCCGGCCCTTGAACATGAAGATGAAAACGGAGAAGAACGCCACCAGCCCGTAGGGGAGCCCGGCCAGGATCGCGGAGAGGTCGGGGTGCAGGGCCGCCCCGCTGAAGTCCAGGATGCGCTGGTCCCTGAAGCCCAGGAGCCCCGGCGACATGACGAAGAACCCGCCGATCGCCACCATGCCGACGCACGCGGCGATCTGCTCGACCGCGAAGAACCCCCGGTTGTCGAGCTCCACGCCCCTGCCCCGCGTGTTCTTGTAGTAGTTCATGATGTAGATGCGGAACGCGTACGCCGTGATGTAGAGACCGAGGATGACGAGCGCCGGGGCGGAGTGGATGAAGTCGAAGCTCCCCTGGACCGCCGACGCCGAAAGACCGAGCGCCGCCGAGGCCTTGATCCCGCGCCCGTCGAGGAAGGCCACGACCGGAAGCAGCAGCACGTTGGTCGCGACCGCGAGCAGCGCGAACATCACCGCCAGGTTCTCCTCGTGATAGACGCGCTTCTTCAAGATCCCTTGGCGGATCTGGAGCTCGTCGACGACCCGGCTGATCACGATCACGCTGCCGCGCATGATCACCATCGCCACCATCACCGAGATCGGCAGGCTGTACATCAGGGTGGTGGTGGGGATCACGACCGCGGTGCAGATGCCCGAGGGAACGATGTAGGCCACCTCGGCCGGCATCCGGAGGCCCGCCCACGAGATCGTGCGGTTGGACTGGAGCAGCCTGACCCAGCCCAGCAGCAGCACCACCAGGAGCGGGAACGCGCTCCCACCCAGGGTGTTGTTGAAGAGGTAGGCCATCTCCAACATCTTCGGCGAGCGGACCACCGTGAAGTACTTCACCAGGATGCCCGTCAGCACGTAGGCGACGAAGTATCCGAGGCACAGCTGGACCAGCTGGGCGGTGGTGCCGGATCTAGCCTTGATCATCGTCGAAGCCTCCAGGTGAGGCGGCCCATGCTATCAACCTGCCTGCGCCCGGGCCATGGAATTTCCGGCAACCCCCAGCTGGGCCGCTACGTCGAGATCCTCTCCAGCCCGCAGTAGACGTTCATCCGGCCCTCGCGCAGGAACCCGATCAGCGTCATTCTCGCCGCCTCGGCGATCTCGATCGCCAGCGACGACGGGGCGCCCACCGCCGCCAGGACCGGGATCCGGGCCCGCGCCGCCTTGAGCGCGATCTCGGCCCCGGCACGCCCGCTCGCCCAGAGGAGGCCCGTCCCGGCCGGATAGCGGCCGGTCCCGACCAGCCAGCCCGCGATCTTGTCCACCGCGTTGTGCCGGCCCACGTCCTCGCGAAGCGCCAGGACCTGGAGCGAGGAGTCGCAGAAGGCGGCGGCGTGGAGCGCCCCGGTGGCGGCGAAGGCGATCTGGGCCTCGCGCAGCCGCGCGGGGAGCCCGGCAATGGCTTCGGGGTCGATGGGAAGGCCGGGTTCCATCGGAGTCAGGCCCGTCCTGAGCGCCTCGAGATGCGCGCGCCCGCAGAGCCCGCACGCCGCGGTGGCGGCGAAGTGACGCTCGAGCCGGCTCCAGTCCAGGGACAGGCCGGGAGCGAGCTCAAGCTCCAGAAGGTCGGGCTCGTCGCCGCACGCCGCCGGGGTCTCGCGCGCCGCCCGCACGTCCTCCGGGCGCCGGATCAGCCCCTCTCCGGCCAGGAAGCCGAGCCCGAGCTCGCGGTCGCGCCCCGGAGTGCGCAGCGTGACGGCCAGCGGTCGCCCTTCGATCCGCATCTCGAGCGGGCGCTCGACGGCGATCTCGTCCTCGAGCCGCTCGACCGCGCCCTGGCTCAGGCGCGTCACCGGCCTGCGGGTGGTCTGGGGACCGTTCATGGCCCGGGACGCTCCGGCGGGCTCCCCGGCGGCCGCGGCGTGGCCCGCGGCCCCGCCGCCGCGTGCCGGGTCACGCCCTCAGACGTGGGGATGATCGGTGTGGGTGACCAGGGTGCCGTCGGGGAGCTCCACCAGCTTGTAATCGCCGAACAGGGCGGGCGAGTCGCGCATCAGGATGCGCAGCATCTCGACCGCGACCTTGCGGATCTCGACGTCGGCGTGCTCGCTCCCGCGCAACTCGATGAAGTGGCGCAGGGCGCGTGCGTTTCCGGTCACGAAGATCTTGGTCTCGGTCGCGTTCGGGAGCACCGAGCGGGCGGCCTGCCGCGCCAGCTTGCGCCGCAGCGTCTTGTCCGGCTCGCCGGCGAAGTGCTTCTCGAGCCCCGCGACCAGCTGGTCGTAGGCGGCCCGGGCGGCGTTCACCGCCTCGCACCACACCGCGTGGAGCTCGGGATCGCCGGCGATCACGTCCGGCTCGATGAAGTCGGATTCCGACTCGTCCACGTAGCGCTGGGAGAGCTGCGAGTAGGAGAAGTGGCGGTGGCGGATCAGCTCGTGGGTGAAGGACCGCGAGACCCCGGTGACGAGGAAGTTCCACACCCCGTGCTCCAGCACCGAACCGTGGCCCACCTCGATGATGTGGGCCAGGAACTCGCGATTGGTCTTCCGCCCCTTGCCGTAGGACATGTAGCAGGCGCGCCCGGCCATCTCGGCGAGCGCCTCGGCCCCGACCTCGGTGTCGGTGCTCCAGGAAACGCCCTGATCGGCGAGGAAGCGCTCGATCGCCTCGCGGTCGAGCTCCTGGCGCCCGACCAGGTAGACCTTGGGCTCGCGCACGATCTTGAGCGCCTTTTTCTGGGTGGGTTCCACCGCCTCCATCGTGAATCTCCTCGTTCGAGAGCCACGGCGGGCGCGTCGTTCGCCGCCCGCCCCCGAGAATGGCCTAGGCGCCCGCCTTCCGCACCTCGTCGCGGACGCGCCGCATCACCAGGTCGACTTCGTCGTCCCGGGTGTAGAAATGCGGAGCGAGCCTCAGCCCCACCCCGGGCCGGTGATCCAGCAACACGTCCGAGGCGAGCAGCGCGGCACAGACCGCCTCGGCCCTCGGAACGTCCAGCACCACGGTGCCGCCGCGCCGCTCCGCCTCGCGCGGCGAAGCCACCGGGAGGCCGTACTCGTCCGCCAGGTGAATCATGCGCTCGGTCTGTCGCAGGGACTTCTCGCGGATCGCAGCCACGCCGATGCGCGCCACGATCTCGTAGCCGGGGCGCGCAGCCACGAACGACGGGATGCCGGGCGTGCCGGTCCAGAAGCGCCGCGCCCCCTGGTGCCGGCGCATCGGCCCGGGATCGAAGTCGAACGGGCGCTCGTGCGCGAACCATCCGGTGATCGCCGGCTCGAGCCCCGGAGCGAGGCGGGGATCGACGTAGAGGTAGCCCGCGCCCGGCCCCCCGCACAGCCATTTCACCGAGCCGCCGGTCAGGAAGTCGATCCCGAGCGCGCGCACGTCGACCGGCAGCGTCCCGACCGCCTGGTAGGCGTCGATCAGGACGCGCGAGCCTACCGCGTGCGCGCGCGCCACGATCGGCCCGAGGTCCAGGACGCGCGAGGTGCGAAACAGGACGTGCGAGATCGCCACCACGGCGGTGCGCTCGTCGATCGCGGCCACCACGTCGGCCTCCTCGATCCGGTGCCCGTCCCGCGCCCCGACCCGGACCACCTCGGCCCCGCGGCGCACCAGTCCCTCGTACAGGTAGAGGACCGAGGGGAAATCCTCCTCGGTGCACACCAGGCGCCGGCGCGGGGGCGTGAAGTCGATGGCCGAGAGCGCCACCGCCTGGGCCAGGGTCACGTTCTCGAACATCGTGACCGACCCCGGCTCGGCGCCGATGATCCCCGCCAGCAGGTCGCCGAGCTCGGAGGGGAGCGCCATCCAGCCTTCTTCCCATGCCCGGATGCCACGCGCCTTCCAGACCTGCGCGTAGCGCCGCAGCGCTTCTTCCACGCCGCGCGGCATCGCCCCGAGCGAGTGGGAGATGAAATGGAGCGTGGCCTCGACGGTGGGGAACTCCGAGCGCCACTCCAGCAGCGTGTCGCGGGTCTGGACGGGAATGGGGCTCACCGTCGCTCCGGATCGGCGGGCGTCACGCCCGCGCGGCCCCTTCCGCCTTGGGGGCGCGATCGGGGGCGGCCGAACGCCAGGTCGAAAGGGCGCGGACCGCCGCGTCACGCGGCGAGGAGGCGACCTCGACGTACCGGAACAGCTCGGGAAGCACCCGGTCCGGATGGTTCAGCACCGTTAGGAAGCCGTCCCAATGCTCGCCGAGCAGCACCAGTGGGGCGTGCGGGCGGCCCTCGGCGCTGAGCAAGGTCCAGGTCAGGAACAGCTCGGTGAGGGTGCCGATGCTGCCCGGCAGCACCACGAACCCCACGGCGTGCTCGACCAGGTAGCGGAGGCGCTCGAACAGGCTGGGGGTGTGGATCCGCTGGCGCACCCATCGGTTCACCGGGCCGCGCTTCTCGAACAGCTCCACCGTCACCCCGACGACCAGCCCCCCGGCCTCGTGGGCCCCTCGCGAGCAAGCCTCCATGGTGCCGCCGTAGCCGCCGGTCATGACGCCGGCGCCGGCGCGCCCGAGCTCCCCGCCGAGATCCAGGGCCAGCCGGTAGACGGGATCCGGCTCCTTCACCGTGCTGCTCCCGAACACAGCGATGAGCGGGCGCTCCATGATTCCTCCGGGGGGTCTGGCCCCTGCGCCGAGCTGGGTCGTGGCCACGGCGAAAACTCGGCGGCGGCACCGAACGCGAACGTGCCGCATTTTGCCATGAATGGATCGCGCGACACCACACCGGCGTATAATCAAGCCGGCGGCGCGTCGATGGCCCCCGGCCGCAAAGACAGCGTTGCTCTCGGATCTTGGCTCGAACGAGGAGCTATCTCTGGTCCCATCCCTGTCTCCCCCCAGCCTGGTCCTCCCCGATGTCCGGCGGCTCGGTGAGGGCCAGGGCGTGCGCTTCAGCCTGGTGGTGGAAGGGATCCCCCGAGACGGCTTCGCCGTGCGCTACCGGGGGCGGCTGCTGGCCTACGTCAACACCTGCCGGCACCAGGGGCTCCCGCTGGACTTCGGCGACGCCCACTTCTTCGACGACCCCTACGACGCGCTGGTCTGCTGCCATCACGGGGCGCGCTACCATCCGGAGAGCGGCGTCTGCTTCGAGGGGCCGTGCGTGGGCGCACGCCTCACCGGACTCAGGGTCGAGGAGCGCGACGGGGCGCTCTGGTGCGTGGGGCTCCGCGGGACCGGCGACGATCCGACCGAGCCCGGCGGGTGAGCGAAATGCTCGACTGGATCGTGGCCTTGACGCTCGCCGTCGTGCTCCCCCCAGGCGTGAGCCCGGCAGACCTCGACCTGGCAGGGAACATCGTCACGGCCGCGCCCCCCTCGAGGGGGCCGGCGAGCAATCCGAACGCCCCCTGCGGCGGCTGCTCCGATCCGGTGCGCGAGACCTTCGGCG
>VBOT01000141.1:9920-14341 GCA_005893225.1 Candidatus Eiseniibacteriota bacterium
CTCTCCTTCGACGGCACGATGGTTCACCTCTCGAGCTGCGGCGTGGTGGAGACGATCTCGATCGAGGGCTTCCGTGGCTTCGCCACCGGGCTGGCCTGGGATTCCCGCCGCGGTGTGTTCGCCGTCACCGATGCCCTGTTCCTGAAGATCGACCTGGTCACGACCAAGGGGATTGTTGTTGGTCAGCTGAGCGCGCCGGATACAGGCTTTGTCGGAATCGCCTACGACCCCGGGCGCGACCTCTACTGGCTCAGCAATTTCTACGTCGACATGATCTTCTCGGTCGACCCCAAGACCGGAAGATTCGGCCCGGCCTTCCACGTCCCGGAGGGTTCCCGCATCGGCGGCACCGGCTACGATGCGGCGCGCGACGCCCTCATCTACAACGGCCGGAACGAGAAGCACACCTACATCATCTCGGCTTCCCGTGGCGACCTCCTCACGTCGTTCGCCCTGCCGGTGGAAGCCCTGGACTTCAACAACGGCGAGGACGTCGGGGTCGCTGCGGACGGGAGCGCCTGGATCCACCTATTCGAGCCGCAGGGCACCTACTGCTTCCGCGCGCTGAGCGAGTCGACCCCGGTCGTGGGCATGACCTGGGGCAGGCTCAAGACGATTTACAGGTAGGCAAGGCGCCTTCTCCGGCCCTCCCAGCAGCGGGGTCGCCACGCTTGCGATCGAGCTCGGGCAACGCTTAACTCGGGCCCGTGAAGGTCATCTCGAGCATCGGGCCCCTCCGCGTCCACGCAGGGGCCCCGCGAGCCGGCGGTGCCTGGACGGCGCTGTCGATCCTGGTGGCGATCGCCTCTCCTCTCCAGGCGGCCCCGCGCTACACGCTCGGCGAGCCTGCAGCGCCGGTTCCGACGCCGTCCGGGCAAAGCGTCCTTTACCTCACTCGCGAGCAGTTCGTGCGCGCCCTGTCGCTGCCCGCCGAACAGGTTTTCCTCGATGACGCGCCGCTCGGCTACCTCCCCCAGCGTTCTTACCTGGCTTCCGACGTGACGCCGGGCCGGCACCGGCTCTGGGGCGTCATCGGGTGCCCGGATCTCACGCTCGACGTCCAGCCGGGACGCGGCTACCTGCTGCGGCTCCGCGAGGTGATCGACAGCAACGACCTGGTCTCGGCCCGCTGGCTCTCGGACGATCCCGGATCGATCGACGATCTCGTGCGGAGCATCGGGATCGCGCGCGCGAGCCCGACTCCCCGAGGGCTCCAGGCGCTCGCGAAGAAGATCAGAAGGAAGGGCGGCAAACACGGGAGCCCGGCCACCGCTGCCAGGCCCGGCGCCACGGGCGGCACAGCCAAGCCCGGCGTCACGGGCGGCACCGCGATCACCGGCATCCCCCCGCTGCCACTCGTCTTCGACGCGACGTGGCACCTGGAATCACTCGATCAGGTCCAGTCCGAGAGCGACTTCTCGGGAAACGTCGGGAAGCTCGGCTTCGACGGCGCCGCGCTGCGCTACAGCTCTCCCAGGGAAACGATCGAGATCCCCTGCGACAGCGTCACGCAGGTTCGCTACGGGGGAACGATCTCGAGCGACCTCAACCCATGGATCGAGGTCGGCCACCGGACCCCTTCGGGCCCGAGGACGGACTGCTTCGCGGACTCGCGCTCCTCCCTGGCGCTCGAAACCTACAACCGCCTCTTCGCGGCGCTCTACGAGCGCTGCCTCGGGCGCCACGGGCAGGGGGCGCTTCCGGAGAGCCCGGCGCCGGGCCCGGACTCCACCGCCGCCGCGAACCCTCCTCACTAGGCTGCAAGAAACCGGAGTGCCGAGGGGCCGGCGCGAAGACTCTCGCAGCGCGCGGAGGCCGGAGCCGGAGCGCGCGTCGCGAGTCAGCGAGCCGGAGACAGGATGTCGGAGGCCGCGGGTCTCGCAGAGGCCCCCGGTGCTCCGGTTCTGCCTTCAGTCTCCCGGGCGGTTCCGGTTCCTCACCACCCCCGGGTCGCTCACGTCGAAGTAGCCGAGCAGTCGGGCATTGCGGCGCACCGCATCGCTCAGGTCGCGCGCGCCGCGATCCACGGCCACCGCCCTGGCGAGCGCCGGGGAGAGCGCGATCGGATGGCCGCGGTCCTTGCGGAAGCGAGGCACCAGAGCGTAGGCGAACTCCCGCCGCTCGCGCGGGGTGCGGGACGCTTTCAACGCCATCCGCATGAGGCTCGCCAGGTCGTGGACCGTCGCGGGCTTGACCGAAGGACAGTCCACGGGGAGCACCACCACCGCCTCAGGCTTGAGCCCGATCGCCTCGCTGAGGCCGATGCGGACCGAGGAGAGCATGCCCGAGCGCCAGCCCCGGTTGGCCACGAACGTCACCTCGAGGCCCTTGGATCCGTGGCGGTGGGCCGTGGTCAGATCCTGGTTGAGCTTCCCGCTTCCGACCAGTCCCTGGAACTCTTCCTCGACGCGCCGGCGAACCAGGGCGCCGTTCCATCCCAGCACCACGACCACGGCATCGCACGCGGTCCAGAGATGGCGGACCCCGTGAGCGAGCAAGCTCAGACCCTTCTCCTTCACCAGAGCCTTGGGGCTTCCCATCCGCGTCGAGGCCCCTGCGGCGAGCAGCACGCCGACCATCATCGTCGCGATCCCTCCTCTGTTGTGGGGTTTTCTGCCACCAGCACCTTCGCTTCACCGGTTCCGCTCGTTCCGGAGCAGGTCTCCTCGACCCCTCGGCCTCGCTCTCGGGCCTTCCCATCCCGGGCCTCGGGCTCGGCACGGGGTGTGGGAGGCACCCATCCTTCGCGCACCGGGACCCCTCGGCGCGCGGCCACGATCTCGGCCATGGCGCTCACGGCGATCTCCTCCGGCGTGCTCGCCCCGATCGGGAGACCGAGGGGTGTGTGCAGCCGCGCGATGTCAGCATCGCCGAAGCCGCGGGCCCGCAGCCGGAGCGCGAACTTGCGCTGCTTGGGGACGCTCCCGATCATGCCCAGGAACGCGAGGGGGCGCCGCAGCAGCTCCTGCACCAGCCGCTGGTCGAGCCCGTGATCGTGCGTCACCACCACGGCGTAGTCGCCGGAGCCGGTCTCGAGCCCGCGCAGGAAGTCCTCGGGAGCCTGGCAGCGGACCGTGGCGGTCGGGAAGCGCTCCGGCGCGGCCCACTCGGGGCGCTGGTCGACCACGGTCACGCGGAAGCCGCAACCCGCCGCCAGGGCGGCCAGCGGCTTGGCGATGTAGCCGGCGCCGAAGACGAACATTCGCGGGGCGGGCTCGATCGCCTCGAGGAACAGCGTCATCTCGCCGCCGCAGCACATGCCGAGCTCCTGGGTGAGATGACGGCGCAGCACCGTGCAGCCGCCCGATCCGAGAAGCCCGAGCGCCTCCTCCACCGCCTCGCGCTCGATCGCGCCCCCGCCCACGGTCCCGAACGTGGTCCCGTCGGCGGCCACCAGCATGTGGGCGCCGCGCTTCTGCGGCGTGAAGCCGCGCGACTCGATCACGGTGAGGAGCGCGAATCGGAGCCCGGCCTCGCGCCACTGCGACAGGGTCTCCCAGAACCGGGAGTCCTCGGCCGGCCCGAACCCCTCGAAGCGATCGGGATCGCGCGCGCCGCTCACGCCGCCTCTCCCGCCGCTTCTCGCACCGCGCGGCGCACGAACACCCGCACCATCTCGTGACGGTAATCGCCGTCGTAGGGCACGTTGATGAGCGGCCGGCACTGCTTGTAGGCCAGCTCCGCCAGGGGCTCCGCCAGGTCGCCGAGGCGCTTCCCGCGCGCCGCCGCGTCCACGCCGCCGATCAGCCGCGGCTTGGCGGCGATCGCGCTCACGACCAGACGCGCCTCCTCGCAGCCGGCGCCGTTCGCCCGGGCGGCAAACGCCACCGAGAGCATCGGGAAGTCGATCGACGCCCGCGGCCTCAGCTTCTGGTAGCCCGCCTTCATCCCCCGCGAGCGGTCCGGCACGAGGACGCGCGTCACCACCTCGCCGGGCTCGAGCGCGTTGTTGTGCACCCCGTCGGGTACGAAGAATTCGTCAACCGGGAGGGTGCGGCGGCCGCCGCGGCTCGTGACCTCGACCTCGGCCTGGAGCGAGATGAGCGCCGGCGCCACGTCCGAGGAGTGCGCGGCCACGCAGCGGCGCCCGCTCGGCACGACGTGGCACACCGTCCCGCTCTTCTTGAGACAGAAGCCCAGCGCCTCGCGCCAGAAGAGGGTCTGGTTGTAGTACGTGCAACGGGTGTCGAGGCAGAGGTTCCCGCCCAGCGTGCCCATGTTGCGGAGCTGGGGGCCGGCCACGAGCGAGGCCGCCTTGGCGAGGGAAGGAAAGTCGCGCCTCACCGCCGGGTGCGCGGCGAGCTGGCTCAGGGTGACGAGCGGCCCGAGGTGCAATCCATCGGCCTCCTCGCGCGCGAACCTCAGCTCGGCAAGTCCGCCGATATGAACCAGGTAGCGTGGCTCGTGCAGGCGGTGCTTGA
>VBOT01000142.1:0-12629 GCA_005893225.1 Candidatus Eiseniibacteriota bacterium
AACCCGTCGGTGACGCGCCCCGGGCCGCTCCCGCTCAGGCCCACCGCCGTGAACATGCTGGCCACCTCCGGCATCGACTTGAAGACGTTCTCGGCCTGCTTGAGGTAGCGGTCGGTGTACTCGAGCGTGGCGCCCTCGGGAGCGAAGATGATGCTGAAGATCAGCCCGCGGTCCTCCGTCGGTACCAGCTCGGAGGGCAGGATGCGGAACATCACGGCGATCAGCGCCAGCGCGACGAGCATGCCGACCATCACCCCGCCGCGGTGCCGCATGGCGCGGCGGAGCAGCGCCTCGTAGCCGTGGTGAAGGGCCTGGAAGAACCGATCGAACCCGGAGAGGCCACCTTCCTCCTCGACCGGGCTTCGGATCCCGGCGGCTGGGGTCCGGGGAGCCTCGCGAGATGCGTCCTCGTCGTGCCCCAGGGCCGACTCCTCGCCCTCGGGTCCCGTGCCCAGGGCGCGCCGCTTGAGCAGCCGCGAGCACAGCATCGGCGTGAGCGTGAGCGCCACGAAGCCCGAGATCAGCACCGACACCGCGACCGCGAGGCCGAACTCGTTGAACAGCCGCCCCACCCGGCCGGTGAGGAAGGCCACGGGGACGAACACCGCGACCAGCACGATGGTGGTCGCCATGATCGCGAAGCCGATCTCCTGGGCGCCGTCGAGGGCGGCGCGCATGCGGCTCTTCCCCATCTCGAGGTGGCGGTGGACGTTCTCGAGCATGACGATGGCATCATCTACCACCAGCCCGATCGCGAGCACCAGCGCCAGGAGCGTCAGGATGTTGAGGCTGAAGCCCAGGAAGTAGGTGACCGTGAAGGCGCCGATGATCGAGACCGGGATCGCCACCACCGGGATCAGGGTGGCGCGCAGGCTGCCGAGGAACACAAAGATCACCAGGATGACGAGCAGGAACGCGACCGCGAGCGAGATCACCACCTCGTGGATCGAGTCCTCGATGAAGGTTGAAGAATCGTATGCGGTCTCCAGGTTCATGCCGGCGGGCAGCAGCCCCTTGAGGTTCTTGAGCGCGTCTTTCACGCGATGCGCGACCTCGACCGTGCTCGCCTTCTGCTGCTTGATGATGCCGAGCCCGACCGAGGGGATGCCGTTGTAGCGCGCCGCGCTGCGGTCGTCCTCGGCGCCCAGCACCACGCTCGCCACGTCGGAGAGCCGCACCACCCGCCCGTCGCGGTCGGAGATCACGATCGCGGCGAACTCCTCCGGCTTGTTGAGGTCCCCGCGGGTCCTGACCGAGAACTCGCGGCCGTGTCCCTCGACGCGTCCCGAGGGGATCTCGGCGTTCTCCTCGGTCAGCGCCCGCTCGACGTCGTCCACCGTCAGCCCGTAGGCCGCGAGGCGCTGGGGGTCCACCCACACCCGCATCGCGTAGTTTCGCGCCGCCCCCACGATCACCGCGCCCACTCCGTCGAGGCGCTGGAGGCGCTCGGAGAGCACGTTCTTCCCCACATCGGAGAGCTCGAGCAGGCTGTAGCGCGACCCGTTCAGCGAGAGCCAGATGATGGGCTGCGCGTTGACGTCCTGCTTGGCCACCACCGGATCGTCGACGGTGAGCGGGAGGCTGCCCCGCACCCGCGAGACGCGGTCCCGCACGTCGTTCGCCGCCTCCTCGACGTTGCGCTTGAGGGCGAACTCGATGGTGATGCGCGAGACCTGTTCCTGGGACGAGGAGCTCATCACCTTGATGCCCTCGATGGTCGAGAGCTGCTCCTCGAGCACCTCGGTGACCTCGTTCTCGACCACCTGGGCGCTGGCACCGCGGTAGACGGTGGTCACCGCCACGACCGGGGAGTCGATGTCGGGGTACTCGCGCACCGGCAGGAAGGTGAAGCACAGCGCCCCGAACAAGAGAATGGTGAGGCTCATCACGGTCGCGAGGACCGGGCGCTGGATGGAGACTTCGCTGAGCTTCACCGCGCGCCGCCTGGCGAGCCCGACGCGCCGCCCCCCTTGGGAGATCCCGCGGGGGCGCTCCCCGCCGACTTGGAGCCCCCGGCCGGCGCCTTGGCCCCGGCCGGCGCGGCGGCCCCGCGCGCTCCGCCGGCCCCGGCCGGCGCGGCGCCCCCGCCCGCCGCCATGGCCTGCTCGGGGATCGGCATGACGTGGGCGCCGTCGAAGAGCTTCTGGTGCCCGGTGCGGACGATGGTGGTCCCGGGCTCGAGACCCTGCAGCACCTCGACACGCGAGGAGTCGCGGGAGCCGAGCTCGATCGCCGCGCGCGCCACCGTGCTGTCGGGCTTGACCACGAACACGAACGACTGGTTGCCTTCCGCGAACACCGCCTCGTCCGGGATCACCAGGGAGTTCGGCCGCTCCGAGAACGTGACCGCCACGTTGGCCGACATCCCAGGCCGGAGCACGCGCTCGCTGTTGGGAATGCGGGCCACGACCCGGATCGTCCGGCTGTCGGCATCGACGATCGGATCGACCACGCTGATGCTGCCCTGGAACGTCCTCCCCGGCAGCGCGGGCGTCGAGACCTCGAGGTAGCGCTCGGGGGCGGTAAACGTGACCTTCATGTCGTCCACGCGCGCCAGCTCGGTGATCACGTCGCCCGCCTTGAGGTAAGCGCCCGGGGAGACACGCCGCCGGCCGATCATCCCGGAGAACGGGGCGCGGATCCGCGTCTTGGCGAGGCGCGCCTTGGCCAGCGCCTCGTCGGCCTCGGCGATCTTGAGGTTGGTGCGCGCGTCATCGAGCTGCTGCTGGGAAGTCAGCTGCTGATCGAAGAGCTTCTGGGCGCGGTCGGCGTTCGACTGGGACCATTCGCGCTGGGCCTCGGCGTGCTGAGCCGAGGCGCGGATCTCACGGTCGTCGAGCTGAGCGATGAGCGCTTCCCTGGCGACCGGCTGGCCTTCGGCGAACGGAAGCGACGCCACGATCGCGTTGAGCTCGCTCACCACCTCGATGATCTCGTCGGACTCGATGCTTCCGACCGCCCGGAACTGGTCGCGCACCACCTGGGGCCGCACCTCCGACACCTCGACCGGAACCGGGGGCATGCTGAAGCCGCGACCGCCCTTGCTCCCGGAGCACGACGCGAGCAGGCCGGCGAGCGCCAGGGATGCGGCGAGCGCGATCGCGAGGCGGCTGCCGGGCGGCGCGCCCGAGCGCAGGAAATTGTGGGGTGACGTACGGGAGGAGGGGCGCATACCCCCATAACATACAGGGTCGGACTGCCCCTGGCGAGAGGCAGGGAGGAAACTTCGACGTTCGCGGCATGTGGGCCGACTGGCGCGGGAGCGGGCCGTCGGGGAGGGGGCGTCCGGGATCACCAGGGAGTTCGGCCGCTCCGAGAACGTGACCGCCACGTTGGCCGACATCCCAGGCCGGAGCACGCGCTCGCTGTTGGGAATGCGGGCCACGACCCGGATCGTCCGGCTGTCGGCATCGACGATCGGATCGACCACGCTGATGCTGCCCTGGAACGTCCTCCCCGGCAGCGCGGGCGTCGAGACCTCCCAGCACGATGCAGGCTTGCCCGATCTCGACTCCGACATTGAAGGACGCCAGCGACCAGCCCAAGGCCCTCCCCGGGAGCCCGAGCTCGCGCAGCACGCCGGCGAAGCCGAAGCCGTGGACCAAGCCGAACCCGAACGCGATCGGGGCGCGCCAGTCCCGCTCACGCCGCAGGGCCAGCAGCGACTCGACACCGACGTAGACGATGCTGAGCGCGATCGCCGGCTCCACCACCCGGGCCGGAGGGTTCACGATGCGGAGCGTGGCGAGCACCAGCGTCACGGTGTGCGCCACGGTGAACGCCGTCACGATCTTGAGCAGTCGCGGGATCCCGCCGCCCAGGAGCAGCAAGCCGACGATGAACAGGATGTGGTCGGGACCGATGAAGATGTGATGGATCCCCTGGAGCACGAAGGCGCGCACGACGGCCAGGACGCCCTGTCTCGTGCCGGCGTAGTAGGTGGCCGCGCGATGCTGGCGGTCCAGCAGGTCCTGATGCTCGAGCGTCCCGCCCTCGTAGACATTCAGGTACGTCTCGTGCGGCGGGTCGTAGGGAAACAGCGGCCCGAGGACGGCGATCTCGCCGGCGGGGCGCGGTAACGGAGCTTCCCACAGGAACGCAACCGAACGGCGTTCGGGGACGATCTCGAACCCGCCCCATCGTGGAGCCAGCGTGTCGCCGTTGGCCACGACGCGCAGGCGCGTGGCCAGCATCGAGCGCAAGGACGGGAGGTGACGCTCGACGTAGCGGCTCTGGAGCAGCGAGTCGGGCGCCGGGAGACCGGTCTCGTGAGCCAGGTCCACCACGTGAGCGACGAGCCGGCCCTCGACGCGGCGCGGCCCGAGCCTCAGGTCCAGGTAGCTGTACGGCTCCTGATGAGCGCGAGCGGGAGAGGGGCCTGCGGCGAGGGAGAGGGCCGCGAGGCAGGCGGCCGCCACAGTCGTGGCGTTCACGGTGGCGGCGTCCGCGCGAAGGTGAGTGACGCCCAGAAGCTCTGCCAGTCCGCCGCGCTCCGGTCGGCGCTCGGGACCATGTGGACGGCGCTCACCAGCCATTCGCCAGGGCGGTCCACGGCCAGGGTCGCGAAGCCCTGGCGGTCGGTGCGGACCCCGCCCTGGGGCCCCACCGAGTCGCGCGCCGCCGCGTCGGCGGGGACAACGCTACGATTGAGCGGGCGGTTCCAGCTTCGCACCAGGGCCCCGGCGAGCGGCCGTCCTCGGTAGAGAAGCTGCACGCGCAGCGAGGGCCCGGCGGTCGGATCGTTCGCCGGGACCAGCTCGAGCGTGAGCCCCGCCGGTCTCGTGAGCCGGCTCGTCTCTCTTCCCGAGATCAAGGTCTTGGGGCAGCGGGCGTAGCGCTCGCGCCCCGGGCCCGCACCCAGCTTCGCGCGCGCCTTGAGTGGGCCGTCGAGCCCCTCGAGGGCGAGATAGCGGTCGAACTCGGCCGCCCCGAGCTCGATCGGGACGAAGTCCGACTCGTAGGCCACGAGACAGCCCCCGCCATCGGCCGCGACGAAGCGCGCGAAGGTGAGGTCGCCGTTCATGCCGGCGGGCCTCAAGTCCAGGGTCCTGGGGCCGTTCAGCTCGAACCGGAGCGCGCGCGTCGTCGCGTACGGCTTGCGCTCCCCTCGAAAGCCCGTGCCCACGAACGCCGCGATCGCGACGGTGTCGCCGGCGGCGGCACGGTACGAGGAGGGGGCGAGCCAGAACTCGTGCGCGGCCGCCGCGGGCGGTAGCAGGGACTGCAGGATGCCTAGGAGAAGCAGGGCTCTGCCGAGCATGAGAGCTCCGATAGGGGCCGCAGGGACCGGGTTCGCCAGCGTCGCGGATTCTACGCGGCCGGCCCGGTCAATGGATGAGGCGCGGCGCTCCTCCAGCTGGGCCTGCCGTGCCGCGCGCCTGGCGTCGGCGAGCCGGATGGGTACAGGGGCACATTGGTGGGAGTGGAACGAGCTCCCCGTCCCTCGATGAGAAACAACAATGGAGCACAAGAAACAAGAAGAGACCGCTCACGGCGCACCGAATTCGACAGCTCGGCTTCCGAGCCGACGAGCGCGGCGCGCGGCCGCCATTGCGACGGCACGCTTCCCGACGCCCCGCTCGAGGAGAGACTGCGCGCCGCGCTGCGCTTCCTGAGTCCTCCTACCCGCCGCTGGAGACCCGCCGCAAACAGCATGGGAACGGCGCCGTGATGCGCGGAACGATGACGGCGAGCCACCGGGGGTCTCAGCACGGCCGCTCCCACTCTTCGCGTCTTCCGCGGAACCGACGTACCCCTAGGCATGGGACCGCCTCGTTGTCGAGCACCGAGATGCTCTTGACGCGTACCTACAACGTAATTACGATCAGCTCGTGGCTGAGCTCAAGTTTGAGTGGGATCATGCCAAGGACATCGCGAATCAGCGGAAACACGGTATCAGCTTTGCCGAGGCGGCTTCGGTGTTCTCGGACGACCATGCTCTCTTGCTGAACGATCCGGACCACTCGGCCGAGGAGGACCGGTTTGTCCTGCTGGGCTTGAGCTTCGCCCTTCGGGTCATCGTCGTTCACCATACGTTCCGGGCAGGTGGCGACGTTATCCGGTTGATCTCGGCGCGCAAGGCGACCCGAGTCGAGCGTGCCCACTATGTCCAAAGGTGGAGGCAATGAGGCGACAGTATGACTTCTCCAAGGCGCGTCCGAACCCGTACGCCAAGCGACTGAAGAAGCAGGTCACGATCCGATTGGATCAGCACACGATCCAGTACTTCAAGTCGCTGGCAGAGGAGACGGGCGTAGGGTACCAGACGTTGATCAATCTGTACCTTCGCGACTGCGCAGCATCGAGGCGTAGGTTGGCGATGAAGTGGCGAACGGCCGCTTAGAAAGCTTGATCGTGCCGCGCCACCGGAGGTCTCAGTGCCCCTTCCGCGCCCAGAGCCTCGCCGTCACCGGTCCGCCTTCCGACTCGAGCTCCTCGTAGCGCATCACCTCCAGCGTGGGAAACGCGCGCCGGAGCTCGCCTCGCTCCAGCAGGAACGCCGGGCGGCGCGGCTTGCCGAAGCGCTCTTGCCCGACGCGATAGGTCTCGTAGACCAGATGGCCGCCGGAAGCGAGTGCCCGCTCGATGGCCGGGAAGAGCGGGCGGTGAAGGAAGCGGAAGCAGACCACGAGGTCGTACCGCTCGCGGGGGAGCGGGGGAGAGGCCTGTTCCAAGTCGCATGTCACGGTCGTGAGGCGCACGCCGTGCCGGGTCGCCAGCGCCTCGGCCCGCGACAGGGCCTCGGGTGCGGAGTCCCACGCCTCCGCTTCGTAGCCGTTCATGGCCAGGAACACGGCCTCACGGCCCGAGCCGGCGGCGAGGTCCGCGGCGCGCCCTCGCGGCAGGGCCGAAAGCACCTCCACGAGGAAGGGCGCGGGGCGCCAAAGGCGGGCGGCGGGGCCGCGATGCGTGGCCCCACTCCCGATCGAGGCGACCGGGGCGTCGAGCCAGCGAACCCGCGCGAAGCCGTGACCGTGGAGCGCGAATGCGGCCTCTCGGGCCTGGTGCTCGTCCTCTCCGGCGACCAGCACCGCCGCCTCCCGTGGCGGCAGCTCGGCGCGACGCTCCTTGAACCGGGAGAGAGGCACGTTCCCGCTCCCCTCAATGTGGCCCGCCCCGAAGGCCTCCTCGTCGCGCACGTCGATCAGGACCAGCTCGCCGAGCCGCGCGATCGCTGCGGCCGGATCGAGCGGCTGCGGAGGCACCGGCTCTGGCGTCGCGTTCTCAGGCGCCGCGTCGGACTCCGGCACCGCGCCCGGCTTCACCGGATCCTCACGAGATGATCGGGAGCTCGCAGCAGTCCCCGGCGGGGATCGGCCGGCCGTGCGGGCACTGGCGCGGGTGGCCCAGGAACGAGCAGATGCTGTTCGTGACCTCGGGGTCGATGATGTGCTCCATGCGGCATGCCGCCACCTCGACCTCGGGGTCCGAGAGATGCATCGCCGATGAGAACAGCACCTCGGCGAGCCGGCGGCGGCGCACCAGGTCGCGGGCCCGCGAGCGCCCGCGCGGGGTGAACTCGAGCGTCTCGCCGGGCTGGAAGATCAGGCCGCTCTCGGCCATTCCCAGGAGCGTGCGCCGGTTGTCCACGACGTCCGGCACCTTGACGCGCTGGGCCTCGGGCACGCGCCCGTCCTCGGCCAGCGACCACATCTGGACCAGCACCTCGTCGTAGCGCCGCTCGATCTCCTCGCTCGGCACGGTGAGGTCCGCGAGCCGCCCGTGCTGGAGTTCGACGCGCCGGTCGGCGAGGTTCCCGATCCTCGGGGCGTGGGTCACGATCACGAGCGTGTGACCCGCCGCGTGCAGGTCGCGCAGCAGCCGCAGGACACGGTCCTCGTTCTCGGCGTCGAGGTTGCCGGTCGGCTCATCGGCCAGGATCAGCTTCGGCTGGTTGATGAGCGCGCGCGCCACGCACACCCGCTGCTGCTCGCCGCCGGAGAGCTGGGAGGGCAGGTGGTGAGCCCGGTCCAGGACACCCACGCCCTCCAGCGCCGCGAGCGCCTCCTTCTCGTCGGCGAGCGAGTGGTAGTGCTGCGCGACCATCACGTTCTCGACCGCGCTCAGGTGGGGGAACAGGTGGAACTGCTGGAAGATGATCCCGATGTTCTCGCGCCGGAATCGCACCCGCTCGCTCTCGGAGAGATCGGCGAGCATCACGCCGTCGAACGCGATGCGGCCGGAGGTGGGGCGATCGAGCCCGCCGAGGAGATTGACGAGCGTGCTCTTGCCCGAGCCCGAGGGCCCCATCACCGCGAGCCATTCGCCGCGGCGGATGTCGAGATCCACCTGGTCGAGCGCCTTGACGTCGCCGAAGTGGCGCGACACGCCTTCGAGTCGGACCAGCGTCCGGGCCATGGGCGGCTACTCTCCCTTGAGCACCGCCGCGGGCTCCACCGACAGCGCGAGCCGCACCGGACCCACGCTGCTCACGAGTGCCACGGCCAGCGAGAGGCCGATCACGATCGGCGGGACGTCCCAGCGCATGGCGATCGCCGAGTGGAAGACCCCGCGGCCGATCAGCTCGGCCATGAAGAGCCCCAGGCCCCAGCCCAGGAGCCCGCCGGCGAGGCCGATCACCAGCGCCTCGCCGGCGAGCTGGCGCATCACGTCCCGCCGCCCGGCCCCGAGCGTCTTCATGAGCGCGATGTCGCGGCGCCGCTCGAGAGCCAGGTCGGTGAGGCTTCCGAAGGTGCAGAGCCCGGCGGAGGCCAGGGCGGCCAGGGTCACCAGCAGCATGAGGCGGCGCATGCGGTCCAGCAGCCCGGCTTCCGTGGCCGAGAGCGCCGCCACCGGAAGCGCCCTGAGCCCGCCGCCGCGCTCCAGCGAGCGCCGCAGCCTTTCGGCCTCCTCGCCACCGCCCTCGATGCGCGCCTGGAAGAGGCTCACCCGCCCCGCGAGATCTCCCAGCTCCTGGACCTCGCGGAGCGGGAGCCACCACGCCTCGTCGTCGGCTCCGCCGGCCTCGAGCGTGGCTTCCACGACCCGCTCGAGCGAGCGGCCGTTGCCCGGGTACTCGATGCGCAGCTTCTGGCCGGGCCGGGCACCGAGCCGTCGCATCAGCCGGACGCCCATGAGCGAGCCCGCTTGGCCCCGCGACAGCTTCCAGCCGGGATGGAGCCGCGGCGCGAGATCGAGGTCGGTGCCGATGAGCTGGACCGGCTGGCCGCCGACCCTGGCCACCATGTAGAGAAGCGGCGCGGCCGCGAGCCCCGACGAGCTCAGCCGCGCGCGCGACTCCCGCTCGTCCAGGAATGCCGCCGGCGCCGGCAGCTCCTCGACCCTCCCGGGTCCGGAGAGCGACGCCGCGGGCTGATCCGGCACCAGCAGCAGGTTCGGGCCCAGGGCTCTCAGCTCGTGCGAGACCTTGCGCGAGATGTCGCCCGAGACGTGAAGGAGGGCCGAGGCCACGGAGCCCCCGATCGCGATCGCGAGGACGGCGAGCGAGGCGGTCCCGCGCCGCCGCCACAGCCCGGCGCGCAGGAGACGGGTCTCCATTCTCAGGTCCCTAGCCACGCAGCACCGTCGCGGGGTCGAGGCCGAGAGCGACGCGCAGCGGCCCGAGCGTGCCGAGCGCGCCGATCGAGAGCGACAGCACCATCGCCACCGGCAGGAGAAGCAGAGGCGGCGCGCCCCCGCTCCCGAAGGTCTCGCCGCGAATCAGCGCGGCGCCGGCGCTTCCGAGTGTCCAGCCGAGCATCCCCCCGGCGAGCGAGACCAGCGCGGTCTCGCCGAGCAGCAGGGCCGCGACCTGGCTCGAGCCGGCTCCGAGGGCGCGCATGAGCCCGATCTCCACGCGGCGCTCGAGCACCGTCGCGGTGGTGGTCGAGAACAGTCCCAGGATCGAGGCCGTGAGCGCGGCCAGGGCGAGCAGGATCATCAGCAGGTTGAGCCGCCCGACCACGATGCTCTCGCCCGCCACCACCTCGGTCATCGGCAGGACCTCGGCTCCGGGAATCGCAGCCGCCACGTCGCGCGCCACGTTGTCGGGGTAGGCGGTGCACATGAAGCGCTCGTAGCCGGCCGGGTCGCGCCGGGCATCGGGTGCGCGCCCCCGCGGGGCCGGCTTGACGAGCGCGCTGAGCCACACGCGGTCGATCTCGCCCTCTCGCCCCGCCAGCCGCTGGACGCGATCGAGCGGCGCCCAGGCCCGGGAGTTCTCCAGCGGATCGGCCGACACCACGCCGGTCACGAGCCAGCGTGCCTCGCGATTTCCGGAGCGGACCGTGAGACGCTGCCCTGGACGAAGCCCCATCCGGCTCGCCAGGTCCCGGCCGAGCGCCACCTCGTCCGCGTCCTCCCCCGGCCAGCGGCCCTCGACCTTCCAGTGCGGTCTCAGGCTCGCGAGCCCGGTGCGCCAGAGGCCACCCTCGAACGGGATCTCGCGGCGGAACCAGGTGCCGATCACGAGCGCCGGCTCGCCGGCCGCTCCGGGGGCAGCCGGATGCTCGGCGCGCACCCCCAGGGCGAGCTCGGGGGCCGCCTGGAGGATGTTGTTCTTCCAGAAGCCGCGCTTGAGATCGGCCACCGCGCTCTCGGGCAGGCTCAGTCCCGCACGCGCAGGCCTGAGTTCCACTCCGCCCAGGTCGACGGGAAGACTCGAGCCCGGTGGCAGCACGACGAAGTTGGGGCCCGCCGCCCGGAGCGTTCGCGCCAGGTCATCGCCCACCTGGAGCGCCAGCGTGCCGAGCGCGGTCGCGACGCCGACGCCGAGGCTCACCGCCACGAGGCCGAGGGCCAGCCGGGCGCGCCTCGCCGCGAGCGAGGAAAGCAGCATCCTCCGGAACACTGCTAACGTCCCTCGAGCTTGGGTAGGGCGGCGCGCAGGTCGCCGGCGGCCACTACGACGCCCGAGCCCTCGAGGCGGTGGGGGAGCGGGATCGGGTTGCATCCGCCGGTGCGGCCGATGGAGGAGATGGCGATCGGGGAGGTGCAGTTGCGGCACACCACCGAGCCGGAGCTCTCGAAGTAGCCCTTGTCCCCGCAGATCTCGCACGCGTCGAGGCAAGTGCGCAGCTCCTGTCCAACCTGGATCGCGAAGAACCGCACCGCGCCCTCCGGCAGGACGACCTCGTAGAAGTGGATGTGCCCGTCTTGGCATGCCACGGCATCGAAGCGCGCGGCCTCTCCATCGAGGGCCAGCGACTGGGCCTTGGCCCGCGCCGGAAGCCGTGACTCCTGGACGAACGCGGTGCTCAGGAACGCAACGACGGCCAGCCCGACGACGCCGGTCCACCGCCTGCGCGCGATCTCCTTCTGGCGCGCCGCGCGCTCGAGCCTCCGCGCGGGTCCGGCCGCTTCCCCCGCCGCCGGTGAGGGGGCCGGGGTCTCCCTGGCGCCGAACAGCAGCCAGCCCGCGGCCAGCGCCACCGTGAGCGTGAACAGCAGGAGCTCGTTCTTGACGATCGGCCCGACCAGGGCCATCTCGGCCCGGCTCGAGGGCAACACCTGCGCCTCCGAGAGCTCGTGGAGTCCCCCCACCAGGAGCTGGAGCGCGATCAAAAGGAGCACGGCCGAGGTGAGGGAGAAGAACGGCTTGAGCGGCACCCGCAGGCTGCCGCGCGCGAAGAGCACGCCGAAGACGGCGGCCAGCACGAGCCCGATGGTGGCGCCCAGCCACAGCATGAGCCCGTGGCTATTGAACCCGGCCGCGGAAAGGAAGATCGCGGTCTCGACCCCTTCGCGGAACACCATGCCGAAGGCGAAGAGGAAGAGGCCGAACGGGCCCGCTCCACCCCGGCCGGCGGTGGCGCGCTCGATTCCCGACTCGATCTCGGCCTTGAAGCGCGGGGCCGCCTTCCACATCCACGCCACCAGGGTGGTCACGAGGATCGCCCCGGCCAGCATCGCGATCCCCTCAGCCAGCTCCTCGTTGTAGGTGAGGCGGGTGGCGAGCAGCGCCACGCCCGCCGAGGCGAGCAGCGCCAGGCCCGCGCCAGCGAACACCGGGACGTACAGCCGCTCCTGGCCGCGGCGCTTGAGCAAGGCGAGCGCGATGGCCAGCACCAGGGCGGCCTCGACGCCCTCGCGCAGGGTGATCACCAGCGCTTCGAACATGGGCTATCCCTTCCTGCCGTCGTGACGGCGCCCGTCGCGCGCCGGGGACCGGCCCGTCGCGCGCCGTGGCGCCGCGACCGGGACGTCGTTCCGAGCCGCCTGCTCGGGGGCGAGCGTTCGCCGCCAGGCCATGCAGGAGCGGGGCGAGCAAGGCCCGAAGGCCTGCTCATTCAGGACGTAGAGCTGGCTCCGGCCGGAGCGCCGCACGCGCACCAGGTCGAGATCGCGCAGGATCCGGAGCTGATGCGACGTGGCCGAGAGCGAAGAGCCCAACGCTTCGGCCAGCTCGCTCACGCACATCTCTTGCAGGGACAGCGCCAGCACCAACTTGCTGCGGGTCGGATCTCCAAGCGCCCGGAAGGTGCGCGACAGGCGCTCGACCAGCACGTTGTTGAGCAAAAGGGCGCGAACTTCCTCGATCGAATCGCGGGTTCCGGCGATGGCCGCCGGCTTCACGCGGCCGCCTCGGGCAGCACCGGCGGGTCCCAGGTGACTCGGGAGGGATCGCCGGTGAGAGCGAATCAGACCTGCAGGCATCGAGTCTCCGGTTGAACAGTTGAACGAACCTTCAC
>VBOT01000142.1:12714-19170 GCA_005893225.1 Candidatus Eiseniibacteriota bacterium
GAGCCCGGCAGATGCGCCGGTCGTTGATTCGCCGGCAGCTGCGACGGATACTTCGCGAGTGGGGCACACCTTCCTTCTATCGGTTCTGTTGATAGCGCTGCACTCCCCGGCGCCCGCTCGAGCCGCTCGCCCAACCCGTGCAGCCAGGGCCGAGATCCTGTACCGGCAGGCGCTCGCGCGGCTCGACCGCAACACCATCGACACACGCCGGCTGGCGCTGCGGGATCTCGAGCAGGCGACGCTCCTCGATCCCGAGAACGCCGCCTACGAGCTCACCCTGGCGCGGGTCTACTACCGGTGCGGGTTCCTGAAGAGCGCGCGGACCCGGTTCGAGAAGGTGTCGCAGCTCGCCCCGCAGGATGCCGCCGGCCGCTTCGGGCTCGGCCAGGTATGGCGGCGCGACTGGCTCAAGTACCTCGATCCGATCTCGCTCGACAAGGCGATCGAGCACTTCTCGTCCGCGGCGCGCCTCGATCCCGGCCAGTGCGACTCCTGGCTCATGCTGGTCCCGCTCCTCTGCGAGCGAGGCGACCTCGCCGGCGCCCTCTCGGCCGCCGAGCGCGCCCTCCAGGCCGACCCGAAGCGCGCCGACGCGCTGGTCGCGCTCGCCTACTCGTTGTATCGGCTCGTGCGCGTGGCCGCGTTCGCCGCGGCGCTGCCGAGGCTGCCGCGCGAGGTGCGGGAGCGGTTCGAGGACATCAGCCCGGTGGCCACCGAGCGCGACACCATGACGCTTCGCCGGCTCTCCCCGATCCTCCAGATCGAGTACGTGCGGCGTTTCTGGCAGGACATCGATCCCGATCTCGCCACCCGCGAGAACGAGGCCCAGCTCGAGTACTGGTCGCGGGTGGCTCACGCCTACTTCCTCTACTACGACGCCCGGCGCGGCGCCTGGGACGAGCGCGGCGAGGTGTACGTGCGCTACGGCCCGCCGGCGCACGCCATCTACAACCCGGTCGGCGTTCCGCTCGCCGACGCCAAGATGATCGGCGGCGGGGTCAGGGTGCTGGGCTCGGCGAGCAACATCCTGTTGTGGCAGTACCCGCGCCTCGGCATGACGGTGGAGATGTACGACCGGCTGCTGACGGAGAATTACATGCTGCCGATCTCGCTCGATCGCGATCCGGATCCGCTTCCCGACCCCGACTCGGTCGCGACGCTCCCCGATGCGGTGGTGCCGCGCGGCGGCCGCGGCGTGTTCCCCGCGCTCCCGCCCGGCGCGCGGGCGCTCCGGGTCGAGGGCGCGATCGCGCGCTTCGAGACCGATCGCGGCGCGCGCCTGATGTCCGAGATCGAAAGCCCGGGAGGCCCCGGCGACAGCCTGTGGGCCGAGTGGGTGGTGCTCGATTCGACGCGGCATCCGGTCACGCGCGGCTCGCGGGCGATGTCGCCGTCGGCGTGCGATGCCACCGAGCTCAAGGTAGCCGACTTCGCCGCCGAGCTCTCGCCCGGGGACTATCAGGTGGGACTCACGGTGCGCGACGGCTCGCGCGGGCGCGGAGTGTTCCGGGGCGACGTCGAAATCCCCCCGCGAGCCAGCGAGCTCGACCTGAGCGACGTGGTGGTCTCGTGCGGCCTGCCCTCCGGAGCCCGGGAGGGCCAGGCCAAGGTGGTGCGGATCGAGCCCAATCCGGCGGCGCGCGTGAGCGGGCACGATCCGCTGACGGCATACTTCGAGATCTACCATCTGAGCCCGGGCGGCAACGGTCAGGCCCGCTTCCAGTACGTCTACACCGTGCGCTCGGCGGAGCGGGACCCGCGGATCTGGATCCAGCGCGCGTTCGCGCCGCGCCGCCAGCCCCCGCCCATCTCGGCGACCCGCGAGGAGGAGATGGCGGGAACGTTGCGGCGGCAGTTCATCACCGTGCCGATCCAGTCGCTTCCGCCGGGCAAGTACCGGCTCGAGATCCTGGTGCGCGACCTGGTGGCCGGGACCGAGGCCAGCCGCGCCGCCGAGTTCGTCAAGGTCGGCGAGGGGCTGAGAAACTGAGGACGTGGAAGGCGATCGACCGGGCGCTGGGGTGAGGCCTCGGCGCCTTCGTCTCATCGCAGCGCCTGCCGGAACAGATGGATTCCCACGCCCAGGAGCACCACTCCGAGGCCGCGGATGATCCGGGACCCCGGGACGCGGTTCGAGAGCCGCGCGCCGAGCTGAGCTCCGGGGACCACGCCCAGGGCGAGGAGCGCCGTCAGCCGGAACCCCTGGGGGCCGAAGCTTCCGGAGGCGATGTGGGCGAGCGTGCCGGTGAGCGCCATGATGGCCAGGATGAAGTGCGAGGTCGCCGTGGCCGTGTGCACCGGGAAGCCCAGGAGCCGCACCAGGGCCGGGACGTGAATGAACCCGCCCCCGACTCCGAGGACACTCGAGACGTAGCCCACCCCGGCGCTCAGGCCCATGCCCAGTCCCAGGTGGTAGCGGGGCCGATCGGTCGGGAGGAGCGACCCACCCGGGCTCGTGGCCGAACCGGCGGGATTGAAGAGCAGGTAGGCTCCGGCGATCACCATCACCGCGCCAAACAGGAGATCGAAGGTCGTCCTCCGGATGAACTGCGTGGTGAGCGAGCCGAGCACCGCGCCCGGAACCGCCGCCGCGGCGAACAGGATCCCGGCGCGGTAGTCGATGCGCCTCATGCGCGCGTACGCGACCGATCCCGAGGCGGCGTTGAAGAAGACCACGGCGAGCGAGATCGAGGTCACGGCCTCGGGGTTCTCACGCGGGTAGATGAGAAGCAGGAGCGGGGCGACCAGGAACCCTCCGCCCGCGCCCAGCAGGGTGCCGATGGCTCCGACCGCGAAGCCCACGGGAATGAACCCGAGCCCGCGGATCCATTCCATCGTCACCGTCCCTCCCTGGGCGCCGCCGCGAGGACGATCCGCGCCCGCTAGCTCTCGAGACGCCGGACGAACCCCTCGCGCATCAACGAGAAATCCTCCAGCAGCCGCTCGTACTCGTCGTGGAACAGGGGAGAGGCCACCAGGAAGTCGGCCGTCGCCCGGTTGCAGGCGGTCGGGATGTTGTAGAGCACGGCGATCCGGAGCAGCGCCTTGACGTCGGGGTCGTGGGGCTGGGGCTCCAGGGGATCCCAGAAGAAGATCAGGATGTCTAGATCGCCGTCGCTGATCTTGGCCCCGACCTGCTGATCTCCCCCGAGCGGCCCACTCCTGAAGCGGGTGATGTCCAGCCCCGCGTGCTGGGCGAGGAGCGCTCCCGTCGTGCCGGTGGCGAACAGGCGATGCTCGCGGAGGACGGGCCTGTTGAACTGCGCCCACTCGAGCAGGTCCTTCTTGCGGCTGTCGTGGGCGATGAGAACGATGTTCTTCACCCGGTTCATCTTGACGCGCTCCATCTTCACCTCTCGTTCCTGGGAAGCCGCCGGCCCCGATCGAGACGGGCGAGCGGCCGGCTCTACGGCACGCCGCTGGTCGCGACCGACGCGATCACGCTCTTCATCTCCTCGTGCAGCCGCCCGTTGCTGGCGAGGATCTGCCGGCCCTCCAGCCGCCACGGCCCTCCGGTGTAGTTGGTGACGGTCCCGCCGGCCTCCCGCACGATCACCACGCCGCCGGCCATGTCCCACGGCGAGAGGTGCCGCTCCCAGAACCCGTCGAAGCGCCCGCAGGCGAGGTAGCACAGATTGAGCGCCGCCGAGCCGTCGCGCCTCACTCCCTGGGCCCTGACCAGGAAGGCGTGGAAGTGCGGCAGGATCAGCTCCGGGTGCTCGCGGACGTCGTAGGGAAAGCCGGTGACGAGCAGCGCGTCCTCCAGTCGCTCCACGTCCGAGACGCGCAGCGGCCCGCCGTCGAGCGTCGCTCCCTGACCCTCCGCGGCGCTGAACATCTCCTCGCGCACCGGATCGAACACCGCACCGGCCACCAGCCGGCCCTCCAGCTCGGCGGCGATCGAGACGCCGAAGAACGGGTAGTTGTGCGCGAAGTTGGTGGTGCCGTCGAGCGGATCGATGATCCAGCGCACCGTGCTTCCCGGGACCGCGTGCGCCCCGGACTCCTCGGCCAGCACGGCGTGGCCCGGGAAACGGGTGCGGATGCGCTCGAGCAGCAGCTTCTCGGCGCGGCGGTCGTACTCGGTGACGAGGTCGATGCGGCCCTTGTGCTCGGGATGGTGAGCCCGGCCGAAGCCTTGCCGGAGGATCGCTCCCGCCTCGCGAGCGAGCTCGACCGCGGCGTCGCGAAGCCGCGCCGGATCGAGCGGGATCACTCGCCGCCCCGCGCGGCGCTGTGGATGCAGATGCGCGCGTAGGGGCAGTAACCGCACTTACGCTGGTCGGGATCGGGCGGGAAGTTGCCGCTGCGGATCCCGGCCGCCGCCTCCTCGACCCGGGCGCGCGCCCGCGCCAGATGCTTGGGCGTCACCGCGGCCCGGCCGTGGATCCCGGCTTCCACGAACTCCAGCTCGACCCGCGCCGGCGTCACGCCGTACATCTCGGAGTAGGCGAGCGCGTAGAGCCCGAGCTGCTCCTCCTTGAGACTCTTCAGGGCTCGCTCGTCGGCCTTCTGGGAATCCGCGACCTCGGAGGTCTTGTAATCCACCAGCACCACGCCCTCGCGGGTCTCGTCGATGCGGTCCCAGCGTCCCACCACCGTGGTCGCGCCGAGCCTGAACTTGAACTCCTTCTCGACCGCGAGCGGCACGGTGCGTGCGGCCTGCTCGCGCTCGACGAAGCGGCGGATCGCGCGGCGCCCCTGATCGAGCCGCTGCTCCTCGTGCTCGCGCGAGTAGAACCCCTCGCTCGACCAGGCGCCCTCGAAGGCGGCGATGACGTCCTCGGCGGTGATCGGCAGCCCCTTCATCCGGTGCTGGTGATAGATCCGGATCGCATGGTGCATGGCGATGCCGTACATGACCGCCGGGTTGCTCTGGAGCGGCACCTGCGCCACGTGGGCGAAGCGGTACTTGAGCGGGCAGGTGAGGAAGTCGTCGATCTGCCCGTGCGAGACGGTGAGCGGCTGGTCGTCGCCGAGCGGCCGGCCCGCGGTCGCGAGCTCCGGGGGGGCGATCTCGGCCGCGGGCGCGTAGCGCGCGATCGATTCGAGCGGCGAGGCGGCCGCCGCGCGCTTGGGCTCGGGCGGCAGGTCGAGGCACTCGACCACGAAGCGGCTCGGCTTGTGCTCGCGGCGCCCGCCGTAATCCGGCGCGTGGGTCAGGACCAGGCGATCGCGCGCCCGGGTCATCCCGACGTAGAAGAGACGGCGCTCCTCGCGATCGTGGTCCAGCTTCTCGTCCCCCGGAGCGCTCCTCAGCTCGGGCGGAAGCGGCAAGGGCTCGGGACGCCGCGGCTGGGGGAAGCGCCGCTCCGCGAGCTGCACCAGGAACACGACCGGGAACTCGAGCCCCTTGGCGTTGTGCACCGTGAGCAGGTGGACGGAATTCTCGTCGATGTCCGCCGCCACCGCCGGGTCGTCGCCCATCTCGATCAGGAGATCGAGGTGGCCGATGAGCTGGGCCACACGATCCTGCCGGAGCAGCGGGCCGATGCGCGAGATGATGCCGAATAGCCGGTTCAGGTTCTGGACCTGGTCCACCGCCTCGAGACTGTCCTCGCCGGCGAGCTCGCCCAGGAGCCCGCTCTCGGTGACGAACTCGTAGAGCACCTCCGAGGTGGGGCGGCGGAGCGCGCTCGCGGCCAGGCGGCGGTGGAGTTCGAGGAAGCGCCGGATGGCCTCGCGTGATGCGGGCTGGAGCTTGCTCGACGGGTCGCCGGCCTGGCTCTCGGCGAGCGCCAGGACGCCGCGATTGAGCCGGCGCGCGCCGGCGCCGAGCCGCGCCAGGTCCACCGGATCGGCGCCGAACAGCGGGTCGCCGAGCGCCATGTAGGCGGCGGCGCCGTCGTCGGGGTCGGCGAGCGTGCGCAGCACGTTCAGGCACAGCTGGATCTCGGGACGCGAGTAGAGGCCGCGGGTGCCGATGCGGCGGAAGCGGATGCCGCGCTGCTTGAGCGAGGAGGCGAAGGGATCCAGGTGGTTGTGGGCGCGCGCCAGGATGGCGAAGTCGCCCGGGTCGCGGCCGGCGGCCAGGCCCTCGGAGATCGCGGCGGCCACGCCGTCCGCCTCGTCGCTCGCCGTGCGGTACACCCGGTGCTCGATCGCGCCCTCCAGCCCGCGGCGCGACCTCAAGCGCTTGTCGAAGCCGCGCTCGGCCTCGAGCCGCGCCGGGTTGTTGAACTGGATCAGGCGATGGGCGGCGTCCAGGATGCGTTGCCCGGAGCGGTAGTTGCCGGTCAGGAGCTGGACCTTGGCCTCGGGGAAGTGGTCGAGGAAGCCGATCAGGTTCTCGACCCGGGCGCCGCGGAAGCGGTAGATGCTCTGATCGTCGTCGCCGACCACGGTCAGGTTGCGGCGCTTCCCGGCCAGCAGCTTGACGAGCTGGAACTGGACGTGGTTGGTGTCCTGGAACTCGTCCACCAGGATGTAGCGGAAGCGCTCCTGGTACTCGCGCTC
>VBOT01000131.1:0-18093 GCA_005893225.1 Candidatus Eiseniibacteriota bacterium
TCGCGGTCGGCGTCAGCCGCGGAGGAATTCTGTGCACATGGCGGCGAGCTTACTCCACTTAGTCGTCGATTCCATAAATACAGTGACGTATTTCCTCGGGAATCTGCCCGCCTCTTCAGCTACGATCCCTCCATTCACGGAGGGAAAGAAGATGCCACGGAAGAGCCCATTTCTCCTCAAGCTCAGGTCTGCCGAACGCGCGGCCCTGCAGAAGATCGCGCGGAAGTATACGTCACCGTATCGTGACGTGGTCCGGGCCAAGGTGATTCTCTATGCGGCTCAGGGCTGGGAGAACCAAGCGATTGCCGAGCGCCTCGACCTCCCCCGCCAAGTCGTGAGCAAGTGGCGCAAGCGGTACTTTGAGCAACGCCTCGGGGGTCTCGAGGAGTTGCCGAGGCATGGACGACCGCCTCGTTTTTCCCCCCAGGACCGTGGTTGAGATCAAGGCCCTGGCTTGTGAACTTCCTCACGAATTGGGGCTGCCGCTCTCGCGCTTCAGCCTCACCGAAATCAAGCGCGAAGTGCTCCGCCGTGGGCTCGTCGCATCGGTGGGAGAGACCACCCTGTGGCGGTGGTTGTCGGAGGACGCCATCCGGCCGTGGCACCACCGCAGCTGGATCTTCCCGCGCGACCCGGCCTTCGTCGACAAGGCCGGACGCGTCTTGGATCTCTATGCCGGGCGGTGGCGCGGCCGGCGGCTCGGCCCCGCCGATTGCATCCTGTGCGCCGACGAGAAGACCAGCATCCAGGCGCGTCAGCGTCGCCACGCCAGTCTCCCACCTGCTCCGGGGCAGCCGATGCGCGTGGAACACGAATACCGACGCCGCGGAGCGTGGGCGTACTTGGCGGCCTGGGACGTTCGCCGTGCCAAAGTCTTCGGCCGGTGCGAGCGCCGCACGGGCATCGCGAGCTTCGACCGACTGGTGGGGCAGGTAATGTCCCGCGAGCCGTATCGCTCCGCGCCGCGCGTCTTCTGGGTAGTCGACAATGGTTCGTCGCATCGCGGTCCACGCTGCATTGCACGGCTCCAACGCCGCTGGCCGCGCCTGATCGTGGTCCACACCCCGCTTCATGCCAGCTGGCTCAACCAGATCGAGATCTACTTCTCCGTGGTCCAGCGCAAGGCGCTTACCCCGAATGATTTCGCCTCACTGACCCGGCTCAAGGATCGCTTGCTCCGCTTCGAGAGCCATTACGCGCAGGCAGCCAAGCCGTTCGAATGGAAGTTCACCCGCCGCGACTTCGAGAACCTCATGGCGAAGCTGCACAACGGGGACGCCCGCCTCGCCGCCGCGTAAAATACGTCACCGAACTTTCGAAACGGTGTACTTAGCCATTTCTGAGACAGCTCATAGGGATTCGCCAGCCGCCCGGGGTGCCGCGTGCCTAGGAGCAGGATCGAGTGGGCTGACGCCTCAGAACGAGAACCCGAGCAGCCCCGGGTCGGGCATCATCTCCGGGCTCCAGGCGTCGGGCATCAGCTCGACCTCGCAGTCGAGCGGGACCACGCCCGTGGTCGCCACCTTCACCTCTTCGATGAGCTGCGGGGCGTAGGGGCAGAAGGGCGTGGTGAGCATCATGCGGACGAAGGTCTTGTCAGGCAGGAAGTGGATCTCGCGGATCAGCCCGAGATCGATGACCGAAAGCCCGATCTCGGGATCCATCACCGACTCGAGCGCCGAGCGCACGGCGAGCTCCTGCTGGCTCGGCGCACTGGTGGAGGGGCTGCCGGCCGAGGATGACGGGACGTCGCCGCTCGGCCGTGGCCCCGGCGCGCCGGGCGGAGCCGAAGCCCCTGTCGGGTCCTGCGGGACCTGCGGACCGCTACCCGGGTGGGTCGGCTTCTCGAACTTGTCGATATCGCTCATCGTTCAGACTCCCAATCGCGCCGCCGAGCGGTGATGCCTGGCTCGCTACTCATGCCCAGCCGACCTGGATGTCGTCCCCCTCCACCCGCACCTCGTAGGTCGGCACCGGCACGGTGGCGGGGAGCGAGAGCACCTCGCCGGTCTTGACGTTGAACCGGGCGCCGTGGCGCGGGCACTCGATCACCTCGCCCTCGAGACGACCCTCGGCGAGCGGGCCGCCGTCGTGGGTGCAGATGTCATCGATCGCATGGTACTCGCCGTCGATGTGGAATACCGCAATGGTCTGATCGTCGACCCGCACCAGCTTGACACCCCCTTCGGGAATCTCGCCCACGCGGGCCACGGTGACGAAGCCGTCGGCCGTGGTGCTCACGGGCGCCACCCGATGGCCCGGGCTCGGCAGCCCCGTCCGACGTCGTACCCAACGCTCACCGGGTGCTCTCCTCCTCTTCGCCGGGCCACTGCTGGATGCCGTAGACGCCGGCCTTCAAGGTCTTGAGCGCCAGCAGCGCGCACTTGAGCCGCACCGGCCCGAGCTCGATCCCGAGCATCTCCAGCACGTCATCGCGCCCGATCTTCTTCGCCTCCTCCAGCGCCATGCCCTCGACCCTCTCGCACAGCATCGAGGCCGAGGCCTGGCTGATCGCGCAGCCGTGGCCCGAGAAGCGCACCTGCTCGATGGTGCCGTCCTTGAGCTTGAAGTCCATCCGGATCAGGTCGCCGCAGAGCGGGTTCGCATCCTCGTAGGTGATGTCCGGGCTCTCCAGCGTGCCGTGGTTCCGCGGGTTGCGGTAGTGGTCGAGGATGTTCTCGCGATAGATGTCGTCGAACCCGCTCATCGCCCGAACGCCTCGTGGCCTCGCCCGCCGGCGACGCTCGGGGCGATCATCGCGCGAAGACCTGCCGCGCGCGGTGCAACCCCTTCACCAGCGCATCGATCTCCTCGGGCAGCGTGTAGCAGTAGAAGGAGGCACGCGCGGTGGCGGGGATCCCGAAGCGCTCGTGGAGGGGCATCGCGCAATGATGCCCGGCCCGCAGCGCGATGCCGTCGGCATCCAGGACGGTGGCGACGTCGTGCGGATGAATGTCGTCGAGCGTGAAGGCGACCACGCCGCCGCGGCGATCGGCCGGAGGTCCGAGGATCTCGAGGTCGGGCACCTCGCGCAGACGCTCCATCGCGTAGGCGACGAGCTCGCGGTCGTGAGTGAAGATCGCCTCCATCCCCAGGCTCTCGAGATAATCCACCGCCGCCCCGAGCCCCACCGCCTCGGCGATCGGCATCGTGCCGGCCTCGAACTTCCACGGCAGGTCGTTCCACTTGGAACCGGTGAGCTTGACCTCGCGGATCATCTCGCCGCCCCCCAGGAACGGGGGCATCTCCTCCAGCAGGCTGCGCCGCCCCCACAGCGCCCCGATCCCGGTCGGACCGAGCATCTTGTGCCCGGTGAAGGCCACGAAGTCGGCCCCGAGGGCCTGAACGTCGACGGGGCAGTGGGGCACGCTCTGCGAGGCGTCCACCACCATCACCGCGCCGGCGGCGTGCGCCTGGCGGGCGATCTCGGGGATCGGGTTCACGGTGCCGAGCACGTTCGAGATGTGGACCACCGAGACCAACTTGGCGCGCCCGTCGGCGAGCAGCCTGGGCAGCGCGGCGAGGTCCAGCTCGCCGCCCTCGGTGACGGGGATGAAGCGAAGCTCGATGCCGCGCTCGCTCGCCAGGAGCTGCCACGGCACCAGATTCGAGTGATGCTCCATCACCGTCAGCACGATCGCATCGCCCGCCTCGAGACGGCTGCGTCCCCACGAGTGCGCGACCAGGTTCAAAGCCTCGGTGCTGTTGCGCGTGAAGATCACCTCGCGCGGCGAGCCGGCGTGGATGAAGCGCGCCACGCGGCGGCGCGAGTCCTCGTAGGCGGCCGTGGCTTCCTCGGCGATCTGGTAGATGCCGCGGTGGATGTTGGCGTTGAAGGTCGAGTAGTAACGACCCATCGCCTCGAGCACGGCGTCGGGCTTCTGCGAGGTGGCGGCGCTGTCGAGGTAGACGAGCGGCCGCGCCCGAGGCTCCCGGAAGATCGGGAACTGCGCCCTGACGGCCTGCGGATCGAAGGTCTGGACCGGGGCGGTTGCGCCGGCCCCGGCCGGGTGGCGATGGGACACGAACGTCATCCGATCTTGTGCTGGATCACCTGCCGCAGCTGCTCGCGCACGTTCTCGAGCGGGATGCGGTCGAGCACCGGCGCGAAGAAACCCTCGACGATCAGCCGCTGCGCCTCGGCGGGCGGAAGGCCGCGGGCCATCAGGTAGTACATCTGCTCGGGGTCCACGTGCCCGATCGTCGCCCCGTGGGTGCAGCGCACGTCGTTGGCGAGGATCTCGAGCCCCGGGATGCTGTCCGCCCGCGCGGTATCCGAGAGCAACAGGTTGCGATTCGCCTGGTAGGCGTCGGTGCGCTGGGCGCCCTCGCTCACCTGGATCAGGCCCTGGTAGATGCTGCGGGCGCGACCCTTGAGACAGCCCTTGATGAGCAGGTCGCTGGTGGTGTGGTCCACCAGATGCCGCTGCAGGGTGTGAAGGTGAAAGTGCTGGCGCTGGTCGCCGAACATGAAGCCGTGCACGTAGGCCTGGCTGCCCGGGCCGGCAAGACTGAAGTACGAGTTGGCCTTCGCCATGCGCCCGCCGAGCACGGTCTGGATCCACTGGAGCTCGGCGCCGCGATCGAGCCGCGCGCGCTGGTTCGAGTAGTGGTAGACGTTGCGTCCCCAGTCCTGAAGCGTGCCGTAGATCAGCTTGCTCTCGTCGCCGAGATAGACCTCGGTCCCGCCGGCGTAGAGCGAGATGCCGTCGGCGGTCTCCGAAAGCAGCTCCTCGACCACCGTGGCCCTGGCGCCCCGTCCCAGCACGACCACGGAGCGCGGCACGACGAGCCGCCCTCCCCCGTCGATCCAGTGGAAGAGCCGCACCGGGGCCACTGCATCGACCCCATCCGGCACGTAGACGAACGCCCCTCCGGTGCGGAGCGCCGCCCCGATGGCCACGTACCAGTCGTAGTCGGACTCGAGCAGCCCTCCGAGCGTCCCGGTGAGCCGGTCCGCGTGGTCGCGCAACGCGCGGCCCATTGGGCATGCGATCACGCCCTGCCGGGCAAGCGATGCCGGCACCCGCTCGAAGACGACGCCCCCGTCGCGCTGGATGACGAGCGCGCTCGTGTCGTCTCCCGTGACTCGCGAGCGAATCGCGGGCGGCAGGTCGTCGAGCCTGCGCGCGGCCGGGCTCTCGGCGAACGGATCGAGCTTCTCGACCTCGGCCTCGAGGGTGCGGAAGTCGGTGCGGCGCCACAGCTCGTGCTCGCGGCTCGGGAACGAGAGGCTGCGCGCGATCTCGGCCGCGGCGCGCCGGCGCTCGAGCGCCCAGGCGGGCTCGCCGCTGCGCGTCGCCAGGGCCTCGGCGCGCGCCGCCCACTCCACGTCGAAGCCGGTCGGGGTCCTGAGCTCGGTGGTGGTCATCCGACCGATCCTTCCATCTGGAGCTGGATCAGCCGGTTCATCTCGACCGCATACTCCATGGGCAGTTCCTTCACGATCGGCTCGATGAAGCCCGAGACGATCATCGCCGCCGCCTCGTCCTTGTTGATGCCGCGGCTCTGGAGGTAGAAGAGCTGCTCGTCGCCGATCTTCGAGACCGTGGCCTCGTGGCCGATCGTGACCTTGTTCTCCTCGATCTCCATGTCCGGGTAGGTGTCGGAGCGCGAGGCCTCGTCCAGGATCAATGCGTCGCAGTTCACGGTGCTCTTGCAGTCGTGCGCGCCCTTCACCACCTTGACGGGCCCGCGGTAGCCCGCGCGCCCGCCGTCCTTGCTGATCGACTTGGAGACGATCTTGCTCGAGGTATGGGGGGCTGCATGCACCACCTTGCCACCCGCGTCCTGGTGCTGGCCGCGACCCGCGAACGCGATCGAGAGGATCTCTGCCTTGGCGCCCGGCTCCATCATGTAGACGCTGGGATACTTCATCGTGAGCTTGGACCCCAGATTGCCGTCGACCCACTCCATGGTGGCATCCCGATAGGCGACCGCGCGCTTGGTGACCAGGTTGTAGACGTTGTTGGACCAGTTCTGGATCGTGGTGTAGCGGCAGCGCGCGCCCGGCTTGACGATGATCTCCACAACGGCGGAATGCAGTGAGTCACTTGCATATATAGGCGCGGTACAGCCCTCGACGTAATGCACCCACGCGCCCTCATCGACGATGATGAGGGTGCGTTCGAACTGCCCCATGTCCTTGGTGTTGATCCGGAAATAGGCCTGGAGCGGCACGTCCACGTGCACGCCTTTCGGCACGTAGATGAACGAGCCGCCCGACCAGACCGCGGAGTTGAGCGCCGCGAACTTGTTGTCGGTCGAGGGGATCACCGTGCCGAAGTACTGGCGGAAGAGCTCCTCGTGCTCCTTCAAGCCCTGGTCACACGAGAGGAAGATCACCCCCTGCTTCTCGAGGCTCTCCTTGATCTTGTGGTAGACGACCTCGGAGTCGTACTGGGCACCCACTCCGGACAAGAACTTCTGCTCGGCCTCGGGAATCCCCAGCTTGTCGAAGGTGCGCTTCATGTCGGCCGGCACGTCGTCCCAGGACTTGGCCTCCTCGGAGGTCGGCTTCACGTAGTAGTAGATGTTCTGGAAGTCGATGTCCGCGACGTTCCCGCCCCACGTCGGGAGCGGCTTCCGCTCGAAGATCTCGAGCGCCTTGAGGCGGTAGTCCCGCATCCAGGCGGGCTCACCCTTCATCTCCGAGATTTGGCTCACGATCTCCGCGTCCAGCCCCCTCCGGCTCCTGAACACATATTGGTCGGAGTCGTGGAACCCGTACTTTTCCTGATAGCGCTCGCGGATGTCGAGGGAGGGTGTGGTGGTCATGGGGTCGTCACCTCTTTTCCTTCCCGCAGCCAGTCGTAGCCCAGGCTCTCAAGTTTGAGAGCGAGCTCGGGGCCGCCCGAAATCTGGATCTGCCCGTCCACCATGACGTGGACGAAGTGCGGTTTGACGTAGTTGAGGATGCGCTGGTAGTGCGTGATGATGAGCACACCCAGATCGGGACCGACGAGGGCGTTCACGCCCTCCGCCACGACCCGCAGCGCGTCGATGTCGAGCCCCGAGTCGGTCTCATCCAGGATCGCGATCTCGGGCTTCAGGATCGCCATCTGGAGGATCTCGGCTCGCTTCTTCTCGCCGCCCGAAAAACCGTCGTTGAGATAACGGCCCGCGACCGATTCGTCCATGTGCAGGAGCGCCATCTTCTCGCGGAGCAGCGCCCTGAATTCCTTGGGCGGGATCCCCTTCCCAACCGGCATGGCCCCGGTGCCGTTCGCGTCCTGCACGGCTCGCCGCGCGTTCAGCGCGGTGCGCAGGAAGTTCGCCACCGAAACGCCCGGAATCGCCACCGGATACTGGAACGCCATGAAGAGCCCCGCGCGCGAGCGTTCGTCAGCCTCCATCTCGAGCACGCTTTTGCCCTTGAACAGGATCTCGCCGGAGGTCACCTCATAGCGCGGATACCCCATCAGGGTGTTGGCTAACGTGCTCTTCCCCGAGCCGTTCGGTCCCATCAGGGCGTGGATCTCGCCCTTGCGCACCTCGAGGCTCAGGCCCTTGAGGATCTCCTTCCCCTCCACGGCGACGTGGAGGTTCTTGACCGCCAGCTCAGGCACGTGACTCATGTCGTGCGTTCAATTCCCGCCGCGCATTCGCGGCGCGTTGAGGGATCTACCGCCCCGGCGGGGCCGATGCGATCCCGTGACCAGCCGATGCCGCGCCCGATCAGGCGGAGAAGCTTTCCCCGCAGGAGCAGCTGTGACGAACGTTCGGATTGTTGAATTTGAACCCCGAGCCCATGAGACCCTCGACGAAGTCAATCTCGGTGCCGCTGAGCAGGGTCATGCTCTTCGTGTCGATGACCAGCTTGACGCCGTGGCTCTCGTACACCTCGTCGCCCGGCGCCTCGGCTTCGCAGAACTCCATGAAGTAGGAGTTGCCCGAGCAACCGCCGCCGCGCACTCCGACGCGCAACCCGTGGCCCTGGGTGCCGCGCTGCTCGAGCAGCTCGAGCACCTTCTGGGCAGCGTGAGCGCTGAGCGAGATCCCGTTCCTGACTTGGCTGGACTGATTGATGATCGGTAGATCCATGTTCCTCACCCGATGTCTTCGACTCGAACGAACGACCCCCGCCCGGACCGGTGACCCGGCTCGGGAGAGGTCATGATGCCGGCGACCAGCGCCGGCTCTTCCTTCATTCCATGATCCTGCGTGCAGTGCACGCAACCCTTCACCGGTGCGGCCGGGGTCGCGCATGCGCGGCAGGTTTCCAGATACGCCAGTCCCTCCATGAGCTCGCGCTCCAGGTCGCGATGGCGGCGGATCGACTCGCGGGTCTCCTCCAGCTTGCGCTGGAACAGGACCCGGAGCTCTTCCATCGCGGCCGGTCCCTGCTCCGAGCTCCACCAGTTCTCGAGCACGCCCCGCATCTCCTGGAGCGAGAACCCGAGGCCGTGCAGCAAATCGATCCAGCGCATCCGCTCGACGGCGCCCGGTTCGTAGAGGCGGAAGCCGCCGCTCGAGCGGGTGGCCGGCTGGAGCAGGCCCAGCTCCTCGTAGAGATGGATCGCTCGCGAGCTCTTGCCGGTGGCGCGCGCGAGGTCTCCGATCCGGAGGAGGTGGGGCCTTTCTTGTGCTGGTGCGCTCATCTGATCAAACCCTCACGTACAGGTTAGATTTAGGCTGGAACATATGCGATTCGGTTGGGTTAGTCAATCTTCACCGGGGAGAACCGGCTGCCTGAGGAGCCTATCTCTTTGCACCGGAGGCGTCTCGCCCTGGCGGGCCAGTTGCCCCTACCACGCCGACTCGATCGAGAACCTAACGATGGCCCCGCCGCTGGCCTTGCCACCCAGGCCGCCGCTCTCGCCAACCGGCCTGGTTCCGACGCTCGAAGGGCTCCCCGCGGGTCGCGAGGATCTGACGACGCGGGCGGGTACCCACTGAATCACCTCGAGCCTCACCGCACCTGCTCCCCATTGGAGCTTGGCTGCCGCCCGGGCGCCGAGCGCCAGCACCGACCTGAGGGATGTCGCGCCGGAGCCCGCGTCGTCGTGCCCAAGCCCGAGCAACGTCGCCTGCCAGCTCTGGAAGTCCGCTCGCGGCCGAAGGATCCAGGCGGCCGCCCCGCACTCCCAGCCCGAAGATCGCGATCGACGGACAGGCCCTGGTGCTCGAGAACGGCGCTCGTTCGCGCGACCCGGCGAGCGCCCGAGATCGCCCCAAGCTCTTCGAACGGCCACAGCGCCAGTACCCCCTGCGGGGCGCCGGACCATCGTCCGGCCCACCCGCGAATGGCGACGCGCGAACCCGGGGGCGCACACCCAACCATGACGAGCGTGCTCGCCACGGGGCCCGCCGCCACGGCGTACGATGTCCCGCCGCGGCTTGCGCGGATGGCTTCGCGGCCCTCCCCGTGCTCCAGGCGCACTCGCCATCCCGGAGCGAACTCCCGTCCCCAGAGCTCGACTGTCGAGGCCCGCCAGGCCAGCGCGGGTTCGAGACGGTCACCGATCCCCGCTTCCGACCCGGATCGATCCCTCGATTCCTGGGTGATCGCGAGCCCGAGCCCTCGGCACGATCCGGTGACCTTCGAGCGGAGGCGCTGGTCCAGCCATCGGCCGGTGGCCATGACTCGAGTCTCTCTCCAGCGGACGCTGAGAAGGGCACGCTCGGGCCACCGCGACCAGGAAACGTCCGCGCTCCAGCCCGGGGCGACCCACGCCCGGCCCTCCAGTGCCAGACCCATCGCTCCTTGCTGGGCGGCGCCCCCGAAAGCCACGCCGGCGGCGATGCGCCTCGCCTGGCCCGAGACGGCCAGCACGCCGCTCGACCACCTGGGGCGCTCGGCTCCCACCCACCATGACCCATCGCCGCCCCTCAGGGCGCCGTAATGGGACTCCAGCTCGGCGGCCGCCCGGAACACCCCCGGAGGAGTCATGACGGAGAGCGTGCGACTCGCCTGAACGAACCGTGAGCCATCGGACCCGCGGTAGAGCGGGGCCCACTCGGCCCTAACGACCGCAACGCTCGAAGCCGGCTCCCGAGGCGCCTTCGGCGAAGGCGAGCCAGGACCGAGAGTCGCCTCGAGGGGGTCGAGACGCAGGCTGGAAACTGGCTGCGTTCGCCACCAGATTGCCTCTGGCAGGGCGCTGGGCTCGATCGCCTGGGCCGGCGCGCCCAGCGCGAGGGCGCCCATCAGCAGCAGCCCGATCGCGCTGGCGCGCCGCCCCCTCACCCCACCTACCGCTGCGTGAGCGCGGGCGGTGGGCCCACGGGACCCACCAGCAGCTGCCAGCGGGCGTTCGTCATGTCCGGGAAGATTCCGTTGATCGTCGGATCGTCGAAGGTCAGCGGATCGATCAAGTACGGATCGTGGCTGGAATCGAAGGCATGTGCCGGAAACTTGGTCTTCAGATCCGCGATCGCAGGGGTGAAGAATCGCCCGATGTATAGCCCGAACGTGAACGGGTCCCCATTGTGGTCGTTCACGTCCACGTTCACCGATCCGTTGAGCGAGTTGTAGACCGTGGTCACGCTCGAGACCAGGTCCATGAAACCCTGGGTGGCGAGGGCCTCGCTCGGGATCAGATCGTCGCTCTGGTCGTCGGTCTCGCCCTGGATGCTCGTGACCGCGGCGTCCAGGCGCGTCTTCACCGTCAGGAAGTCGTTGCGCGCGTTCGCCAGCAGCAGCGCCCCGTCGGGATGAAGGGTCGCAAACTTCGTCCCCTCGGCAAGCAACGACTCGGCATTCACGTGCTCGTAGCTCGGCACGTCGAAGTTGTACGACACCAGGAGCCCCAGCCAGCCCTGCACCCCGTTGATCACGGAATCGAGTATCAGGATGTCGCCGAGGTCGACCTCGATCGAGTCGGGCTCGCCGGTCACGTCCGGCGCGATCTTGAGCACGAACCCGGGCTGTTGCTCGATCTTGTTGAGCCGCGCCTCGGCGTAGGCGAGCTTGGGCATGACCTTGGTCTTGACCACGTACTGGACTTCCGAGATCGCTGGCGGGTCGTCCGCCGCGAGCCTCATGACCCGCAGCATCGCGGCTCCGCCCGATACCGGGTCGTAGTGGGCCGAGGTTCTGGGGCCGAGCAGTCCAAGCGCCGCCGCCGTGCGGCTCGCACGGGAGGCCTCGGGCGCCTGCCGTTTCGCCAGCGCCGGCGTGCCGTCGAAGTACGGGATGAGCGGCGCCACATCGGGATCGTTCTGCACCAGATAGACCTCGGTGATCGCGGCGCCCAGGTTGGCCTGCGGGTTGTTCGGGTCCTTGACGAGGGCGGTCTTGAAGTGAGTGTTCGCGCTCTCGTAGTTGCCGGCCGCCAGGTCCGTGTACCCGGCGGCGACTTCCTGCTGTGCGGCAGCCGGGTCCAGAGGTGACATGGGGTTCTTTTCGCTCTTGCCGCAACCGGCGACGAGTGCGAGCGCACACAGGGTGGGAAGCGTGAACCAGAGCCTCATACGGCCTCCTTGCTGAACGGGGGGCGGCGCCGCTCGATCCTCGAGGGTTGCGGCGAGGGAGCTCGGAGCTCAAATCCCGAGCCGCGGCAGGTTAGTGAGCGAGTCGGTCACCGTCAAGCCGCTTCGCCGACTCGGTAGGGCAAGACCCCTCTCGGCATCGGCGACAACGCCTGAGTGCGAATAGCTGGAAACGGCGTGGTACCCTGCGCGCATGGCGACTCTCGGAACCCTCCCCCTTCGGTGGACACAGCACCTCGAGTGATCGGTCCCCGGGGTGGTGCGCTTCCGACCGGCCGACTGCGAGGGACGGTGCCTCGCATCGCCTTCGCGCTCTGTCTCGTCGGCGTGTCCCTCAGCTCCGCCGGCCCGCCCCGTCTACGTCAGGGAGATGCTCGGCCGGCCACGGTCCGTGACCCGATCGCCGGCTGGTGGCGCGGGCACGCGGTTTTCCGTGACGCGAGCCTCGAGCTCGCGGTGCACTTCATCCAGGAAGACACGAAGCTCGAAGGGACCTTGAGCAGTCCGGACATGATGCTGTTGGAAGAGCCGCTCGACGGTGTGCAGCGCCAGGGCCAGAATCTACACTTCGCGACGCGGGACGAACGTCCACTGCGGTTCGATGGCGCCCTGGATGGCGATTCCATCCGCGGGAGCGCCTTGGTTCCGGCAGTGCCTGGCGTCGTGAGGCCGGACCCTGCGGCCTCGCCCACTCTGCGATTCGCGCTGAGGCGAGCCGCCCCGCCAGGCGCGCTACCCTATTCGACACGCGACGTTTCGTTCCCGAGCGGCCACGCCCGACTGGTCGGGACGCTCTACCTTCCAGCGCCGGTGTCCGGGCCGCGCGCCGGGATCGCTCTCCTGCAAGGATCCAGCTCCAACCTGCGCCACGAGTACCGCTTCTTTGCCGACCTCTTCGCGCGCGCGGGTCTCGCGGTGATGGCGTTCGACAAGCGAGGCAAGGGCGAATCCTCGGGCGACTACGGCGCCGCAACCTACGACGACCTGGCCCGCGATGCCGCCGCCGCGGTCGAGTGCCTTCGCTCGCAGCGCGAGGTGGACTCGCTGCGGGTCGGTGTTTGGGGCTTGAGCCAGGGCGCATTCATCGCCCCGCTGGTCGCCGCGCGCGTGCCGTCGCTCCGGTTCATCGTCGCGGTGTCCGCCCCTGGCATGCCCGTGGGAGAGTGCGCCGCGTTCCAGGACAGCGTGCGGCTCACCTCGGCCGGTTTCGATGTGGCGGACGTGCTGCGGGCGGTCTCTCTCGACCGGCGCATGCTCGAATGGCTGCGTGCCAAGGGTGACGAGCGCGAGCTGGGGGCCCTGCTCGCCGAGGCGGACGGCACGCCGTGGCAACGCGCCAGCTCACTGCCCGCACGGCTCCCATCGGGCCCGGTGCTCGAGGGCTGGTACTGGCGCGGGCGCACTCTCGATCCGGCGCCTTGGTGGCGAGCGGTGCGCGTTCCCGTCCTGGCGATCTACGGCGCCGCCGACGAGCTGTGCCCGCGAATGTCAGCTCCAAACGCGTCGGGCGGGCGCTCCGGAAGAGTGGCGTTCGAGACGTGACGGTACGTGTGTTTCCTGCGGCGAATCACATGCTGCGGACGCTTCCGTTCGTCGCGGGCGGCAAGTGGGACTGGCCGCGTGCGGCGCCAGGCTACCTGGAGCTGTTGACGGAGTGGGTGCTGGAGCACTCGCAGGCAACGACGCGCTGATCCCGTCTCGGGCATCGCGGTTGACCCGAATCCGGCCCCGGTCGTAGCGTGCGCCCTCGATTCGGTTCCCCGAGCGCTTCCGTTGGTCGATCCCACCTCAATCGTCCGAGGCTTTCATGAGCATTTCCGAATCGTTCCTCCCCGAATTCGACCAGGAGATGACGACCACGCGGCGCCTGCTCGAGCGAGTGCCGAGCGACAAGGGACCGTGGAAGCCGCACGAGAAATCGTTCTCGCTGGGTCACCTGGCGCAGCTCGTATCGCGCATGCCCGGGTGGATTACCCTGGCGATGCGCGAGACAAAGCTCGACCTGAGCGGCGCGCCGAGCTACGGCTACGAGACCACCGAGTCGCTGGTCCAGGGCTTCGACCGGAACGTCAAGGAGGCGCGTGGCGCACTGGCCGGGGCCCGAGACCAGGACTTCATGGTCCCCTGGTCGCTCACCCTCGGCGATCGGGTCCTCTTCACGCTCCCGCGCGTCGCCGTGGTGCGGCAGAACATCAACCATCTCATCCATCACCGCGGACAGCTCTCCGTCTACCTGCGGCTGGTGAACGTGCCCCTGCCCTCCATCTACGGCCCCACCGCGGACGAAGGATGGTGAATCCCGCGCGCGACCTGCCCGCGGCCTCGACACGGTGAAGTGAGCGTGGGCTGACCCGGCGCCGTGGCCGACGCCGTCTCCCGCAGCAAAAGGTTGAATAGCTCGCTCCCCCTTGCACCGCAACCCATTACGCGTCCCGCTCAAGGCGGGCTCAAGCATGCCTGGTTAACGTTCCGGTGTGCGCGGTGAGGACTGGGCCCACGCTCGTCCCGGGCCTTACGCCGGAGTCTTCCATGACACGCGGTTCGATTTCCGATCGCACGCCGGGAAAGCTGCGCCTTCGATGGCTCGGTGTCGCGGGGCTAATCCTCGCGCTCCAGGCGCCGAGGGCCTCGGCGGAGTGCGACTCGACGAGCTTCGACGGCTCGCGCAGCTACCCGGCGCTCGGAGGCAGCCAGGCGGGCGCCGCGGCCGTCGCGGCAGGCGACTTCAACCGTGATGGCAGGCCGGATCTTGCGGTTGCCACTCCCGAGACCGACGGGGTCTCGGTCTTCATGAACCAGGGGGATGGGACCCTCGGCCCCCCCGTGCGACATGCGACCGGAAGGCATCCCAACTACGTGGCCGTCGCCGACTTCAACGGCGATGGCGCTCCCGACCTCATCACCGCCAACGGCGGGGACAACAGCGTCTCGGTCCTGCTGGGGAACGGGGATGGGACGTTTCAAGCTGCCCGAGACTCGCCTGCCGGTCTGATTCCAAGCGCCCTCGCGGTCGGCGATTTCAACCGGAACGGCAATCTGGATGTGGCGGTCGCCGGCGGATCCGCCGCGGTCGGCCCCCATCAGCTCTGGGTCCTGCTCGGCAACGGTGACGGCACGTTTCAGATTCCGATCAGCAACACGACGACCGACTATCAGTATTTCGTCGCTGTGGGCGACTTCAATGGCGACTCGAACCAGGACCTCGTGGCGGGAAGCGGGGCCCAGCTCTGGATCCTGCTGGGGAACGGCGACGGCACCTTCAAGCCCGCGGTCAGCATCGCGAGCGAGGGCGGGAGCCCCTATGGCAATTCGATCGCGGCAGGGGACTTCAATCGCGATGGCAGGCTGGACCTGGCGGTGGCGAACAGCGCGCACGAGGCGAGCAACAGCGTGCCCGGGACCGTATCGGTCCTGCTGGGCAGCGGAGATGGGACGTTCCTGCCGCCATTGACCCTGCAAACGGGGATCTACCCCTATTCGGTGGCGGCGGCGGATTTCGACGGCGACGGCAGCCTGGACCTGGCCGTGGCCAACACGGGTGATGCGAGAGTATCGATCTTCCTCGGGAACGGAGACGGAACGTTCCAGGCGGCCACGAACTACCCCGTGGGAGCAAACTGGGCGGTATCGATCGCCGTCGCCGACCTCGACGGGGACGGGAGGCCGGACGTGGCGGCGTCCAGCGCGTTCACGGACGATGTGTCCGTGTTGCTGAGCGCGGGCGGCGGCAGGTTCCACGGCGTCAGGACCTACGGCGCCGGCACCCGCCCCTACGCGATCGCAACCGGGGACTTCGACCGTGATGGCAATCCCGACCTCGCGATCGCCAACTCGGGCTCCACCGTCTCGCTCCTGCCCGGCAGCGTCTCGATCCTGCTGGGTCGCGGAGACGGGTCGTTCAGCTCGCCGGTCAACTATCCGGCGGGGAACCTGCCCACCTTCATCGCGGCGGCGGATCTCGACCGGGACAGCAGGCTCGATCTGGCCGTGGTCAACCACGGGGACGGGAACATCGCGATCTTCCCGGGAAATGGAGACGGCACCTTCCGGACCGGTGCCAGCTACCCGGTGGGGTCAAATCCCATCTCGATCGTGGTCGCGGACTTCGCCGGCGACGGCAACGCCGACCTGGCGGTGGGGAGCTTGGGCGCCGGCAACACCAATCAGGTTGCCGTGCTTCCGGGCAATGGCGACGGCACCTTCCGGCCGGCGGTGACCTCGAGCGTTCCGGGAACGAGCATCACGGCCGTCGCCGGCGGAGACCTGAACGGCGACGGCAAGCCCGATCTCGCCGTGGCCGACTACGGCTCCGGGACCGTGGCCATCATGGTGGGGAGCGGCGCGGGGACTTTCCAGCCCGCGGGCTCGCTGGGCGCGGCGGGGCCCGTTTCCATCGGGGTGGGAGACCTCGATCGAGACGGCAGGGCGGACCTGGCGGTGGGCAATTACTTCACCAGCAAGGTCTCGATCTTCCTGGGCACCGGTGGGGGTGCGTTCCAGGCGGTGGGCTCCTACGCGGTAGGCAACGATCCTTTGGGCGTGGCCGTGTCGGACCTCAATGGCGACTCCTGGTCCGACCTGGCGGTCGCCAACGTCAACGACCACTACGTTTCAATCCTGAAAGGCAGGGGGGATGGCACGTTCGAGGAAGCGCTCAATTACGGAACCGGCAAGGGGCCTTCGGCCATCGCCGCGAGTGACTTCGACCGTGACGGCAAGCCTGATCTCGCGATGACCGGCTACTGGTTCGACGAGGTGTCGATTCTCTTGAACGACTGCACCGAGACACCCGCGGCCGCGCCCCAGGGCCCCGCCATCGGCCCCGAACCGGCGCTCGAGTCGATCGAGCCCAACCCGGCGGGCGCCGGCGCGCGGGTGGAGTGTTCGATCCCTCTCAGGACGTCGGTGGACCTGGGCATTTTCGACCTCGCCGGCCGGCGGGCGGCCACGCTCCTTTCGGGTCCCCAGGATCCGGGCCGATACCTGCTGGGGATCCGCACCGGAGCGCTAGCGCCCGGGTACTATTGGTGCCGGCTCGTGGCGGGACGCGTGACGCGCACTCGCAGCCTGATCGTCCTGCACTGAACGCGGGCGACTCGCTACTTCTGACCGCCGGCCGTCTCCGCCTTCCCGGGCGGCTCCTTGACCTGCACCGACGCCCCCTTCACCTCGCTGAACGGCTGGGCGCGCCCGCCGATGTGCTTGGCCAGGAACGCCTCGGCGCGGCCGTAGAAGTCGAGCCGGTTCTCGGGCCGCACGAAGCCGTGGCCCTCGTCGGTGTAGACCACGTCCTCGACCGGCAGGTTCTTCCCCCGCATCGCCGCCGCGATCTGGACGCGCGGGTCCTTGAGGCCCTGGCCGATGAGAAGCGGCACCCGGACCTGATCCACGTGGAAGAGCGGCGAGATCCTCTGGTTGAGCGCGGAGTCCCTGTCGACCGGCCCCATCCTGAGCTCGAAGGTCTTGCGGAACACGCCCCAGTAGGGCGGGATCGCGGCGAGCAGGGTCTTGAGGTTCGAGGGCCCGACGATGTCCACGCCGCAGGCGTAGAGCTCGGGCGTGAAGGTGAGACCCGCCAGCGTCGCGTAGCCGCCGTACGAGCCGCCCATGATCGCCACGCGCTTGGGGTCGGCGATGCCCTGCTTGACGGCCCACTTCACGGCGTCGGTGAGGTCGTCCTGCATCGCACCTCCCCACTGGAGGTCTCCGAGGTGCAGGAACTTCTTGCCGAAGCCGGTCGAGGCCCGGAAGTTGACCTGGAGGACGGCATAGCCGCGGTTCGCGAGCCACTGGGTCTGCCCGTTGTAGCCCCACGAGTCGCGGCCCCATGGACCGCCGTGGACCAGCAGCACCATGGGCAGGTTCTTGCCCGGCACCCCTGCCGGGAGCGTGAGGTAGCTCACCAGCTTCTGTCCGTCGCGCGAGTCGATGACCACCGGCTGCATCTTGGCGAGCTTGAGCTTCTCGAGCGCGGGGCGGTTCACGAACTGGAACGCGGCCTTCTTGGTCGCGCGGTTGTACACGTAGTAGGAGACCGGCCCGTCATCGGGTACGTAGGAGATCACCCAGGTGTCGTCTTTCCGGTCGCGGCTGACGACCTCGAAATCGCCGTCGTGGACCTTCTTCAGCGCCTCGAAGTCGGCGGCGATCGAGGGGTCCAGGACCTTCCACTCGTTGCGCAGGTACTCGAACGCCACCGCCTGGACGGTGTGAGACTCCTTCTGCACCATCACGTCGCTCACGTCGCAGCGCGGGTCGGTGGCGAGGGTCTCGAGCTCCTTGCCGGTCGCGAGGTCCATCTTCGCGAGCCGCGTGACGTCGGCGCCAATCGAGGTCAGCACATAGGCCGCTTTCCCGTCGGCGGTGAAGTCCACGAAACCGCCGTTCTCCTCGGCCGGCAAGGTGACGAGGTCGCGCCAGGGGGAGGCGGCGCTGTCGCGCACTCTGAGGATCGTGCTCCCGTCGGCCTGGTTCGCGGCCTGGGCGGCGCGGATCACGAAGTCCGGATCGGTCCCCCACCCCGCCACGTCGCCCGGGTTCTGGGTGTCGAGCTGCGACTCGCCGGTCGCGATCTTGATGCGGTGCATGTCGAACACCTTCGGATCGCGCTGGTTGAGCCCGACCAGGATCTCGTCGGGGTGCTTCTCGTCGGTGATCAGG
>VBOT01000131.1:18169-25169 GCA_005893225.1 Candidatus Eiseniibacteriota bacterium
GAAGGTAGATGACGTGCTTGCTGTCCTCCGCCCAGGCGTGGATCCGGATCCCGCGCTTCATGTCCTTCGTGACCATCCGGTCGTCGCTCTTGCCGATGGTCTTGACCCACACGTTGAGCACGTTCTCCTTCGATGGGGCGAGGTAGGAGAGCTGCTGGCCGTCGGGTGAGATCTCGAGCGCGGTCTTGACGGGATTGCCGATGAAGACGTCCCGCGGCACGAGCGGCGGAAGCGCCGCGCGAACCGGAGCGCCGGCGAGCGCGGTCGCGGCGGTCACGAGAACGACGGCAAGCCTTGCGAGGCGGTGGGCGAATTTCACGGGAAGCCTCCGTTCAGGGGCGTTCGGTGGGTCGGGGACCAGGTCGAGGGAACGGCCAGGCAGATTACTACTTCGTCACGCCTGAATCGAGGAATGCGCCGCGGCGGTGACGCGCCGCGCGCGCTTCAGACCGCGCCGCCGACCGCCTCCGCGGGTTCCGCCTGCCGGCCCGGCGTCGCGCCCGCCATCTGCTTGAGTCCGAGGTAGACCAGCCCGGCGGCGAAGAACCCCACGAACCACGCGTAGTCGTAGAGCGGGCGGAGCGGGCGGAACACCAGACCGCCCCAGGCTAGCGCGCACCCCACCAGGGTGGCGATGGTGGCGGGCGCGCTCCAGCCGCCGTAGGCGCCGCTCGCGAGGTAGAGATCGGCGAGCCGCAGCCGGCGCCGGCGCACGATCCAGTAGTCGGCGATCAAGACGCCCGCGATCGAGCCGAGCCCCCCCGAGTAGCCCACCAGCCACGCGAAGATGTAGCCGCGCGGGTCGGCGAGCAGGCGCCACGGCTGCATCGCGATGCCGAGCACGCCGGTGATCAGCCCGCCGGTCTTGAAGCTGATATAGCGCGGCAGCGCGTTGGCGAAGTCGTTGGCGGGAGAGACGACGTTCGCGGCCACGTTGACCGCCAGGGTGGCGACCACCACCGAGAACATCGCCACCCCCACGACCAGGGGATCCTTGAACTTGCCGATCAGCTTCACCGGATCCCAGATCGGCTCGCCGTAGATGATCGCGCTCGCGCTGGTGATCAGCACCCCCATGGCCGCGAAGAGGAACATGGTGGTGGGAAGCGCCACGGTCTGACCGATGACCTGCTCCCGCTGGCTGCGGCCGAAGCGCGTGAAGTCGGGCATGTTGAGCGACAGCGTGGCCCAGAAGCCGATCATCGCGGTGAGCGAGGGCACGAAGACCGGCAGGAACTGGGCCAGCGTGCCGAACTTTCCCGGCTGTGAGAGCAGCGGACCGAACCCGTGCGCCTGCCTCACCGCCCACACCAGCAGGACCAGCGTCACCGCCAGGACGTAGGGCGCCGCCCAGTTCTCCACCTTCCTGAGCAGGTCCATGCCCCGGTAGACGATCCAGATATTGAGCCCCCAGAACAGCATGAACGAGAGCCACTCGGTGGTGGCATGGCCGCCGAAGCCCGGGCCGAGGAGATTCTTCCAGCCCGGGAACACCACCATGAGGAAGGTCTGGAGCGCCTCGCCGCCGATCCAGGCCTGGATGCCGAACCATCCGCACGCCACGAGGGCCCGCATCAGCGCCGGCAGGTTCGACCCGACGGTCCCGTAGGCGGCGCGCGCGAACACCGGGAACGGGATGCCGTACTTCGTGCCAGGGTGGGAGTTGAGGAGGATCGGGACCAGGACGATCGAGTTGCCGAGCAGGATGGTGAAGATCGCCTGCTTCCAGTTCATGCCCTGCGCCATGAGGCCCGAGGCCAGCATGTAGGTCGGGATGCAGTGGGCCATCGAGATCCAGAGCGCGGCGTAGTTGTACGTGGTCCAGTTGCGCCTCGACACGGGAACCGGCGCCAGGTCGTGGTTGTAGAGCGGGCTGCCCTGGATCGAGGCGAGATCGATCAACTCCACGCGCCCGTCGGGCATCTGCCGTTGGTTCGGCTCCATGCGGCTCCTTCGCTCGATCGTGGGTCGGCCGGTGCGGACGCGAGCCATCATAGTGGCAGCGCGCCTCGGCCGTCACGCCCTACCCTCCCGTCAGCCCCTCCCCCCGGCGAGCTTCCGGGCCTCGGGCAGGCTCAGGAGCCTGAGCATCGCCGCGATCCCGATCAGGGGGCCGGGGACGAGCAGCGCGAACGCCCAGCGCCACGTCCACGCCTCGCGCGCGAGCGGGATCAGCCAGATGGTGAGCACCGTGAGCGTGAAGCCGATCCCGAGCTGAAGGGTGAGGGCGGTGCCGACGTAGGCCGGGTCGGCGAGCTCGGTCACCATGGTCGAGAACTGGGCCGAGTCCGCCACCACGCTCGCGCCCCACACCAGCCCGATCGCGAGCACCAGGAGCGGCGGGCCCCCGAACGCGACCCCGATCCCCGCAGAACAGAGGCCCGAGATAGCGAGCGCCAGAGCGCTGCTCCTCGTTCGTCCCCAGCGGTCGCTCAGGATCCCGGCGATCCAGCTCCCCGCGAAGCCGGCGCCGATCACGGCGAAGGTGCCGAGCGAGGCGAGCGCGCGCGGATCGCTGAGACCCCGGCGCTCGAGGCTGTCGGAGAAAAACAGCAGGAACCAGGTCCACATCGCGTAGAGCTCCCACATGTGGCCGAAGTAGCCGAGGCAGGCGAGCCTCACGCCGCGATCCTGGAGCACCCGTCCCGCCTGGCGCGGGTCGAAGCGGGCGCGCGGGAACGGGAACGGACCGTCGGCGACCGCCGACACCGCAAGCAGGCCCCCGAGGGCGGTGAGGAGGGACGTCGAGAGCACCACCGCGCGCCAGTCGAGCCCGCCGAAGGCGTTCACCAGGTGCGGGGCGGCCGAGCCGGCGGTGAGCGAGCCCACCATGATGCCCAGCGCCCGGCCGCGGCCGCCGCGGAACCAGGTCGCCATCACCTTGAGCGAGGTCGGATAGACGCCGGCGAGGAAGAACCCGGTGGCGAAGCGCAGGGCGATGCCGGGCCCCGGGCCCCGCGCGCCCGCGAACCCGGCGTTGACCGCCGCGGCGGCGAGGCTCGCGACCAGAAACACCCGGCGCGCCGGGAACACGTCGAGCAGGTTGGTGACGGCGGCGCACAGCGCCCCCGCCACGAAGCCGAGCTGGACCGCGATGGTGAGCCACGCGGCCGCGCCGGCCGAGAGGTGCCACTCCGGCCGGAGCTGCCGCACCACCGCCGTGCCGGAGAACCAGGTGCTCATCGACAGCAGCGTGGCGAGGGCCAGCCAGGCGAGCGCCCGCCACCGGCCGGGGGCAGCGTCGGAGCCGGCGGGAACAGGCGCCGCCGCCGGGCTCGCGTCCCGTGCGCCGCGGCCGGGCCGTTCCGTCACGCGTGCTGGAAGCGCTCGAGGTAGTCGTCGATCGCGCGCTCGAGCCCGACGTCGGCGTGCGCGCGCTCGGACAGGAACCACTTGTGCTCGAGCACCTGGCAGTAGAGCTCGGGCAGATCGTCGGAGCGGTCGGTGAGCGAGGCGAGTCGTTGGACCGCGGGACGGAACCGCTCGTGGAGCCAGCGGTAGGCGGCCTCGCTGTCCGACGCGCTGCGGTCGAGCTCTCGCGACAGCGTGGCCCTGATCTCGCGGATCTCGTTGAGCATCGTGGCCGCCTGACGGTTGCTCGCCACCACTCCGGTGAGGCTGTGGAGCTGGTGCCGGTGATAGTCGCCGTCGGTGACGATGGTGCGAACCCGGAGCTGGTCACCCTCGCCGGTGGCGATGAGCTCGATCTCGCCCACCGTGAAGCCGAGCTCGTTCAGGGCGCGGATGCGCTCGTGGATCCTGTAGTTCTCGCTCGGCGCGATCGCCTCCTCGCGCGTGATCTCGCTCCACAGCCGCTCGTAGCGCTCACGGATCACCCGACCGGTGTTCTGGATGCGCGCCGCCTCGTGAGGCTCGACGAGGGAGGCGATCCCGGCCAGGTCGCCGGCCACGTTCTCCATCATGATCAGGAGATCCTGGGCGCGCAGCCCATCGTCGAGCGGCTCGCGAAACGCCGAGGTCTCGGCGTCCACGAAGTAGGCCTGGAGCTCGCCGGCGTCGCGGCGGAACAGCGTGTTGGAGAGCGAGCAGTCGCCCCAGTAGAAGCCGGCCAGGTGGAGGCGCACCAGAAGCCCCGCCATGGCGTCCAGCAGCCGCTCGCGGTAACGCTCCATCCCAGGGTTCAGGAACAGCGTTCGATACGGGAGCGACGACTCCAGGAAGCGCGTGATCAGGACGCTGCAGTCGCCGCCGTCGCCCTGGACCAGCCGGGTGCACGCGTGCCCGGCCGCCGCCACGGCCGGGAGCTTGCGCGATTCGAGGCCGCACAGTAGGTCGTATTCGTGGACCCCGACCCGGGGAGGCAGCTCCTTGAGCGCATAGATCACGCCGTCATAGCTGGCGAACACCACCTCGTGGCGGGACAGCCCGCGCTCGACCTCGACCAGGCGACGGCAGACCTCCGGCCATCGCGACAGCGGCAGGTGCCAGGGAAGGTCGAGAAAATCGGGGTTCCCCTGGCGGACGTGGATGGAGCTCAGGCCAAAGGAGTCGGGCATCGATCGGCACCTCCGAGGAAAGGCGCACTGGCGAGCTCGGGCGGGCCGTCTGGGTCCAGGCCGGCTCCATTTCCCGTATGGCCCGGATGATATCCGGAACCCCCTGGGGAGGACAGAGCGGAAGACGCCCAGATGCCGGCGAAACGGTGCCGGGACCCCGGCCGAGGCGTGCTAAAATATTGGTGCACCATGGCCCCGCCCCCGCCGCGTCGCACCTCGCAAGACACCGCCGCCTCCGATCCGCGCCGGCTGCTGCGCCAGCAGGAGAGCCTGCGCGAGGTCATCGAGTCGATCAGCTGCCAGCTCGAGCTGCGCCCGCTCCTCACCCGTATCGTCCACCACGCCTGCGAGTTGCTCGACGCCCACGACGGCACCATCGGCTTGTTCGACGAGGAGCGTAACGTCATTCGAACCGAGGCCGCGTTCCGCATGCCTCCGGGCGAGATCGGGGCGGAGATGCCGCCCGGGGTCGGACTCGCGGGCGAGGTGCTGCTCCGCCGCGGGCCGGTGCTGCTCGAGCGCTACGACAAGCTGCGGAGCATGACGCTGCCCGAGTACGCCGACCACGCGGTGATCGGCCTGCCGATCTCGTGGCACGGCCGCCTGATTGGATTCTTTGGCGTCGGCGCGCGCCCGCCCCGGCGCTTCGACCCGCGCGACGTCGAGATCCTGACCCTGTTCGCGCGCCACGCGGCGATCGCGATCGAGAACGCGCGGCAGTACCAGCGCGAGTCGCAGCGCACCGAGCGCCTCGCGCTGATCGCACGCATCGGACGGGTCATCGCCGCCGGCCTCGATCTCGACTCGCTGCTGCAGAACGCGGTGGACGTGATTCACGACCTGCTCGGCTACCCCAACATCGCGATCGGGCTGGTCGAGGCGCCCGCTACCGAGACTCTCCGGATCCGCGCCGTGGGAGGTCACTACCGGAAACCCATCGCCGGCGACCCCCCGCTCTACGTGGCAGGGGGGATCATGGGCGCCGCGGTGGGCGAGGGTCGTCCCATCCTGGTCAACGACGTCGAGTCCGACCCGCGCTACCTGCCGGCTCCCGGCGTCCAGGGGATCCGGGCGGTGCTTGCGATCCCGATCACTCTCGGCAACCGGGTCCTCGGGGTCCTCGACGTCGAGAGCGGAGGGCGCTTCACGGTGGAGGACTCGGAGAGCCTCCAGATCATCGCGGACCATCTCGCGGTGGCGATCACGAACGCCCGGCTGTTCGAGAACGCCGGGCGGCTGGCCGCCCTGGAGGAGCGCCAGAGGCTGGCGCGCGATCTCCACGATTCCATCACCCAGCTCGTGTTCAGCGCCTCGCTGCTGTCGCAGTCGATCGCGCCGGCTTGGCGCCGCGACCCGGTCGAGGGCGAGCGCCTCGCCGAGCGCGTCGTGGAGCTGACCCGCGCCTCGCTGGTCGAGATGCGCGGGTTGCTGCACGAGCTGAGGCCCGCGGAATCGGAGGCCGGGGAAGCAGCGGCTCGAGGAGCCCTGTCCTCGATCGAGTTGCTCGAGCGCGACGGGCTCGCGACCACCCTGCGAGCGGGAGCGCGGAGCGCGACCGGCCACCTGGCGCTGAACCTCGACCTCGAGCGCTACCGGCCGCAATCCCTGAAGCTCGAGGCCTCGCTCTACCGCATGTTCCAGGAAGCGCTCCACAATGTTCTCAAGCACGCCCGAGCGACAAGCGTCAAGATCGAGCTCGCGTCGGAAGACCACCGTGTCGTGCTCTCGGTGGCGGACGACGGCGTCGGCTTCGACCCCGAGCGCCTCTCCAATGGCGGCGGCCCGAAGCCCAACCTCGGACTCCGCCACATGCGGGAGCGCGCGGAGGCGCTGGGCGGCACGCTCACGGTTCGCTCCGTCCCCGGGCGCGGAACGACGATCCTCGCGGTCGTGCCGGCCGCGGGAGCCGGCACATGAGCGGCCCGGTCTCCGTCGTCCTGGTGGATGATCACCAGATCGTGCGCGAGGGGTTGCGCACGCTGTTCGCCGACGAGCCCGGGATCCGGGTGGTCGGCGAGGCGGGAGGCGCCGCCGAGGGCTTCGACGTCGCCGCCGCGCTCAGGCCCGACGTCGTGCTGCTCGACCTGGTGATGCCGGGAGGCGGCGCGGTCCAGGCCATCGAGCGGCTGCGCCGCGAGCTGCCCTCGGTCCGGATCCTGGTGCTCACCAGCTATGCCGGCGACCGGCAGGTGCACGAGGCGCTCAAGGCGGGTGCGATCGGCTATCTGCTCAAGGACGTGTCGCGGGCCGAGTTGGTACGGGCGATCCACAGCGTGCACCAGGGTCAGCCGGCGCTTCATGCCGAGGCCCAGCGGCACCTGCTGCGGGGCGTGTCTGGCGCGGCCGGCCGCTCGGCCCTTGCCGAGCTCACCGCGCGCGAGCGCAGCGTGCTGGAGTTGATCGCCCGCGGCAGGAGCAACAAGGCGATCGCGGCCGAGCTCAAGCTCTCGGAAGGGACCGTGAAGGGGTACGTCAGCGTCGTG
>VBOT01000132.1 GCA_005893225.1 Candidatus Eiseniibacteriota bacterium
TCGACCAGGTGCGCCGGTTCGTGTTCGTGGATGAGGAGCATTCCTATGCGGAGAGGACCGACCAGGCCAATGGCGACCTGGGCTGGATCCGGGTGCTCTCCTTCCGTGAGGTCGAGCCTGTTGGCTGGTGGGATCGGTGGGGCCGGCAGCGCCGCATGCAGGGCAGCGATCTGGACCAGGACCGTGCTCGCAGAGACCGCGGCGAGGCGCCCGAGGCCGGAGCCCCGTCACCCGAGCTCCAGAAGGCGCCGAACGAGGCTCCCAAAGCCTCCGACGGCCTGGCCGGTCGCGGCTCGACGAACAGCATGGAGGGCACGCCCGCGCCTGGCCTCGAGCCGGCGCCCGGTGCCCCGGAGTCCAACCCCGGCACCGGATGGGGAAGCCGGCGGTACGACCCCGTGCAGAGGACCCAGTTCACCGCGGTGCGCAATCCCACCGACCATCTGATTCTGCGCTACGAATATGCCGACGGCCTGCGGGCGCTCGGGATCACCCCCCGCCGCTGGCGCCTGTGGGACCGTGAGGACGGAGAGCTCGGGTTCGCTCAGCCGCCGAGGTGGTGAGGCGGCGAGCCGAGGCGTGATGGCGCCGCCGCGGGGCGCCGATAACGCTGCCGAAGGGGGCTGAGCCGCTCGTCCCCCTCGCGGGCCTGACGGCCCCGCCCGGTTCCGGGCGGGGCTCGCCATTGCAATGGATCTGGAGCCGGGCGCCATGCCGAGCGTAGTCTCGGGTTCGGGCGCAAGAACGTTCTCGGGTGACGGGCGTTCGCGCCGTCCGACGCGGTAGCCCGTCCCCTCCGCGGACTCCACCGGCTCCGCACAGCGGGGTGCCTTTCCGGCCGTCGCAGCATGACCTCACGCCGACGCTTCCTGGTCCTCGGCATCGTCGCGTGGGGGATGCTCGTCACCCTGCTGCGGGCGATCCGCCTGCCCAACGACTACGCCGAGTCCCACTGGCTCGTCGATTACCGGTTCGGCTTCGTGAAGCGCGGACTCGTGGGTACCGCGTTCACGGCACTCTCGCGCTCCACGCACCTGCCGCAGGCCGCGTGGTCCATAGCCCTGCTCTCGTCGCTGTTCCTGGCCATCTCCTGCGGCGCCCTGCTGTGGGCGAGTCACCGGATCCTGGCCAGGTTGCAGTGGTCGCGCAACTCGTTCCTTCTGGTCTCAGTGTTCGTGACGTCCCCGTTCGTCGTCATGAGCGCCCACCTGATCGGGTACTACGACGACATCGTGCTGGTCCTCACCCTCCTCTCCATCCTGCTGGTGTTGCGCGGCCGTTTCTGGACCGCCGGGCTCCTCCAGACGTTCGCGGTCCTCGTCCACGAGATCAGCCTCCTGACCGGTCTGCCCAGCGTCCTGTTCTGCGTCTGGATGGTCGTGCGGAGAGGGCCTGCCCCGCGCTCCGTCTCGGCGTTCGCGCCTTTCACGTTGCCGCTCCTCACGTTTGCAGGGATTGCGTCGTATCTGTCGGTCCTGGATCAGACGCATCTCCAGTCGACGCTGACCGCCCGGCTCTCTTCCTTCGCCTTCATCGCTCCCGATTATCAAGTCCTGGTTCCGGAATGGCTGGTGACGAGCTTCGCCGAGTTCGTGCGCACCGATCGAGGGCACTTCCTGCGGCGGCTCGCCGATCCGGGCTCGCTCGTCGCCGTCCTGCCCTCGCTGCTGGTGATGGCGACCTTCGTGGCGACGCATTTCGAGACCCGGCGACCCGCTCGCGATGCAACCTGGATCGCGTGCGTGGCGCTGGCGCCCCTGGCGATGCATCTCCTCGCCTGCGACACGGCGCGGATCTGGTGCATGGCGATCGCCGGCCTCTTCTGGGTCGCTCTCGTTCAGGCCGAGCTCGGGTCGCCCGCAGCGAGCGGACGAACCGAGCCTTTTCGCTGGCTGGCGTGGGCGGCGCTGGTGACGAACGTGATGGTCCGTGTCCCGCTCATGGATCACCGGCTGGATCGCTTCACCCTCGTTCAGCGGCTGCTGCTCTATGCCCCGCTGCTGATCGGCGCGGCCATCGGGTCGCCGCGGCAGGAGGCGTATGGCCCCGGGGGAGGGTCCCTCCCTCGAACCTGGCGCCCCGCTCTGCTATGTATCCGCGCATGCGTCCTCCGGGGCCAGCGCCCAGTGCCGGAATCCTGGACCCGGCGCGGGCGCGCGCGGTACGGGCGTGGTGCCTCTACGACTGGGCCAACTCGGCGTTCGCGACCACGGTGATCGCCGCCATCCTTCCGCCGTTCTTCGCCGAGCACGCCTCCCACTCGATGCCCCACAATCTCGCCACCGCGACCTGGGGCTACGCCAGCGCCGGCGCCATGCTCCTGAGCGCGGTGACCGGCCTGATCCTCGGGGCCACCAGCGACCGGCTCGGCCGGCGGAAGCCGCTGCTCTTCGGGCTGGTGCTGATGGGCTCGCTCGCCACCGCCTCGATGGCGCTGGTTCCGGGCGGCCAGTGGCGCGCCCTCCTCGTGCTGTTCGTGCTCGCCTTCCTCCCGTTCGCCTCGGCCAACGTGCTCTACGACTCGCTGCTCCCCAGCGTGGCCGCGCCCCGCGAGCTCCACCGGGTCTCGGCGCGCGGCTTCGCCTACGGGTACGTCGGGGGCGGCCTCCTGCTCGCGGTCAATCTGGCGTGGATCCTGGCCCCCAGGCGCTTCGGCCTCCCCGGCCTCGATGCCGCCACGCGGCTCTCGTTCGCGAGTGTCGGGCTGTGGTGGTTCGGCTTCTCCCTCCCGCTCTTCATGGACGTCCCCGAGCCCGACTCGCCCCGGCCCCGGGCTCCCCTGCCCGAGCTCGTCCGGTCCGCGATCCGCGAGCTCCGGGGAATCGTGGCCCGGCGCCGCGAGCATCCGGAGTTGCTTCGCTTCGTGCTCGCGTACTGGCTCTACAGCGACGGGATCGGCACCGTGATCCGCATGGCCACGATCTACGGGAGCGAGGTCGGAATCGAGCGCAAGGACCTGATCGGCGCGCTCCTGCTGGTGCAGATCGTGGCCGCGCCCGCGAGCCTGGCCTTCGGCCGGCTGGGCCAGCGCATCGGACCGCGCCTGGCGGTGGCGATCGGGCTCGGGGGCTACGTGCTGATCACGGTGGTGGGTTACCTGATCAGCCGGCCCTGGCACTTCTGGCTGCTCGCCGCGATGGTCGCGCTGGTCCAGGGGGGCACCCAGTCGCTCTCGCGCTCGATGTTCGCCTCGATGGTGCCGCCGTCCCGGCTCGGCGGCATGTTCGGCTTCTACTCGGTGAGCGAGAAGCTCGCCGGCGTGGCCGGCCCGCTGCTCTTCGGCCTCGCGGCGCAGCTCTTCGGCTCCGGCAGGTTCGCGGTTTTCACGCTGCTGCCCTTCTTCCTCGGCGGGGCCGCCTTGCTGCTCACCGTCGACCTCGAGCGAGGCGTGCGACAGGCCGCGGAGGTCAGCGCCTCCTGATTCGCGACGGCCGGGGCTCGAAGGCGGCCGCTCTGCCCCCGGCCCGCCGCCGATTCGTGCTAGCATCCGGCCTCGTTTGAAGCGACCGGGGTTCGGCTGCATGCCGGCAAGCTCGAAAGGCGGGGAGAACGCATGGACGTCACGTTTGCCGTGCTCGCCGACGGCGCCAACGTCACCCAGGACGGCAAGCTCAACATCCTGGGCATCTTCAACGCGCTCGGGGCGAGCCAGTTTCCGGCCGCCCATCCCCAGATGTTCCTGGTCATGCGTTTCGAGGCCACCCGCGCCGAGGAAGGGAAGACCAAGAAGATCGAGATCCAGCTCGCGGACGGAGACGGCGGCAAGCTGTTCACCGTCGGGGCCAACCTGGTGGTTCCCACCGGCACGCCGGGCTCGGCCATCCGCATGAACCATATCCTCGGCATGAACGGGGTGCAGTTCCCGAGGCCGGGCGACTACGTGTTCAACGTGCTGGTGGGAGACGATCAGAAGGCCGCGGTCGACCTCAAGCTGGTGGAAGCGAAGGTCGAGAGCCGTCCGGCCTGACCGAGTCGATTCCGAGCAGGGCGCGCCGCGACCCGTAGAGCAGGCGTCCGATCAGCCTACGGTGAACCCCGCCACGATCACGGTCACGTTGTCCCGCCCGCCGCGCTCGAGGGCGAGATCGACCAGGGCCCGGCAGGCTCCGTCGCTCGTGGGCTGCGCCTCGAGGACCGCGGCGATCTCCGGCTCGGATGCCATGTCGGTGAGCCCGTCCGAGCAGAGCAGGAGGCGGTCGCCGTGCTCGATGGCGAGCAGATGCATGTCGCCTTCCAGCTCCACCTCGGGACCGCCCACGGCGCGCGTGAGCACGTGGTGCATGCGATGCGAGGCCACTTCCTCCTGGGAGATCATGCCCAGGTCCGCGTACTCCTGCGCCACGGTGTGGTCGCGGGTGATCTTCCGCAGCGTGCCGCCTCGAATCAGGTAGGCCTTCGAATCGCCGACGTGCACGACGAAGAGGTCGCGTCCCACCAAGTACGCCACGGTGAGCGTCGTGCCCATCCCCGCCAGGCGGGGGTCTCCTGACGCCTGCCGGCGCAGCGCGTCGTGAACCGTGGCGAGGTAACTCCTGGAGCGCTCGAACAGCTCCTGGATCTCGGCCTCGCGGGTGGCGGGATCATCGAGCTTCAGTACCCACCGCGGCGATCTCAGGATGAACTGGAAGGTGTTGACGAGCGCGCTGCGGCTCGCCACGTCGCCCGCCTCGTGGCCGCCCAGACCGTCGGCCACGATCATCACGTGGCCCGCCTCGTCGCACCGCGAAGGAAACTCGGCCTCGGGAACGTTGGTCGTCACCCGCTCGAGGTAGCGGCCCATCCGGAACACCGCGAACGCATCCTCGTTGGCGTCGCGCACGCGGCCGCGGTGGGAGAGCGCTCCGACCTCCGCGCGCACCGGGCCGGGTGTGGGGTGGCATGACTCCTCGATGCGCTGCGCCTGCTCCGCGGGATTCGGCATCGAACACCTCGGGTTCGCCGCTGCTTCAGGGCCAAGCGGGATCGTACGCCCCGTGGTCCTCACCGACAAGCCCGGAGCGTGGCTGGGGCCCGGCGCTGCGCCGCCCTCAAGCGCGCCGGGCTCTGTCGGGCCTTTCAGGCTCCCCGCTGCCCGGCCGGCACCCGCCCGGCTCGCCCGCGGCTCAGCGCGGGCGGGGCTTGCTCTTCGTCGCCGCCCGCGCCTTCGGTGCCCCCGGGGGCTTCGGCGCCTCCGCGGGCTTCGGTGGCGTCCCGCGAGAGGTGACCTCCAGCTCCTGCCAGTCCTCGGGTTCGAGCTTGATCTCGCAGCCCTTCAGGTTCTCCTCGAGCTGCTGGATGCTCGTGGCGCCGAGGATCGCGGTCGAGATCTCGGGCCTCCTCAGCACCCAGGCGAGCGCCACCTGGCCCGGGGTTCGCGCCGGTCCGCCCAGTCGGAGAGCCGCTCAGCCGCCGCGACGTTCTCGGGAGTCAGCGCCTTCTCGTCCTCGAGGAAGTGCTTGAACCTCCCGCTGGCGCGGCTCCCCTCGGGGATGAAGCCGCCCGCGTACTTGTTGGTGAGGACGCCCTGGAGGAGCGGCGAATAGGCCATGAGGCCGATCCCGTTCTGCTTGCAGAACGGCATGTGTTCCTCCTCGATCCTCGGCTCCAGCAGGTTGTAACGCGGCTGGCTCGATATGAACGGGTCCCAGCCTCGCTCCTTCTGGATCGCGACGGACCGCTCCGCGAGCCCCGCCTGGCGGTCGAAGTTCGAGAACCCGATGTAGCGAGCCTTGCCCACCCGGACCAGGTCCTCGAAGGCACGCAGCGTCTCCTCGATCGGAGTCCCGGCGTCCGGCGCGTGCGCCTGGTAGAGGTCCACGTAGTCGAGCCCGAGGCGCATCAGGCTCCGGTCCATGGCGTCGAAGATGTGCTTGCGCGAGAGCCCCGCTCCCAGCGGCCCCTCCCAGACCCGTCCCATCACCTTGGTCGCGACCACGACCTGCTCGCGCGGGATCGACTTGAGCGCGGCCCCGAGCGCCCGCTCCGCGCCCCCACGGGCGTAGACGTCGGCGGTGTCGAACAGGTTGATCCCGAGCTCGAAGGCGCGATGGATGATGGGGCCCGCCTCGACGTCGTCGACCGAGCCGCCGTACGTGGTCCAGGAGCCGAGCGAGACCTCGGAGACCTTGAGGCCGGTGTTGCCGAGCGGGCGGTAGTTCATCGACCATCCTCTGATCGGGAGAAGACGGCAGCGTCGATCGTGCCGGCGCCTGCGCTGCACGGGCAGGCCCTCCTCGACGCGGGCTCAGATGTTCTCGAGGTCTCCGCTCAGCAGGGCTCCCGGGCTTCGAGGCACGCTGAAGTACCACCAGTTGCGCTCGGCTGTCCAGCCTTCGCGCGCCGCCACAGCTTCCCCCCACAGGCAATCTTCTCTCGGCGCGACCAGCGACCTCATGAGCGCGTCGGCGGCGCGGATGCGAGGCCCCACCGCCTCGCGTTCGGCGGCGAGCGCCACCTCCAGGGCCTCCTCGAGGAGCTGCCGGATGTCGAGGTCGTTCAGGTAGTCGTCGAGCCCGAGCGGGTAGCCCCAGCTCACCTCGCGGACGGTGCGCTCCCAGTCGCCGACCAGGCCCTCGAGCCCGGCGTCCGCCGTCTCGTCGGCGCACCCCTTGGAGCGCAGCAGGGCCCGCACCGCTTCCGAGGCCCTCATCTCCGCATCCGCTCGCGCTGGAAATAAACCTCGCCCTGTCTCGGCTTGAAGAAGGTCCGGATGGTCCCGTCCGGGTCGAAGGCGAGGAACGCCCCGCTCGCGCGGTCGAAGCGCACGATCACCCGATCGCGCCTCGTCAGCTCCAGCACCGGGCCGCCGGGGCGAGTGTCCCTCAGGCTCTGGGCCCTATGCAGGTATTCCTCCCTGGTGATGTCTCCGAACTCGCCCCCGTGCTTCCGATAATGCTCCGCCAGGAGCTCGGGCGTGCGAAAGCCGATCGAGGTCCGGGTGGCGGCGCCCACCCCGAGCGACGGCGACGACGCTCCGCCCGGCGGCGGCCGGTGCGCGATCGCGAGAAGCCCGGCCACGACGACGATGGCGGCGCCTACGACGAGCACCGCCAGCGCCGCGGCCAGCAGAGGGCCGGACCAGCGGCGAGAACTGCTGGAGCGGTCAATCCGAGACATGGGCCCGCCTCCTTGGGTGACGGCCAAGCGGGCGGCCCGGGAGGGATCGAACGCCGACAAGCTTACCCGCTGGCCTTGATCGGCGACAGTGGTTGCTCCCGCGAAGCGGTCAGTGTCCTAGGGACGGTTCTCGTTCACGAGCACCCGCGGCAGCCTCAGCGTATAGCAGTGCCTTCCGGCCCCGTGCCGCCAGAAGCGCGACGGTCGATCCGGACCCGGCGGTTCCGGCGCGCCGCCGACTGAGTCGGGCTGGGCGAACGTGGCGCAGAGCTCGTACGTCTCCGCGCCCAGCAGCCGGTACTCGTACGACCGCCGCGTCACCGGGTCCTGTAGTGACTCGACGGACGGGGCCGACACGGTTGCCAGCGAATCGAGCGATGGCGGCAGGGCGCCACGCCCGCGGTAATAGGACTCCACGGCGTTCGAGAGCTGCTGCAGCTCGCGCACGCGGCGGAGGTCGATCTCCTCGAAGCGCGCCTTTCGCGGCGAGCCCGCGACCCCGAGCGCCACCGCCAGCACGACGAGCACGGCGGCTCCCGCCAGCCGCGGCAGCGGCAACCGCCCGCGCGTGCGGCGCTCGCGCCGCTCGTCCTCTTCCTGCCGCAAGTCGGCGAGGTAGTGGCCAAACACGTACCCGGCGATCAGGAGCACCACGATCGTCCGCGCGAGAAAGCGCGGCGGCAGCTCCCCCGACAGCAGCCGCGAGACCACGAATGTCAGATCGCCGAGGATCACGAGCGCCGCGACGAACAGCGTGACGTACGTGAGCCAGCGGCGTACGCCTGAGACGCGCTTCTCGGGGTCGCATGCGAGCATCCCTCCGATCACACGTGACAGGAACAGATACACGGGCCACCCGATCAGCAACGCCGCGATCGAATCGCGGACGGCGCGGGCGCTGAAGCGGTCCTGAACCGCGTAGCCCGGAGTGAACGCGAGGTCCGGCAGCCAGCGCTCGATGAACTGGAACAGGAGGGCACCCATGTTGAATGCGGTGACGTAGAGCGTCACGAACAGCACCAGGTAGAGGAACGCCTCCCGCGCGGAGAGCTGCACCCGTCGCTTCGGCACCGGCACGGGGAACTCGGATTCCGACCACGCGGCGAGCGCCGCGTCGATCTCCTCGGCGCGCCAGCCCGCGCGCTGGAGTTGCTCGCGGATCGCATCGCGCGTCAAGCCCTGCGCGAGACTGTCGCGAACGAACTCCCGGAGCTCGGCGTTCAGGGCGGCCCCTCCTGCGGTTCAGGCGCGGGCGGACGAGGGCCCGCACATCAGAGGCGGCATTCTCAGACGCGCAGCGGCGGTAGCACAAGTGCGCGACGGCGCCGGGGTCAATCGATCTCGGGCTCGGGCGGCTCGGGTGAAGGGATCGCCGGCACCGGGGGCTCCGAGGCGGGCGGCTCCGATGCGGAGGCCGTCGTCACGGGCAGCCCCGATGAGCTGGCCGCCGTCCCGGCCGGCCCCGATCCAGGAGCCGCCCCCTCCGTTCCCGGCCCCTCCGGAACGACCTCCTCGGTCTCCGTCTCGGTCTCTTCGTCTGCCCATCGCTCGCGGGCCACCTTGGCCCGGGCGCGGCGTCTGGCGCCGGCCACCAGCGCCAGGAAGCTGATGCCGACCCAGAGAGGGCTCGAGGCCATGACCACCGGGATCCACCGGTAACGGATCAGGCTCTCCTTTCGCCAGGCGCCCTCGGAGCTGTCGAGGGTCTCCCCGGCCGCCGACTTCCACGCCGCCTCGAAGGGGCGCGACCGGGCCGCGGCGAGGACGTTGCGGACCAGCCCCGGGCCGTAGCGGCGGGTGCTCCACGAGACGAAGGAGAAGGCCGCCGCGTACGCCCGCCCGGCCTGTGCGGCCGGGCCGTGGAAGGACTCGTCCAGGTCGGCTAGGGCGGGCAGGTCGGTGGTGAGCAGCGAGGACGAATAGATCAAGATGTCCTCGAGGCTCCACTTTCGCCCCTGCCAGGTCGCGACCCCCTCCTCGAACCACAAGGGGAGCCGGTCTCCGACCGCGTCGTGAAGCAGCATGTGGGTGGCCTCGTGGGCCAGCACCGATTCGAGCGTGCCGTAGGGATAGCGCCCGGCCTCCGCGGTGCGGATGGCGCCGAGCCGCTGGGCTGGCAGCATGTACCCGGCCGCCCACGGCGGGACCCCGGCATCGAGCCGCCTGAGCGCCTCGCTCGGCCCTTCGGGGGGAACCAGGAACATCCGGTACGGCGCCGCCGCTCGCACACCGAGCGCCTCGCGTGCTCCGCCAGGGCGTCGAGCTGCTTTCCGTGCCCGGGAGGTGCGATGAGGATACAGGATCCGACTTGGACCGCCCGGCCCAGCGAGCCCGGATCCTGGCCGGCGGGGCGGACCGGGCTCGCGGCCGCCACGATGACCGTGACCAGGACCGCAACCCGCCGCGCCCTCCCACGAATGGGGCGCCGCCTCGGCTTCTCCGGAGAGTCGGATCCCTCGGGGTCCGGCCGCTCTTCCGCGCAGGCATCCATCGGGTCTACTCTACACGCAGCTATGTGCGCCTCTCCCCTGAGCTCCGGCGGCGGCCGCTTCCGCCTGCGTGACCTCCTCCCCTTCGGCCCCGCTCGCCACCCTCGTCCGCGGCCCTATCGGGAGATGATCGAGGTCGCCTGGGAGAACCGCGACAACCTCGGGTACGCCTGGCGCATCCTCAGGCACGGCGTGTGTGACGGATGCTCGCTCGGGCCGCGCGGGCTGCGCGACGACGTGATCTCGGGCGTCCACCTGTGCATGACGCGCCTCAAGCTCCTGCGCCTGAACACCATGGCTCCGATCCCCGAGCATGGGCTCCGCGACCTCGCCACGCTGCGCTCGCTCTCGAACGAGGAGCTGCGCAAGCTGGGCCGCCTGCCGTTCCCGCTGGTCCACCGCGCCGGGAGCGACCGCCTCCACCGCCTGTCGTGGGACGAGGCGCTGGCGATCATCGGCGAGGAGCTGCGCGGCGTGCCGGGCGATCGCTTGGGCTTCTTCGCCACCTCCCGCGGGATCGTCAACGATTACTCGTTCCAGAAGGCGGCGCGGCTCATGGGCTCGAATCACGTCGACCTGTGCGCCCGCCTCTGCCATGCGGCCAGCGTCTCCGGCCTCAAGGACACCCTGGGCGTGCCGGCGCCGACCTGCTCGCTCAAGGACCTGATCGGCAGCGACCTCGTGATCATCCTCGGCTCCCACCTCGCCAACAACCAGCCGGTCACCACCAAGTACCTGATGTACGCGAAGCGCCGGGGCACCCGCATCCTGGTCGTGAATCCGATGCGCGAGCCCGGTCTCGAGCGCTACTGGGTGCCGAGCGACCTGAGGAGCGCGCTCTTCGGCACCCGGCTGATGGACGATTTCTTCCAGGTGTCGGTGGGCGGCGACATCGCCTTCCTCACCGGCGTGCTCAAGACCCTGATCGAGCGGGACTGGATCGATCGCGAGTTCATCGCCCAGTGCACCGCGGGCTTCGAGGACGTGCGCGCGCGGGTCGAGGACCTGCCCTGGGAGGCGCTGGAGCAGGGCTCCGGCCTGTCGCGCGCCGACATGCTGCGCTTCGCGGAGCAGTATGCGCGCGCGCGAACCACGGTGTTCGTCTACAGCATGGGGCTGACCCAGCACCGCTTCGGGGTGGACAACGTCAAGGCGGTGGTCAACCTCGCGTTGGCGCGCGGGATGCTGGGCCGCGAGAAATGCGGCATCATGCCGATCCGCGGCGAGTGCGGCGTGGACCCCGACAAGTATCCCGGCGGCTTCGAGGTGGCGCGCGCCGAGGACCGCCGGCGCTTCGAGGAGCTGTGGAGCCATCCGCTGCCGGCGGCGAAGGGGCTCAGGACCCTCCAGATGCTCGAGGCGGCGCACGCCGGCGGAATCGACTTCCTCTACTCGCTCGGGGGCAACCTGCTCGAGACCATGCCGGACCGCGCGTACATGCTCGAGGCACTCTCGAGGGTGAGGCTCAGGGTGCACCAGGACATCACGCTCAACACCTCCTCGCTGCTAGAGGGCCGCACCGTGATCCTGCTCCCCGCCCAGACGCGCTACGAGACGGCCGGTGGCGGGACCGCGACCAGCACCGAGCGCCGCATCCGCTTCAGCCCCGAGATCCCCGGGCCGCGGATCGGCGAGGCGAGGCCGGAGTGGAAGATCCCGGCGATGATCGCGGTCGCGGCGCGGCCCGAGCTCGAGCGACTCCTCGCGTGGAGCGGGCCGGCGGACATCCGGCGCGAGATGGCGCAGGCGATGCCGCTCTACGCCGGGGTCGAGAAGCTGGAGCGCGAGGGCCAGTCGCTGCAGTGGGGCGGCGAGCGGCTGTTCCAGGACGGCTTCGCTCGCATGCCCGAGGGGCGGGCGCGCTTCACCGCCGTGCCGCTGCCGCGCGTCGACATCCCGCCCGGGCAGTTCTACCTCACCACCCGGCGCGGGAAGCAGTTCAACAGCATGACCCAGGGCGAGAAGGACTTCCTGATGGGTGCTTCGAGCCGCCTGGACGTGCTCATGAACGCGATGGACGCGGCTCGGCTCGGCATCAAGGACGGCGAACGGATCCTGCTGCGATCGGAGGTGGGCGAATGGATCGGCATCGCGCGGCCCTCGGCGATGAAGGAGAGGCACCTGCAGGCCTACTGGCCCGAGACCAACGTCCTCATCCCGCGGCGCTTCGATCCGGTCTCGGGCGAGCCCGACTACAACGTGTTCGTGACGGTCGAGCCGGCGGGCGCCCTTCCGGCCACGACACCGGCCCGCGTCGTGGAGGCCGCTGCCGCCCCACCACCCGCCGAGCCCCAGCCGGCGTTGGTCCGGACCGGCGGGCCGGGGACGGCCGGATGATGGCGAGATCGCGGAGGGGCCTGGCGTGGATCGCGGCGCTGCTCGCGCTCGCTTCCCTGCCGATCGCACACCGGGACGCCCGGGCGTTCGACCAGGGCGAGGGGATGGGAGCGACGATCGACTCCACCCTCTCCCAGGGACCCGATTTCTCCGGCTACCAGCGCCTGCTCGACGACTATCTCTCCGCGACCTCGGAGCCCGGAAAACCCCTCGAGACTCGCTTCGATTATCTGAAGCTCTGGGGGGCGGAGGGGACGTTCGAGCGCTTCGCGCGTATCCGGCGCCAGCTCTTCGGGTTCCCGATCTCGCGCCTGCGCGGGCGCGAGAGGCTGGCCTGGGCGATCAATACCTACAATTACCTCGTGCTCGAGACCGCGACCGTCAACCTGATCGAGAAGCGCGCGCAGCGCGGCTACGTCAACGGGATGCGCGCGATGGTTCGACGCCCCCACACGAGCGTGCAGCAGATCCAGCTGCGCTTCGGGACGTTCTTCGACGGGTACGTGACCGAGTTGCAAGGGAAGGGCTACTCGCTCAACCAGTTCGAGCAGCACTTCGTCTTCGAAGACTACGACCGGAAGTCCAAGCGGCCTCCGCCCAAGACCCTCGACCCTCGCGCCCACTTCGCGCTGGTGTGCGGCGCGCAGGGGTGTCCGCCGCTCTTACCGCGGGCCTATCAGGCCGATTCCCTCGATCGGCAGCTCGACTTCGCCGTGCGCAACGCCCTATCGAGCCGCGCTCACCTGCGCTTCAATCCGCTGGCCCGGTTCGTCCAGGCCAGCTCGATCTTCCAGTGGTACGCAGCCGACTTCGGCTCGCCCCGGCAGGCGACGGAGTTCATCAAGCGCTACGGCCCGACGCCCGTCACGGCTGAGATCGACAGCCTCAAGGTGACCGAGATCGGCGCCTACCTGCCGTGGGACTGGAAGCTCAACCAGACTCCTCAGAAGGCGGCGGCGGATTCCACGTCGGGAAGGAAGAGCTGAACCAGCCGCGCGCCGCCGTCATTCCGCGTCTTGGCGAGTGAGCGCCGAAGGACTAACTTCTCCGCCGCTCTCGGCCGAATGTTGGCGGATCCCGGTGGACCCTGGCTCTCACCCGAGCCGCGTCCTCACGCCCCTCACGGAGGTGCTGTCATGCTGCTTCGCTCGCTCCCTCTGACCGTGGCCGCGCTCGCGCTCCTCGCGGTCCCCATCCGGGCCGCCGACAAGCCCTGGACCAGCGACGACATCCTCGCGCTCAAGACCGTGGCCGATCCCGAGGTCTCCCCCGACGGGCGCTGGGTCGCCTACGTGGTCTCGGAGCTCAACGAAGATAAGAACGACTATCAGACCGACGTGTGGCTGGTGCCCACGTTCGGCGGGGAGGCCCGGCGCCTCACCGCCTCTCAGGTCCTGGACGAGAACCCGCGCTGGTCCCCGGACGGAAGGACGATCGCGTTCCTCTCGGAGCGCCCGCGCCCCGGCGCCAAGAAGGATGAGGCCGGCGCCAAGGAAAGCCCGGGCGCCGACGAGGGCAAGCGCCAGATCTGGCTCATCCGGCCAGACGGCGGCGAGGCGACCCTCCTCTCGGATGCCAAGGGCGGGGTCTCGGAGTTCCAGTGGTCGCCGGACGGGAAGGCGATCGCATACCTCTCCCGCGAGCCCAAGAGCGACGAGCGCAGGAAGCAGGAGAAGGACAAGGACGACGCCTGGACGCCGAGCATGATGTACCCGTGGAACCGGCTGTGGGTGATGGACGTCCAGACCCGCAAGGCCACGCAGCTCACGAGCGGCGACGTGCACGTAACGGGCTTCTCGTTCTCGCCCGACGGCAAGCGCCTCGCGATCGCGACGCAGCCCACGCCGCTCATCCCCGACAACTTCAACTCGGACCTGTTCGTGATCTCCGCGAGCGGCGGGAAGCCCGCCCCGCTCGTCCGGCAGAAGGGCGAGGACATGGATCCCAGGTGGTCGCCGGACGGCCGCTGGATCGCGTTCGTCTCCCAGGACGGCAAGACCAGTGAGTGGTACACGAACACGAGCGTGTGCGTGGTCGCGGCGGCGGGCGGCCCGACGCGCAACCTCACCGCGAGCTTCGACGAGCGCGCCGTGGCCCCGCCCGGCGGCCTGATGTGGAGCCCGGACGGGCGTCGCGTCGGCTTCCAGGCGCCCCAGCGCACGGCGCAGCATCTCTTCTGGGCCTCCGTCGAAGGCTCGGTCGAGCCCCTGACGAGCGGCCCCGAGATGAACGGCTCTTCCTCCCTGGACGCGTCGGGCCAGGTGGTCGCCTTCCTGCGCGAGGACAGCGAGCACCCGCGCGAGGTCTACCGCCTGCGGCTGCCCGACGGAACGCCCGAGCGCCTCACCGATACGAATCCGCAGACCCGCCAGCTCCCGTCGTTCAAGAAGGAGCTCATCACCTGGAAGGGCGCGGACGGCTGGGACATCGAGGGCCTGCTCATCTATCCGGCCGGCGCGCGCGCCAGCAACGCGCGCCGGGTTCCCCTCATCCTCAACGTCCACGGCGGGCCGGCGGGCACGCACTCGAACATCTGCACCGTGGCCTCGCGCGTCTATCCGTGGCCGCTGTTCGCCCAGAAGGGCTACGCGATCCTGCTCCCCAACCCGCGCGGCAGCGGCGGCTACGGCGAGAAGTTCCGTGAAGCGAACGTCCGGGACTGGGCGGGCAAGGACTACGAGGACCTGATGGCCGGCGTCGACGCGCTGATCGCGCGCGGCATCGCCGACAAGAACCGCATGGCGGTGTGCGGCTGGTCCTACGGCGGCTACATGACCTCGAACATCGTCACCAAGACCGATCGCTTCCGCGCCGCGGTGGTGGGCGCGGGAGTCACCGACATGGTCTCGATGGCGGGGACCTGCGACATCCCGGACTTCAACCGCTCCTACTTCGCGGCCTGGCCGTGGGAGGACCCGCAGGTCTTCGTGGACCACTCCGCGGTGCTCCACGCGGGGAACGTGCGCACCCCGACGCTGCTGGTCCACGGCCAGAGCGACGAGCGGGTGCCGACCAGCCAGGGCTGGGAGTTCTACACCGCTCTGCGCAAGGTGGGAGTCCCCACCGATCTCCTGCTGCTCCCCCGCCAGCCTCACGGCCCGCGCGAGCCCAAGTTGCTGAAGGCCTGCCAGGAGTGGCACCTCAACTGGATCAACAAGTACACGCTCGGGGCCCCGCCGCCGCCGCGCCCCAGCGCGCACCCGGTCGCGACGGCGGCGAGGTCGGCGGGGACGGAGCAACGGTAGCCCGGGAGGAGCCGTGAAGGGAGGCACGATCCCGGCGGAGCGCCCCGTCCGGGCAACCGGGAGGCGCATCGGCGGCCGTCCCTCGACCTCGTGACGGCCTTCGATCTGCTCGTGATCGGGGGCGGCATCACGGGGCTCGCGGTCGCCCGCCTGGCCTCCCGTAACGGCTACCGCTGCGTGGTGCTCGAGCGCGCCGACCTGGCCTCGGGAGCGAGCAGCAACTCGAGCCACATGCTGCACGGCGGTCTCCGCTACCTGGAGCACGGCCGCTTCTCGTTGGTGCGCGAGGCGCTGGCCCAGCGCTCGGCGGTGAGCCGCATGGCGCCCGGCCTGGCTCGCCCGCAGCGCTTCCTGGTACCCCTCTATCGCGGCGGGCGGCTCCCGCCCTGGAAGCTGCGGATCGGCCTCGCGCTCTACGACCGGCTGGCCGGGGCGGCGAACCTCGCTCCCCACTCGATGGCGCGCGCCAGCGAGGCTCTCGCCCTCGAGCCCGACATCGAGCGCAGCGGCCTCAAGGGGGCGGGATTCTACTCGGACGTGGTGATGGACGACGCCCGCCTGGCGGTGGCGGTCGGGCGTGACGCCGCCGGCCACGGCGCCGAGATCCACACCTACACCGAGGCCTGCGCGGCGCGCCCGGGGGAGGACGGCGCGATCGAGGTGATCGCCATCGATCGGCTCTCGGGAGCCCAGCAGTCGTTCCATGCCCGCGTGGTGGTGAACGCCGCGGGACCCTGGGCCGACGAGGTGCGGCGCGTCCTGTTCCGCTCGCTCAGCCCGGGCGCTCCCAACCCCGCCTCGCTCCTCCGCCCCTCCCGCGGCATCCACCTCGTCTATCCGCGGCTCACCCGGGGCCATGCGATGCTCCTCACGGCGCGCGCCGACGGCCGGGTGTTCTTCGTGGTCCCCTTCGGCGAGCACTCGCTGGTGGGAACCACCGAGGTGGAGGTGCCCTCGCCTCCTCCCCCCTCGGCCGCGAGACCCAGCCTCGAGGAGGTGCGCTACCTGCGTGACGAGCTGGCGCGGGCGTTGCCGGGACGGAGCGGCACGCCGCCGCTCGCCGTGACCTCGGGCCTGAGGCCGCTCGTCGACTCCGAGGCCGACGTCGGGCGCGCCTCGCGGGAGCATCGAGTCGTGGAGGAGGGCCCGGTGATCACGGTCGCGGGCGGCAAGTACACGACGTTTCGTGTCATCGCTCGCGACGCCTTGAGACACGTCGTGCGCCGGCTCGGGCACGAGGGGCGTCCGCTGCGGGACCCGGCCGACCCCCTGCCCGCGCCGCTCGCCCCCGGGGCGCCTCTGGAGCGGATCGCCGAGTTCGCGGTCGAGCACGAGTTCGCGCGCCGGCTGTCCGACGTGGTGCGGCGCCGCACCACGCTCTGGCTCGAGCCCGACCGGGGGCGCGTGAGCGCCCCGCGCATCGCCGCGGCGATGGCGCCCCGGCTGGGCTGGAGCGCCGAGCACGCGCGCGCGGAGTTCCAGAGCTACGATGCGGCGCTCTGGGAGGAGGAGTCGCTGCTCCACCGCAGCAGGGAGGAACCGGGATGAGCCAGTCGTTGATCCTGGCGATCGACCAGGGAACCACGGGCACGACGGCGCTTCTCATCGACTCCGCGGGCGAGGTTCGAGGCCGGGGCTACTCCGAGCTCCCGCAGCACTACCCCCGACCCGGCTGGGTCGAGCACGACGGCGGCCAGATCTGGGAATCGACGCTGCGGGCGGTCTCCGAGGCGCGGGAGCGCGCGGGAGGCCGCGGCTCGATCGCCGGGATCGGGATCACGAACCAGCGCGAGACCACGCTGGTCTGGGACCGCCGCTCGGGTGAGCCGGTGGCGCCGGCGATCGTCTGGCAGGATCGCCGCACCGCCGAGCGCTGCGCCGCCCTCAAGCGCGCCGGGCTCGAGCGCCACGTCCGCCGCCGCACCGGGCTGGTGCTGGACCCTTACTTCTCCGCCACCAAGCTCGAGTGGCTGCTGCGCCATGCGCCGGGCCTGCGCGCCCGCGCGCGCCGCGGGGAAGTCGCCTTCGGCACCGTCGACACATGGCTCTTGTGGAAGCTCTCGGAGGGCCGCGCGCACGCCACCGACCCCACCAACGCCTCTCGCACCATGCTCTACGCCATCGAGGAGCGGCGCTGGGACGAGCGACTGCTCGAGACCTTCGGGGTGCCGGCGCGGATGCTGCCCGAGGTGCATCCCTCGAGCGGCGTGTTCGCCCACACCCGGGGGGCGGGCGTGGTCCCCGACGGGATCCCGATCGCGGGCATCGCCGGCGACCAGCAGGCGGCGCTGTTCGGCCAGGGCTGTGTCCGCCCGGGAGAGTCGAAGAACACCTACGGGACCGGATGCTTCCTGCTGGTCCACACCGGGAGCCGCCGCCCCGCCGCGGGAAAGGGGCTGATCGCCACCGTGGCCTGCGGGCCGCGGGGCGAGCCGGCGTACGCGCTCGAGGGCAGCGTCTTCATCGCCGGCGCGGCGCTCCAGTGGCTGCGCGACGGCCTCGGCATCCTGGAGAGCGCGCCCGCCAGCCACTCCATCGCGCGCTCGGTCGAGGACAGCGCGGGCGTGGTGCTGGTTCCGGCGTTCGTGGGCCTGGGCGCGCCTTATTGGCGGCCGGACGTCCGCGGGGCGCTGCTCGGATTGACGCGGGGCACGACGCGCGCCCACGTGGTGCGCGCCGCGCTCGAGTCGCTTGCGTTTCAGACCCGTGATCTGATCGAGGCGATGGCGCGAAGCGGAAAGAAGGCCGGCACCGGAGCCGCGAGGAACCGTGGCGCGGGCGGGGCCCCGAGCCTCCGGGTGCGAGCACTCAAGGTCGATGGGGGTGCCTCGGCCAACGACTTTCTCATGCAGTACCAGGCCGACCTGCTCGGCATCCCGGTCCACCGCCCCCGGCTGGTCGAGACCACCGCCCTGGGCGCGGCCCTGCTGGCCGGGCTCGCGACCGGCTTCTGGACCTCGCAGAACGACCTCGGGAAGGCCCGGCGCCTCGACCGCTCGTTCGTGCCGGGGAAGCCCAGACGCTGGCGCGAGCAGGAGTATCGACGCTGGCAGGACGCGGTCGCGATGCTGCTCGCCGGGTAGCGGCCCTCGCGGGCCCGGTTGAGGCCGCCCGCCACACCGGCGCGATCCCGAACTCGCTTCAGGCGCGCGGGGCGCCCTTCCACCCCGCTCTGGGATCTGGGATCGGCGTCAGCCTGGCTTCGATCTCGGCCCGCCGGTCCTCCAGCCACGGCGGCAGGCTGAGCGTGGCGCCGAGGTGCTCGGGATCGCCGCCGCGCGCGAACCCGGGTGCGTCGTCCGCGATCTCGAACAGCACGCCGCTCGGCTCCCTGAAGTAGATCGAGTGGAAGAAGTACCGGTCGATGATCGGCGTCGACGAGACTTCGTGGTCCCTCAGACGCTCGAGCCAGGCGGCGTGCTCGGCGACGGTCGTCCCCCACGCCACGTGGTGCACCGTGCCCGCCCCGGGAAAGCCGCGCTCCGTCGCGGCCGGCTCGAACGCGATGGTGCCGCCGCGGCGCCGGCCGCGCAGCTCCCAGGTGCCGGGAGCCGACTCCGTCGCCCCGAGCACGTCCTCGAGCAGGCGCCGGCTGCGCCCCGGAGATCCGTAGGCGCGCACGCCCTCGAAGCCGCGGAGGGCCAGCTCGCGAGGGATCTCGGGGTGGTCTGCCTTCCTTGGCTCGTCGGGGCTCTGGTCGACGACCAGCTCGTGCTCGAGGCCCTCGGGGTCGGCGAAGACGAGGGGTTCCCCCTCCTGCTGCGCCCGGATGCCCTCGCCCGCCAGCCGCCGCGCCCAGAAGGCGAGCGCGTCAGTCGAGCCCACCCGCCACATCACCCGATGCACCATGCCCGGGCCCGGGCGCCCGCGGGCGGCGTGCTTGTACTCGAAGAACGTGAGGTCGGCGCCCGGAGCGCCCTGCTCGTCGGAATAGAAGACGTGATAGACGGACGGGTCGTCCTGGTTCACGCTCTTGGCCACGAGGCGAAGCCCGAGGATGCGGGTGTAGAAGTCCACGTTCTTGAGGATGTCGCCGGTGATGCAGGTGACGTGGTGAATGCCTTCGAGCTTCATGTTCCCTCCGGGCGAACGTCTTGCCTTGGCTTCCGCGCGGCGCCGGCAGTCCCGGGCCGGCTACGCGCCTCCTACCAGCGCGTCGAGCCACGGCCACGCGATCGTGTCGCCGATCACGCGATCGCGGTCGTGGTCGTTGAAAATCTCGTGGAAGGCCCCCGGGTAGGTCAGGAGCTTGACCTGGTCGTGCGGCGCCGCCGCCGTGAACTCGAGCGAGCCCCTGGGATCGACGACCCGGTCGGCCCCGCCGTGCAGGACCAGCGCCGGGACCGCAAGACGGCGGGCGTCGCGCAGGACGCGCTGGCGGGCCTCGTTGAAGTCGAAGTAGAGGCGCGGGCTGATCCGGTCGTGGAGCACCGGATCCGTGTCCCGGAGCCGCATCACCTCGGGATCGCGTGACATGCCGCCGTCCTCGAGGCCGGTCGGGAACCCCAGGGACGGCGCGGTGACGCGGGCCACGTTGGCGAGCGCGAGCTTCCACCACGGGGGCAGGGTACTCCGGAGCCCGGGGGCCGACGCCACGACGCCCACGATGTCGCCCGGACGGGCGAGCGCGAAGTCCAGCGCCAGCACTCCCCCCATGCTATGCCCGAACATCACGTGCGGGAGATCCTCGGGCTGCCCGGGCATGCCCTGGGTGGCCGTGAACATGGCCGGCACGACATGGTCGCGCATCCAGGTCCACGAGCGCACGTCGCCGCGCGGCCCGGGCGCCTCGCCATGGCCCGGCCAGTCGACCGCGGCCACCGTGTAGCCGGCGCTCACGAGGTCGCCGGCCAGCGCGGCGTAGCGGCCGCTGTACTCGCCGATCCCGTGGGCGACCGCCACCAGCGCCCGGGGGCGCGGCGCGGCCCAGACTCTCCCGGGCAGCGTCAAGCGCCGCTCGATCGGGATCTCGATGCGGGTGGCGGGCGCCGTGCCGCGTGACGGGTCCACCGGCTAGTGGACCACTAGCTGGCCCGGCGCGGGAATTCGGGCCGCGCAACCCGCGGGGTTCGGGAAGCGTTCGGAGGCACCATACGGGGTCGGCATTGTGGCGCAGACGGGGGCCGAGCGCACGCGGATTTCTGCCGGCGCAGCGTCGCCCCGAGGGACGCACCCTGCCTCGCGGCCTTTCTTCGCGAACCTCACCGCGCTAGGTTCTCCACCCTATGGGACATCGAACCAGGCTCGCCCTGCTCTCGATCGCGGCGCTGGCACTGCTCGGCGCGTCGCGCTGCGAGAAGAAGGCGGACGACGCGGAACTGGAGCCCATGCTGATCGTGAAGGGCACGTTGACCGGGGAGGGAATCGAATGCCCGGCGCTCCGGGACCAGGGCGGCATCCTCTACACCCTCGCGGGCTCGATCGGCTCGTTCAGGACCGGCGATCACGTGTGCGTGAAGGGCCATCGCGAGCCGATGTCCACCTGCCAGCAGGGGATCACGATCACGGTCGAGTGGATCGGGCGGGAGCGCGACTGCCCGTAGACCGGGATTTGGATCGACCGCAAGCGTCCCGGTAGACTCGGGCGCTCATCCGTACGTCTAGGTCCCCCGGGAGACGTCATGTCCGATCCGCAGCAGCCCCCTCGCCCAGGGCGCCTCATCGTCCCGGGCGAGGAAACCGATCCGCCGCCCTCGGCCGAGCCGCGCATCGTCCTGCCCCCCGGCGCCTCGTCCGAGGAGCGCGAGGTGCCCGAGTATCCGAAGCTCCGCCCGCTCATCCTGGTTCCATTCAGCGATGGCCAGCGCGAGTTGGTGCTGGTCAACGACCCGCTCGGGGTGATCCCCGGGCAGCCGGTGCTCGGAATCGAGTCTCTGGCACTGCTCCAGCTCCTGGACGGAAGCGTGTCCATCAACGACATCGCGGCGGTGGTGATGCGGGACAGCAAGGACCTGCGCGTCGCCGGCATGGTGCGCGACTTCGTGGCCCAGCTCGATGATCTGCTGATGCTCGAGGGGCCGCGCTTCGAGACCGCGTATCGCGAGCTGCGCGACGCCTACCATCCGCTCGAAATCCGGCAGGCCGCCCTCGAGGGCCGCTCCTACCCGGCCGACCCCGAGGAGCTGGCCCCGTTCCTCGACGCCCACTTCGCGGAGGCGGAGCGCCTGCGCCGCGAGGCTGGGGATCCCGAAGCGGCGGCGAACGCGCGCCCGCGCGCGCTGCTGGCGCCGCACCTCGATCCGAGGCGCGCCGGGCCGGCGATCGCGCGCGCCTATCTCGAGCTGGGCCCGGCGCAGGAAACGCCGCTGCGGGTCGTGGTGTTCGGCACCGGGCACTCGCTGCTCGGCGACCTGGTCGCGCTCACGCGCAAGCACTTCGAGACGCCGCTCGGCAAGGTGCCGTGCGACACCGCGTTCGTGGACGCGGTCGCCGGCAAGCTCGGCGATGCGGCCTTCCGGGGCGAGCTGGCGCACCGGGAAGAGCACTCGATCGAGTTCCAGGCGGTCTATCTCAGGCGCCGGCTCGGAGACCGGCCGGTGAAGATGGTCCCGATCCTGTGCGGCGGGTTTCACGCCCTGATCGACGAGGGTAAGACCCCGCGAGAGGATCCGACCTTCGAGACCATGATCGAGGCGGTGCGCGAAGCGGCGCGAACGCTGGGCGGCCCAACGGTGTACGTAGCGGGCGTGGATCTGTCGCATGTCGGCACGCGCTTCGGCGACCCTCCGGTCGATGCCCGCGTGAAGGCCGAGATCGAGGGCGTGGACCGCGAGGCGCTGGAGGCAGCCCGCCGCGGCGATGCGGACGGATGGTTCAAGGCGATCGCCGAGCACGAGGACTCGACCCGGATCTGCGGCTTCGCGCCGACTTACGCGCTCCTGCGCTGCGCCGAGCCGGGCGAGGGACGGCTGCTGCGCTACGAGCAGTCGGACGAGGAGGACGGCTCGCTGGTGAGCGTGGCGGCGATGAGCTGGGGGTAGCGCGTCGGCGTGCGCTGCTTGCCGGGCACTCGTCCGGTGCAGCGCATGAGACAAACAGCTCATCGATGTTCGGCCGGCTCGAACGACGGCTACTGCCGATACAATCCCTCGTGTTGCTCTGCGTGGCGCCGCCTGCGGGAATGTAAGAGCGCCGAAAAGGCCTCCGTTACAATAGGCGAGTCGTAGGCAACTGCCCCCGCGGTGCGCCGAGGGCGAGTAGGGCTGCTGTCCACCCACGCCGCGGGTCGCGTTCTCGTGCGGGGCAAGAGCCCGCACCTACTCGACTGGCGATTCATGAATCCCTCGGGCTACCCTCAATGCATGGCAGTCTTCCTCTTCAAGACCGAGCCGAGCACCTACTCCTTCGTCAACCTGGTCCGTGACAAGCGCACGACGTGGGACGGGGTCTCGAACCCGCTCGCCCTCAAGCACCTGAGGGAGGTCCGGAAGGGCGACACGGTGGTCATCTACCACACCGGCGACGAGAAGAGCGCGGTCGGCCTCGCCACCGCGGCCTCGGACCCCTATCCGGATCCCAAGGCGGGGGATCCGAAGCTCGTGGTCGTGGACCTGAAGCCGCTCCGTGGGCTCCGGTCCCCGGTCTCGCTCGCCGACTTCAGATCCGACCCGGTCCTCAAGACCGCCGACCTCACCCGCCTTCCCCGGCTCTCGGTCATGCCGCTCACCGACGCCCAGCTCGAGCGGCTCCTCCAGCGTGCCGACGCCTAGCGCCACCATGAGCCGCGCCGACGCCAGGCGGCGCATCGCCGAGCTCTCGCGCGAGATCGCGGAGCACGACCATCGCTACTACGCGCTCAACCGGCCCACGATCTCGGACGCCGAGTACGATCGCCGGCTCCGCGAGCTGATCGAGCTGGAGGAGCGCTTCCCCGACCTGAGGCTTCCCGACTCGCCCACGCTGCGCGTCGGCGGCTCGCTGCGCACCGCGTTCAAGAAGGTGCCCCACGTCCGGCCGATGCTGTCGCTGGACTCGCTGATGGACGAGAGCGAGGTGCGGGAATTCGACGCCCGGGTGCGCAAGGGGCTCTCGGTGGAGCGGGTGACCTACATGGCGGAGCCCAAGTTCGACGGCCTGTCGGTCGAGATCGTCTACGAGGACGGCGTGCTCGCTCGCGCCTCCACCCGCGGCGACGGCGAGGTCGGCGAGGACATCACCGAGAACGTGCGGACCATCCGCGCCGTGCCGCTGCGGCTCCATTCCCACCGCGACCGTCCGGCGCCGCAGGGCATCCTGTCGGTGCGGGGCGAGGCGCTGATGCCGTTGCCGGAGTTCGAGGCGCTCAACAAGCGGCTGATCGAGCAGAACGACGAGCCGTTCGCGAACGCGCGCAACTCGGCGGCCGGCACGGTCCGACAGCTCGATCCCAGGATCACCGCCTCGCGCCGACTGGACTTCTTCGCCTACGACCTGGTGGCGCCCCCGGGAAGCGAGCCCGAGACCCAGCACGACGTGCTCGAGAGCCTCGGGGCCTGGGGCTTCCACGTCGACCGCTCGGCGCGCCGCTGCGACGGCATCGACGAGGGGCTGCGCTTCCACGCCGAGCTGCTCGAGCGCCGCGACCGGCTCGAGTTCGAGATCGACGGCGCCGTCATCAAGGTGGACCGTCGCGACGCGCAGGAGCGGCTCGGCGCCCGCTCGCGCAGCCCGCGCTGGGCGGTGGCCTTCAAGTTTCCGCCGCGCGAGGAGATCACGCGCATCCTCGACATCGCGGTACAGGTCGGCCGCACCGGCAAGCTCACCCCGGTGGCGCTGCTCCAGCCGGTCAACGTCTCCGGCGTCACGGTGTCGCGCGCCACGCTCCACAACCAGGACGAGGTCGACCGCAAGGACGTGCGCGTCGGCGACACGGTGCGGGTGCGCCGCGCGGGCGACGTGATTCCCGAGGTCGTGGAAGTGATCCAGGACAAGCGGCCGCGCGGGGCCGAGCCTTTCCGGCTGCCGAGCAAGTGCCCGGTGTGCGGAGCCAGAGTGGAGCGCCAGGGCGCCTACCATGTGTGCACGAACGGCCTCTCGTGCCCGGCCCAGCTCCAGGGGCACATCGAGCACTTCGTCTCGCGCGGCGCGATGGACATCGCCGGGCTCGGCGGGAAGACGGTGCAGCAGCTCCTGGTGAAGGAGTTGGTCCGGAACGTGGCGGACATCTACCGCCTGACTCCGGAGGACCTGGCCGGCCTCGAAGGCTTCGCCGAGAAATCGATCGACAACTTGATGCAGGCGATCGAGAAGAGCAGGCACCCGCGCCTCGAACGCTTCCTGTTCGCGCTCGGAGTCGAGCACGTGGGAGGAACGGTGGCGCGACTGCTCGCCGAGCACTACGGCGGGCTCGCCCCGCTGCTCGAGGCGAGCGAGGAGGAGCTCCAGGGCATCAAGGGCATCGGACCCGAGGTGGCGAGCGCGGTGCACCGCTTCTTCTCCAGCCCCGACAACCGCAAGGTGCTCGAGCAGCTCGAGCTCGCGGGCGTGCGGCCGGTGGCGGAGAAGAAGCCGCGCGGGCCCCTCCCGCTCGCGGGCGAGGTGGTGGTGTTCACGGGGACGCTCGAGACCCTGTCGCGTCCCGAGGCGCAGCGGAGGGCGGAGGCGGCCGGGGCCACGGTCGCGGGCAGCGTGAGCAAGAAGGTGACCCTGGTCGTGGCGGGACCGGGCGCCGGCTCGAAGCGCGAGGAGGCCGAGCGGCAGGGGATCGAGGTGATCGACGAGGAGCGGTTCCTGAAGCGCATCGGACAAGTCTAGCGAAGCGCTCGAGTGGCCAGCGGGGCCGTTGCCGGCCCGGCTCCGAGCCTGACCCGCGGAGGCATCATGACCAACCCCGACATCGCCCGCACCTTCAATCAGCTCGCCACGATGCTCGAGCTCGACGGGGCGAACCCGTTCCGGGTGAGGGCCTACCGCGAGGCGGCCCGGGTGGTGGAGTCGCAGGGCGAGCCGGTCGAGAGCCTCGCCGCCGAGCCGGGCCGCCTCGAGAAGATGCCCGGCATCGGCAAGGACCTGGCGGGCAAGATCCGCGACCTGGTGACGGCGGGAACCACCTCGCTGTTCGAGGAGATGAAGGCCAAGTACCCGCTCGAGGTGGTGAAGCTGACCGAGCTCCAGGGCATGGGACCGAAGCGGGTGAAGACGCTGTTCGAGAAGCTCCACGTCCGCAATGCCGAGGACCTGGAGCGCGTCGTCCGGGAGGGGAAGCTCCGCGAGCTGCCGGGGTTCGGGGAAACCCTGGAGCAGAACATCCTCAAGGCCCTCGACGTGGCGCGCAAGAGCTCGGGCCGCGTGCTGCTCGGAGGGGCGTGGGTGGTGGCGCACCAGCTCGCCGAGCACGTGCGCCGCGTCCCCGGCGTCGAGGAGGTCGAGCTGGCGGGCTCGTTCCGGCGGCGGCGCGACACCATCGGCGATCTCGACATCGTGGCGAGCGGCGGGGCTCCGGAGGCGGTGATGAGCGCGTTCACCAGCCACCCGGAAGTGGTCGAGGTGCTGGGAAGGGGCGACACCAAGTCCTCGGTGCGGCTCGGGAGCGGCCTCCAGGTCGACCTTCGCCTGGTGCCCGCGGAGTCCTTCGGAGCCGCGCTCCTCTACTTCACCGGCAGCAAGCAGCACAACATCGAGCTGCGCAAGCTGGCGCTCGAGAAGCACCTCACCCTCAACGAGTACGGGCTGATGCGCGGCGACCGCATCACGGCGGGGCGCACCGAGGAGGAGATCTACCGCGCCCTGGGGCTGCCGTGGATCCCGCCGGAGCTGCGCGAGGCCTCGGGCGAGATCGCGCTCGCGATGGAGGGGATGCTGCCGCGGCTGATCGAGCAGGAGGATCTCCAGGCGGACCTCCACATGCACACCGATCGCACCGACGGGCGCGACTCGCTCGAGACCATGGTGCGCGCGGCCCGCGACCGGGGCTACCGCTACTGCGCGATCACCGACCACTCCAAGGCGCTGGCCATGGCGCGGGGCTTCGACCTGGCCCGCGTCCACCAGTCGGTGGCCGAGATCGAGGCGGTGCGCCGGCAGGTCCCCGGCATCCAGGTTCTGCACGGCCTCGAGGTCGACATCCTGGCCGACGGCGGCCTCGACCTCGAGGACGAGGGGCTGGCGTTGCTGGACTGGGTGATCGTCGCGCTCCACTCGCGCCTCGGGCAGCCCCGCGAGGAGATGACCGAGCGCGTGCTCCGATCCCTCGCGCATCCGGCGGTGTGCGCGATGGCGCATCCCACGGCGCGCATGATCGGGACCCGCGAGTCGGTGGCCATGGATCTGGAGCGGGTGTTCGAGCGCGCCGCCGAGCTGGGCGTGGCGATGGAGATCAACGCTCAGCCGCACCGCACGGACCTGAGCGACATGAACGCGCGGCTCGCGCTGGCGAAGGGGGTGAGCTTCGTGATCGACACCGACGCCCACAACGTGCGCGAGCTCGACCACATGCGCTACGGCGTGTTCGCGGCCCGCCGCGCCGGGCTCACGCGCGACCACGTCCTGAACACCAGGCCCCACGAGCGGTTCGAGGAATGGCTCGAGCGGCGCAGGGAGCGGCTGCCCGGGAAGGCCGTGAAGGCGACCTTGCACGCGATGCCGATGGCCTCGGCCCCGAGCCCTCCGCCGCCCTCCGGCGCGGCGCGGCGCCCGGCCGTGGCCGCGCCCCGAGCCGCGGCGAAGAGCGCGCGTGCTTCGAAGAGCACACGCGCTTCCAAAGTCGTCACGCAGGCGCCCGGCCCGACCCGGAGGGGGCCCGCCAAGAGGGCGCCGCGCGCCGGCAGCCCCGCCCGGGCCGGGTCGCGCACCGGCGCCAAGGGCGCGGCCCGGCCGGCGAGTGGCGGGAGAAGCCGGACTCGCCGCAGCCCATGAAGGGCCTCGGGTCGAGCTTCCGCGGTGCCTCGGCCCGGGCGCGCGCCCTGTGCCTCATCGTCTACGCCGCCGCCATGGGGTGGCTCGAGGCCGTGGTCGTGGTCTACATCCGGGCCATCCTCGGCATCGCGCGGGCGGAAGGGATGCCGGCCGCGAACGAGGTGATGGAGCGGTTCCGGACCCGGCCCTGGCTGATGCCCACCGAGCAGACCCGCGAGGCGGCCACGCTGGTGATGCTCGCCGCCGTGGCGTGGCTCGCCGCCGGGCGCGGGCGCCCACGCTTCGGGGCGTTCCTCATCTGCTTCGGCGTGTGGGATATCACCTACTACGTGGGTCTTTACGCGCTGCTGGGCTGGCCTTCCAGCCTGGCGAACCAGGACCTGCTGTTCCTCATTCCCTCGACGCCGCTCTGGTATCAGCCGGTCTGGCTACCCGTGGCGATTTCATGCCTCATGGTCGGCTCGGGTCTGGTACTCTTGTTGCGTTCCGCTGGGGTGCGCGCCCGCGGCCTCCCGGCAGCCCGTTGAACCGGGGGCCGTGCCTGGCCCGTAAGCAGTGCATTTCGCCCGCGGCGGACGCCCCGGCCGCGAGGATTCTCAGAGGTTTCCAGCATACCTTCGCGATCGTACGCGGCTCTGCTTCGCGATGAGTCGATTCCCGCCGCTCCGATTTGGCTGACGCTCACGCACCGTGTCGCCCCATGGAACCGGGGATGACCGAAGGTCCACCAACGCCAAGCTCGTCCACCACGGAGGGGGAACCAGCGCACGGGATCGATGAGTCATGACCTCTCTCGGACGAGCCGTGGGACCCCTGATCCTGGCCCTCACCGTCTCGGCCACCGGTGCGGCCGCGTCGGCCCGGGTGCCGGAGCTGGGTAACGGCGATCTGATCCCGCCCGGTCTCAGGCCGGTCGCGATCGACAGCCCCGCCCTCCAGCAGTCCCTCTCGCGCGGCCCCGCCTGGCGCGGCTTCGCCACCCAGCATCGCGGCTGGCGCGCGCTCTGGAACCAGGCCACCGCCACCCCTCACCGCGCCTTCGGCCCCGGCATCCCGCTCCCCGGCTTTGCCCCACGGCCGGCCGCCGCCGATCGCGCGGTGCGCGCCTT
>VBOT01000133.1 GCA_005893225.1 Candidatus Eiseniibacteriota bacterium
CAAGACCATCGAGGCCGGCATCGTGCTCAAGGAGTACCTGCTGCGCGGCGCGGTGCGCACCGTGCTGGTGCTGGTGCCGGCGTCGCTGTGCGAGCAGTGGCGCGCCGAGCTGTGGGAGAAGTTCGAGCTCGACTTCGTGGTGTCGCGCGGGCCGGCGGGGCAGTGGGGGCGCCACCCGCTGGTCATCTCGTCGCTCGAGACCGCGCGGCACGAGCGCCACCGCCGGCGAGTGCGGGGCGCCAACTACGACATCGTGGTGGTGGACGAAGCGCACCGCCTGCGCAACCACCTCACCCTGGGCTGGAAGTTCATCAACGACCTGAGCCCGCGCTACCTGCTGCTCCTGACCGCGACCCCGGTGCAGAACGACATGCGCGAGCTCTACAACCTCGCCACCCTGGTGAGGCCGGGCTCGGTGGGGACGTTCACGCAGTTCCGGCGCGACTTCCTGAGCGGCCACGACAAGCGCTCGCCGCGCAACACCCCGCGCCTGCGCTCCCTGCTCGAGTCGGTGATGGTGCGCACGCGGCGGGCCGACACCGACCTCGCCTTCACGCCCCGCAAGGTCGAGACGCTGTGGGTCGGCCAGACCCCCGGCGAGCGCGCCCTCTATCGTCAGGTCAGCGACTTCGTCGCCGACGCGGTCCGGGGCGATACCGGAGGCCCCGGAAGGCCGCACTACTTCACGCTCATGGTGCTGCAGAAGGAGATGGGCTCTTCCTGGGCGGCGGCGCGCTCCACGCTCGAGAAGCTGAGCCGGAGCCCCGATGGCCTCGATCAGCGCCGGGTCAAGCAGCTCTGCGCCCGCGCCGGCGAGGTGAGCGCCGAGCCCAGCAAGCTGCGCTCGCTGCTGCGCTGCCTGGCCGCGCTGGGAGGGGAGAAGTGCATCATCTTCACCCAGTTCCGCTCCACCCAGGACACCATCGTCGCGGCCCTCGAGGATTCCGGGATCCGCCCCGCGGTGTTCCACGGCGAGCTCGGCTGGCGGGAGAAGGAGGATGCGCTGGATCGCTTCCGCACCGCCGACCCGGTGCTGGTGAGCACCGAGGCGGGAGGGGAGGGACGGAACCTCCAGTTCTGCCGGATCGTCATCAACTACGATCTGCCGTGGAACCCGATGCGGGTCGAGCAGCGCATCGGCCGCGTGCACCGGCTCGGGCAGGCTCACCCCGTGCGGGTGGTGAACCTGGTGGCGCGCGGGACCATCGAGGCCTACGTGCTCGAGATCCTGGACCGCAAGATCCGGATGTTCGAGCTGGTGGTGGGGGAGATGGAGGAGATCCTGGGCGCCTGGCAGCCCCACGGCTCGTTCGAGGACGAGGTGTTCAAGCTCTGGATCGAGTCCCCGAACCCGCGGGTCCGCAAGCGTCGCTTCGCCGAGCTGGCCCAGCACCTGATGGTCGCGCGGCGGCTCTACCAGCAACAGAAGGAGCGCCAGGGCTGGCTCTTCCCGGCGGCCGAGAAGGAGGAGGCATGAGCGGCACGCCCCGGGTGGACGGTCGCCCCAAGCGGGGCGCCGGGCGGCGCGGCGCCGCGCCGGCCGCGAAGAGCCCGGGAGGGCCGTGGACGGCGGTTTCCCCGCCGGAGTGGCGCGAGTTCGTCGGCTCTTGGCTGCAGGCGAGCGGGTGCAGCGTGCGCGCGGCGGCGCGCGGCGACTGGGAGGTGGAGCTTTCCGACGACCTCAAGCGGCGCTGGCGGCGCCAGCGCGTGCGCCTGGTGTTCGACCCGCTGCGCCCCACGCTGCCGCGCGGGGCGTGGTTCACCGCACCCGGCAGCGGCGCCGGACGGAAGCTCCTGGAAGCCGCCGTCGAGGTCCCTCAAATCACGCGTCGCACCGCCCTGGCGCACGTGCCGGGCGCTCCCGAGGAGGGGCTCGCCTCGGTGTGCAAGGTGCGAGGCCTGTCGTGGGGCCACTCGCGGCTCGGTCCGGTGCGCTACGACCGGCGCGTGGCATTCCATGGCGTGGTGACGGGCTGGGGAGGGCTGCCCTGGCAGGAGCGGTGGGTGGTGCTGCTCGGTCCCGACGGAGAATTCGTGGAATGGGCGCGAGCCCCCGAGCTTCCCGACATCCGGACCCGCGAGGGGCTCTACCAGATCAACCAGGAGCTGATGCCCGAGCAGTGCACGCGCTGGCTCGCGGAGGCGCGCCGTCACCTCGACCGGATCCTGGACGAGCGCCAGCTCGAGTGGGAGCGCTCGGTCGGGGCACTCCGGGACGCCGAGCTGTCCCGGCTCGGGAAGTTCTTCTCCTCGCGAATCGAAGAGGAGGAGGAGCGCCTGCGTCGGCGCGTCACCAACGGAGACGAGAGCGATTTCGAGCAAGGCGACGCCACCTCGCTGAAGCTCGAATGGGAGCGGCGCGCGGCCGAGGTTCGCCAGCGCTGGGCGGTCAGGACCGAGGTGCGTCTGTGGGGGCTCGAGGAGTGGTCGTGGCCGGTGGCGGACCTCGAGCAGGAGCTGCGGGCGGGAGCGGTGCGCCTGAGGCTCACGAGCCGGGTCGACGTGGCGCGTGGTCGCCCGGCCCTGCCGGCCTGTCCGAGCTGCGAGACCCCGGCCGAGATGCTGGTGCGCTCGAGGGGCGCCGTGAGATGCGCCCGCTGCGCATGAGCATCGGCGCGAGCACTCCCGCGACAAAGTGCGGCGGCGGCAAGCTCTCGCTCGGGGCGGGGCCCTTTCTTGCTTCGCAAGAAACCCCGTTTCGAGCCTTGCCAGCGCCGCGGATGCACGAAATCGGCTTGACGACGCAGGGAGCCTCGCTTATAGCTTTCCGCGGTCCGGGCTCGGCCCTACTTCTCGAGTTGCTCGAGGCGGACCGTCTAACTGGAGGCGCACGTTGCCGGTACAAGCAAGGAAATCGTCGCGACTCGAGGATCCGGGTGCCGAGTTTCTCGATCGCGCTCGCTCGGTGTGGGAGGTGTACGGGAAGGCATCGCTGATCGGCCTCGGGGCGGTGGCGGCGATCGGCGCGATCGCCTTCCTGGCGATGCGCGCGCGCGGGACGGCCGAGACGACGGCGGCCGGCAAGCTGGGGGAGGCCAACGTCCTCTACTGGGAAGGGGATTACGCGCGCTCGCTCGAAACGGCGCGCCAGATCGCGCAGCAGTACGTGTCTAGCCCCAGCGGCTGGGATGCCCACCGGCTGGCGGGCGACGACGCCTACATGCTCGGCGACACCAAGACGGCGGTCTCGGAGTACCGCGCCTATCTCGAGCACCAGAAGAGCGGGCTCCTGGCCGATGCGGCGAGGAGGAGCCTCGCCTACGCCCTCGAGGCCAACGGGCAATACGCCGAGGCAGCCACAAGCTACCTGGGGCTCGTGGGCCGGTTCGACCGCGAATCGTCGGCAGAGTTCCTGTCCGCCGCGGCACGCTGCTATCGCGCCGCACGGCAGCCGGCCGAGGCGGCGAAGGTACTGCGGCGGCTGATGGACGAGTTCGGCGACACCAGCTTCGCGAACAGGGCCGAGATCGGGCTGGGAGAGCTCTCCAACGCCGCTCGTTGACCCGCGCTCGGGGAGGGATCCGGCTTGAGCGTGGAAAAGGCTTCCGTCGACCTGGTGGTCCTGTGGCATCACCACCAGCCTGATTACCGGAGCCCAAGCGAGAATCGCGCCCTGCTTCCCTGGGTGAGGCTCCACGCCACCAAGGACTACCTGGACATGGCGCTCAGGCTCGGGCGCCATCCGGCGGTCCACTCCACGTTCAACTTCGTCCCCTCGCTGCTCGACCAGCTCGAAGAGGCCGCCGGCGGGGGTGGGGACGCGCTGTTCGATCTGCTGCGGCGCCCGGTCGCGAGCCTGAGCGCGGAAGAGCGCCGGCAGGTGGCGTCACGCGTCTCCTCGGCACCGCGCCACGCCTTTGAGCGCTGGCCCGCCTACCAGCGTCTGTGCGAGAACGTGGCGCGGCCGCGGCGCACGAACGGTGAGCCGGTCGCCCCCGGCGACCCGGAGCTCCTGACGCTCGAGGTCTGGTTCCTGCTCGCCTGGCTCGATCCCCTGTTCCACGCCGAGCCCGAGGCGGCGGCAGCCCTCGCGGCCGCCGGGCGCTTCGGTGTGGCTCACCGCGACGGCTTGCTCGGGCTGCACGACCGCCTGGTGGGGCAGGTCATACCCGCCTACCGCGCCCTCGCCGAGGCCGGCCAGGTGGAGCTCTCCGAGTCCCCTTACTACCATCCGATCCTGCCGCTGCTCGTGAACGTCCAGTCGGCGCGCCGGGCGCGCCCCGATCTGGCGCTCCCGAGCGAGCTCTTCGCCGCGCCCGAGGATGCGGTACGCCAGGTCGAGCGCGCGCTCGAGCGGCACCAGCGTGCCTTCGGCCAGCGACCCTCCGGCATGTGGCCGCCCGAGGGAAGCGTGAGTCCGGAAGCGGCGGAGATCGCTGCGCGCGCCTCGATCCGATGGCTCGGGACCGACGAGGGGGTTCTCTGGGCCTCGCTTCCCCCCGAGGAGCGCCGCCGCGAGGCGCTGTATCGCCCCTGGCGATTCGCCACGCCCGGGGGAGAGGTCGCGCTGTTCTTCCGTGACCGCGAGCTTTCGGACCGCATCGGGTTCGTCTACCACCACTGGGACACGCGCCATGCAGTGGGCGACTTCCTCGACCGGCTGCGCCGCATCGGGCGCGAGCACGGCGGCGACGCCACGCCCGTGGTCTCGGTGATCCTCGACGGCGAGAACTGCTGGGAGCATTACCCGGAGGACGGCGGTCCGTTCCTCGAGGAGCTCTACGGCACGCTGGAGAAGGCCGACGACATCCGCACGCGCACGCCGTCAGAGGTGCTGTCCGACGGCACGGAGCTCCCGCGGCTCAGGCAGCTCCACAGCGGCTCCTGGATCAACTCCGACTTCCACATCTGGATCGGGCACCCGGAGAAGAACCGGGCGTGGGATTTACTGAGCCGCGCGCGCCGGGCCCTGGTCGAGGGCGGCCTGACCGCGCCGAGCAACCCCGACGCCTGGGAGTCGCTGTCGGCCGCCGAGGGCTCCGACTGGTTCTGGTGGTTCGGGGACGATCATTTCACCGCCGACAAGGCGCTCTTCGACCGCCTGTTCCGCGAGCATCTGCAGGCCGCCTACGAGCGCTCGAAGATCCCGGTGCCCGGCTGGCTCAAGGTCCCGATCGCGCACCCGCACCGGCGCCGTGAGGCGGACGTTCGGCCGGTCGGGTTCATTCATCCCACGCTCGACGGCCGCCGCACCGAGTTCTACGAGTGGCATGCCGCGGGGCGCTACCGCCTCGGTGCGGGGGGCGGCTCGATGCACCACGGCGCCGGGATGTGCCGCGACCTCTACTTCGGCTTCGACCCCGGTCGCTTCTACCTGCGGCTGGACTTCATCGCCGCCGCTCCGCCCGGGGCCGAGGTGGACCTGCTGCTCGAGTTCCTCTCCACCGAGCCGCGGCGCGTGCTGGTGCGCGGGCTCGAGACGGGCGACCGCCCGGTGCGCTGGGCGGGGGAGCAGGGTGCTGGGGAGTCTGTGGATGGGGCGTCATGCCGGATCGCGAGCATTCTCGAGCTCGGGGTCCCGTTCCGTAGCCTCGGGCTCAGGACCGGCGACCGCGTCGAGTTCCTGGCGTCATTGATCCGGGGCGGCCAGCCGATCGAGACGCTGCCGGCGGACGACATCGTTCGGTTCAATGTTCCGGACGAGACGTTCGAGGCTGCGATGTGGAGCGCGTAGGGGCTACTCCCCGTCTCACGCGCGCGCGAGCTGCCGCCATGCCTCGAGCAGTGCACGCTCCTTCTCGCGCGTGAGCCCCGAGCGCCACTCGTGCGGTCCGCGCGCCCGCTCCCAGTTCAGGGTGTCCCGTGCGGTTTCGACCAGCGGCCGGAAGCGCAGTCCACGGTCCAGGGCGCGGCGCACGCTCATCTGCAGGATACCGAGGTGGCTCGTCGAGGTTGTTTCCGGCACCCACATCGGCAGCTCCTCCCAGGGGCCCACCTGGTTCTCCACCAGGAACGCCTCGTCCACCCACGTGAATCTCGCATCGCTCGACGCCGCGTTGCGGCAGGCGTCGAGGAGACCTTCCATGGTGAGCGGGTAATCGGGCCCCGTGGCGGTGAACGTGCCAGGGACCCCGCCCTCGGCCAGACGCACGATCCAGTCGGCGAGATCCCGCGCGTCGATCACCTGCACCGGGCGCTCGGGTCGGCCGGGGGCCAGGACCTCGCCGCCCTCGGCCACCCGCGACACCCAGTAGGGGAATCGATCCATGTAGTCGTGCGGCCCGACGATCAGACCCGGGCGTGAGATCGACGCGCGCTCGCCAAACGTCTCTCGTACGACCTGCTCGCACTCGGTCTTGAGCGGCCCGTAGAGCTCCATGAAGGCGGGGGACTTCATGGGCTCGCTCGGATCGATGGTCGAGAGGCGCTCGTGCTCCTCCGGCGTGAGCCGCTGCACGGGAGCCTCCTCGTCCATCCCGGGCTTCGAGAAGTCAGCGTGGACGGAGACGCTCGAGACGAAGTGGTAGTGGCCCGCCTGGTCCCGGAGCCGCTCCGCGCCCCGCCGGACGACCTCCGGGAGAAAGCCCGACGTGTCGACCACGGCGTCCCACGTGCGACCCTCCAGGGCGGACAGGTCGCCGGCGCGATCGCCGCGCAGCTTCTCGACCTCGGGGAATAGCTCGGGCTCGGTGCGCCCGCGGTTGAACAGGGCCACCCGGTGTCCGCCCGCAAGCGCCGCGGTCACGAGGTGCCGGCCCAGGAACCGGGGTCCGCCGAGGATCAGAAGGTCCATGCCCAGTGGCTACCGCACCCACACCGTCTTCAGGTTCACGAACTCGCGAATCCCCGCGGCGGAGAGCTCGCGCCCGTAGCCCGAGCGCTTGACGCCGCCGAAGGGCAGTCGCGGATCGGACTTGACGATGCCGTTCACGAACGTGGCGCCGGCCTCCAGGTCACGGGTGAGCGCTTCGCCGCGCTCGCGATCGCGGGTCCACACGCTGGCGCCGAGCCCGTAGCGGGACCGGTTGGCCAGCTCGACCGCTTGCTCGGCGCCGGGCACGCGACTCACCGCGGCGAGCGGGCCGAAGGTCTCTTCGTCGAACGCCGGCATGCCGGGAGTGACGCGGGAGAGCACGGTGGAGGAGTAGTACCAGCCGGGACCGTCGAGCCGCCGACCTCCGGTGGCGAGCACCGCGCCCCGTTCGACGGACTCGCGGACCTGGCGGTCCAGCTCGTCCCGCAGATCGGCCCGCGCTAGCGGCCCGACGTCGCTGGTACGCTCGAGGGGATCGCCGACCCGGAGCGCGGCCATGCGCTCGCCGAGGGCGCGCTCGAACCGCTCCGCGATCGGCTCCTCGACGATGAAGCGCTTGGCGGCGATGCAGCTCTCGCCGTTGTTCTGGACACGCGCCGCCACCGCCTGGGGAACCACCGCCTCGAGATCGGCGTCGGCGAGCACGATGAAGGGGTCCGACCCGCCGAGCTCGAGGACCGTCTTCTTGAGCGCCGCGCCGGCGCTACGCCCGACCGCGATCCCGGCGGTCTCGCTTCCGGTGAGGGAGACCGCCGCGACCCGGGGATGCTCGATCAGGGCCTCGACCCGGGCCGAGGAAACCAGCAGCGCGGTGAAGAGCCCGGGAGGAGCTCCCGCATCGCCGAACAGCGACTCGAGGGCGAGGGCGCAGCCGCACACGTTGGAGGCGTGCTTGAGCACCACCGTGTCGCCGGCCATCAGGGCCGGCGCGGCACAGCGGATCACCTGCCAGAAGGGGAAGTTCCACGGCATGATCGCCAGCACCACGCCGAGGGGGTCGTACCGGACCAGGCTGCGAGCGGCGTCGGTCGCGATCTCGCGAGGGGCGAGGTAGCGCTCGGCGTGCTCGGCAAAGTGCTCGCAGCACCAGGCGCACTTTTCGACCTCGGCCTCGGCCTGGGCGATCGGCTTTCCCATCTCGGTGGTCATGAGGCGGGCGAAGCGGTCGCGGTCCTGGCGCAGGACGCGGGCCACGGAGACCAATATCGCCGAGCGCTCGGCGAACGAGGTGCGGCGCCAGGTGGCGAAGGTGGCGGCGGCGCGCTCGAGGCGGCGCTGGACCTCGGCCGGGTCGTGCTCGGGATACTCGGCGATCGGCTCGCCGGTAGCGGGGTTGACGGAGCGCATGGATGGAAGGTAGCAGACCCCGGGTTGCTCAGGGTGGGCGTCAGCCGTGCCCGGTGACCCGAGGAGCAATCCGAGCACGGGCCCGGGTCGGGATCGGTGGCTAGGCGTGTCGCATAATCGACATTATGTAAACTTCAGGATGGGGCGCCACCCAAGTTTCCCCAGCGCCTCCAGTATCGATCGGCCTCCACCCATTCCCGGTGCGGGCGGCGCTTGAGCCTCTCCCCCGGCCAAGAACTCCCGATCCGGGACGCCGACCCCCACCCGCTATAATCCGGGATCATGCCCGAAACGTCCCGCCCCCAACCTCGAGAGACCACCGCTGCAGGTCGTTCCGGAAGACGCAGGAACACGTTGCCTCGGTTCTGGCAGCGCGTCACCGAGGGGTTGGCCATGGACCAGCTCTGGCAGCAGTTCCGGTCGGAGGCGCACGCCAGCTACCAGCTCTACCGGAAGGAAATGGACCGCGGTGCCGGCGTGGAGAGCGACGAGGGCTTCCGCCGCGGCCTGAGAGTCGCCCGGGACCGTCTTGATGAAGCTCTCGCCGGCGCGACGCATCCTCCTCCTTCTGGCCCTGGTGTTCTCCTTCCTGGGAGCGTTCCACTTCAAGTTCCAGCGCGCCTCGTTCAGCGCGGATATGCGCGGCTGGGCCATCCTGTTGCTCCTCCTCCTGCTCGCCTTCGAGCTGGCCGATCGGGTGACGATGAAACGGGACCTCGAGATTGCGCGCGAGATCCAGCGCTGGCTGGTGCCGGAGAGCCCGCCCCAAATCCCCGGCGTCGAGATCGCCTTCTCCACCCGCCCGGCCAACACCGTGGCGGGCGACTACTACGACGCCTTCTTCCGCGACGCCGAGCAGAAGCGACTCCTGCTCGTGGTGGCCGACGTGGCGGGCAAGAGCGTCCCGGCGGCGCTCCTGATGGCGACGTTCCAGGCTTGCCTGCACGCCTGCGCCCGCGAGTGCGACGGCCCCCTGCCCTTGGCCGAGCGGCTCAATCAATTCGCGTGCACTCGCAGCCTGGACGGGCGGCGCTTCACCACCTCGTTCCTCGCCGAGCTGGACCTCGAAGGGCGTTCCCTGCACTACGTCAACTCCGGCCACAACCCGCCGGTTCTCCTTCGCGCCGCCGGGAGTGCCGAGCGGCTCGAGCCCGGCGGTCTCCCCTTCGGCATCGATCCCGCCGCGAAGTACGAACCAGGCATCGCGCGCATCGGGCCCGGCGATCTGCTGTTCGTGTTCACCGACGGATTGGTCGAGGCCTTGAACCCGTCGGACGAGCCCTACGGAGACGAGCGAATGCTCGAGGCGCTGGACTTCCTGCGGGGCCAGAGCGCGGCCGCTACGATCCGAGGCCTGACCGAGAGTGTGGACCGGTTCTCCGCCGGGGCCCGGCAGTACGACGACATCACCTGCCTGGCCGTGCGCCTGGAGCCGGGTGCCGGGTCGGTCCCGGCACCCCCGCAAGCCGCCCCGCTGGGGCAGGCATGAGGACCCCGGCGGGCCAGCGATCGGCGAGCGGTAGGGGCCCGAGGAACGATCCAGGTCGCCGAGGTCCGGCCGATCGCGGCCGCCCAGGGCCTCGCCCCGGTCCCGACCGCCCCGGTCCCGACCGCCCCGGTCCCGACCGCGGGACCGGATCGGACGCCCCGCCCGGCGAGCCGGCCGGCGCCCCGCGCGCGCCGCTCGGGCTCGGGCAGCGGGTGGCCATCGGCCTCGGGCTGGCCCTGAGCCTGGCCGCGCTGCTCCTGCACGCGCGCGCCTATGCGTTTCTCACCGACGACGCCTTCATCTCGTTCCGCTACGCGCGCAACCTGAGCCAGGGCTACGGGCTGATCTTCAATCCCGGAATGGAGCGCGTCGAGGGCTACAGCAACTTCCTCTGGGTGCTCGTGCTCGCCGGGCTCGACCGGCTCGGGATCCGTCCCGAGGTGGCGGCATCCTGGCTGTCGATCGCGGCCACGATCGCGCTGTGGGGCCTGGTGGTGGCCTTCACCTTGCGCCGGCTGCCCGATCGCGGCCGTGAATGGCTGGTGCTCCTTCCCGCGGTGTTCCTGGCCGCGACCCGCAGCGTGGCGGTGTGGTCCACGAGCGGGCTCGAGACGCGCGGGTTCGAGCTGCTGCTCGTGGGCGGGGCGCTGCGGCTGGTGATCGAGGTCGAGGCGAGGCTCCAGGGCTCCGCCCGCCGCCCGCTCGCCGCCTGGCTCTTCGCGCTCGCCACGTTGACCCGCCCGGACGGGCTGCTCCTGTCCCTCGCGGCCTTCGCGGCCGCGGGCTTCTACCTCGCGCGGCGCGGCCGTCTGGCGGCCGGACGGTTCTTGCTGGAGCTGTGGCCGTTCGTGGTCCTGGTCGGGGGCCACTACGTGTTTCGCCGGCTCTACTATCACGAGTGGCTTCCCAACACCTACTACGCCAAGGTGGGCGGCCGGCTGTGGTGGAGCTCGGGCCTCTCCTACGTGGCTGCCTTCGCGATCGAGTACGCCGCGTTTCTGTGGCTCCCTCTCCTGGTCGCGGGGATCGCACGTCACGAGCGCGAGGGCGCCGGGTTCTTCCCGCTCCTCTGCGGGGCCCTGATCCTCCCCCACGCGCTCTATGTCGCCGCGATCGGCGGGGACCACTTCGAGTACCGGCCGCTCGACCTCTACTTCCCGCTGATCTTCCTGCTGCTCTACGCCGGGGCGCGGCACCTGGCCCGCACGCCGGCGCGCGCGGCCGCCGTGGCGGCCTATGCCGGGCTCGTGCTGTTCGGCCTCTGGGAGATTCCCTACCAGTCGCACCGCCAGTTCATCGGCTCCTACCAGCCGGGGTTCCCGGGGGTCGAGGCCACGAGTGTCGTCGAGGCTCAGCGCTTCCTCGAGCCCGACCGTGACCCCATCCTCCGCCTCCCCGTCCTGCGCGTGCTCGCCTCCTGGCATCGCGACCTGGTGCGCCACATGACCAAGTTCTTCGTCGGGGTGCGCCAGGAGGAGCACCGGATGTTCCTCGCCACGGTGATCCCGGAGGGGAAGCGGCTGGGACGGCTGGTCGAGCGCGGCATCCTGCCGCGCGACGCCTACTTCGCCATGAGCTGCGTCGGGGCGATCCCCTATTACTCGAAGCTCAGCACTCTCGACATGCTGGGCCTCACCGACGCCCACGTGGCCCATTCGGCGCCGAAGCGGGTGCGGGTCATGGCGCACGACAAGATGGCGACGCTGGGCTACGCGCGCGAGCGCGGCGTGGACGTCTGGGCCGTCGAGGGCGTGCACAGCCTCTGCCACGTGACCTCGACCTGTCTGCTGGCGGCGGTTCGCCGGGCGGTCACCGAAGGCGGCGACTACTACGCCGCCTCGGTCGGCGATGGCTATTACCTGGTGTGCTTGTTGCCCCGGGGACTCGAGAGCGCCGCGCATCGGATGCCGCGGCTCGAGTTCGAACCCGTGGGCAGCCGGGCGTTCGTCGACCGTTTCCTGAGCGAGGGGATCGCCGCCTACCGCGACACGCTGAGCCGCCGTCCCGGCGACCAGGAGAGCCGGCTCGAGCTCGCCTACCTCCTGCTCATCGACAAGCAGTTCGGTACCGGCAGCTCTCACGGACGATGCCCGACAACCCCGATCTGTGGGAGAACTACGCGGTGTGCTCGGACAAGCTCGGCGACCTGCCCGGGGCGATCGCGGCGGCCGAGCGGGCGCACGCGCTGGCGCGCTCGCGGGGCGATCCGGACCGCATGGGGCGCATCGGGTCCGAGCTCGAGGGGTACCGCCGCGCCGCCGCGGCGCGCGTCAACTCCCGCCCACCACCAGGTTGAGCAGCTTGTTCGGCACGTAGATCAC
>VBOT01000143.1:0-9374 GCA_005893225.1 Candidatus Eiseniibacteriota bacterium
GATTGTTGGCGAAGCCATCGTTGAAGGCGTCGCAGATCTCGGGAATTAGCCGGTCGAGTCCCTTCACCCGCACGTGGCCCCAGTGGAGCGAAGGGTCGGTCCGCAGGGCGCGGTGCTCGGGCTTCAGCACGGCCTCAGGGTCGAACTTCGCCGGCTCGACCTCGAACTGGGCCATCGGAAACTCGCGCGTGTATCCGTTCGCCTCGAGCAGCTTCGGAGTGTGCGGGGGATTCCAGAGCTGATCGGAGTAGGGAGGATTCTCGAAGCCGTCGGTCACCACGCCGGCCGGCGCCATGGCGGTGAGATTGAAATTGCCCCAGATCTCGTCGTGGCCGCGATCGCGGCCCCAACGCTCCGCGGCGCCGAGCAGCAGCGTGGCGGCCTCGGCGTCGTCGGCGCAGTCGAAGTATCCGAAGCTGCTGCGATTCCAGCCGTGGCGCCGATTCGAGAGGGTGTGGACGTGGGCGGTGATGCGCCCCACCGGGACCCCGTCCCGAACCGCGGTGAAGAACGTCAGCGCGCCGAAATGCTTCAGCAGCGGATTCTGCGTCGCGTCGAGAAGCCGCCTGAGATCGGCGTCGAAAATCGAGACGAACGGCGGCAACGAAGAAGCTCTTGAAGTCTCGCTCACGCAGCTCGAGCATCCGGATCTCCACCGCCGCACGACTCACGCATGGGAGTTGCTCCTCTCGATCGCTTCGGCCACGGTGCGCACCAGCCCGAGCTGCGCGATCGCCGCCTGCTCCATGCCCGCCGACGGAATCTGCACCAGCAGCAGCGTCACCGGTGACTCCTGAATCAGCACCGCGTGCGTCATCGCTTCGCGCTCCATCAGGTCCTCGAGCTGCTCGGCATGGTAGATCGCATCGCCCGATCCGGCGCTCGCGTTGCTCGCACGCGCGCGTGGCGATCGCCTGAGCTGGTTGCAGGTGATCACCTTCTCGCTGCGGGCGCGAAACACGCCGGGGAAAGACCAGAACTCGTAGGCCGAAAGATCGCGCGCCCGGAGCAGGCGGTACGCGGCCACCATCGGCAGCCGGTCGAGCACCCGGAGGAAGCTCTCGGTGGTGCGCGTGTCGGCGGCGGCGATGCTGCGCACCAGGCCCGGACCGCGCGCGATCTGGCCGTACGCGTGCACGCGGCTGTGGATCATCACCAGGAGGATGATGCAGGCGAACATCGCGGCCGAGCGCGCCACGGTCGCCGGACGGACGTCGCCGATCACATAGGACTGGATGGCGCCGAGCAGCGCCGCGATAGCGATCACCGCGAGGTTCGCGACCAGCAGTCGCGGCGCGTTGCTACGCGGCTCCGAGGCGACGACGATGGCGTGAACGAAGATCAGGATCCCGACCGAGCCCACGCGCGCCATGTGGAGCCCGAGGTCGGCGGCGAGATCCGTGGCGACGAACGGGACGATCAGCACCACCGCCACCGCGATCGCCGCCACCGCGCGACCCTCGATCGGCGCGAAGTCCGCGCGGTCGTGGAACACGATCGCCCCGCTCAGGACGAGCTGCATGGCCAAGATGTACGACGTGAACACCGGCAGCCACAGGGGATGCGCGTGCAGGTTCCCCCACAGCGCGAGCGCCAGGAAGAACGCGGTGCCGGCTAGCACGAAGGTCTTGGCCCACAGCGCAAAATGCCGGCGCAGCAGCGCTTCGACGTAGAGGAGGATGGCGAGCGGGATCACCGCGGCGACGACGTAGGTCAGGATGCCGAAGAACTTGATGCCGCTGATCCAGAAGAAGCCGCGCACGAAGAGCAGCGCGCCGAGGCATTCGAGCAGGAACATGATGCAGCGCTCGAGCCGGCTGCGCGTGGTCTGATTCCAGTAGACCTGGAACGCGCTGGCGACGCCGTAGAGCGAGAGCCAGGAGACCAGCGCCTCTGCGAGAACGCCGCGTCCGTCGCCGTGCATCAGCGGAAGCTCGCGAGGAAGCGGCGGACGATGCGCCGCCGGAGCGCGGCGACCAGCGCCGAACGCGGACGCTCGATGCGTCCGCGGTGGGGATTCAAAAACCAGCCGCGGCAATCGGCGGGCGCGGGCCGGCCCGAGATCGCGGCGACCGCCGCGTACGCCATGAGATTGCCGGTGGTGATCACCATCGGCGCGAACGAGATGCGCGCGCGCTTGCCGCTGATGATCTCGCCGGCGATGGCGAGGTCCAGCGTGTCGGCGGTCGACGAGTGCACCAGCACGTGTTCGATCTCGGCGAGTTTGCACGCCGCCAGCATCTCCGGCGTGAAACGCTCAGGCGCGACGCCGCGGGTCGGGAAGCCGAGACGCTCCTCGGGCCTCGGGTCGCCGGGAGCGACGACGATCAGCGACGGCAGCGTCGAGGAGTACGCGTCGATGACCGTGGTCCCGGCGTCGCGGGCGGCGCGATAGAGTTGGACCCCGGCGGCGACGTCGTCCATGCCGTTCACCACCACCTTGCAGCGCTGGAGAATGTCGCCGAGGCTCGCGAGCCAGCCCGCGCCGTGGATCTCGACCTCGACATTCGGATTGATCTCGCGCAGGCGGGCGGCCGTGACCTCGGTCTTCGGACGCCCCAGCGTCTCCATCGTCGCGAAGACCTGCCGGTTCAGATTCGCCAGCTCGAAACAGTCGAAGTCGGCGATCTCGAAGCCGCCGACGCCGGCGCGCGCCAGCGACTGCAGGCATGCGCCGCCCATGCCGCCGGCGCCGCAGACGAACACGCGCGCCCGGCGCAGGCGTTCCTGCTCCGCCTCGGTGACGAAGCCGATGTTGCGGCGCGTCATCTCGGCGTAGTCGAACGGTCTCATCCCCGCCTCTTCGCCGGCCGGAGGTCGCCCATCGGCACCGCGGGCGTCAGCCACCTCAGCACCGGTAGCACCAGCGTGTTGGCGAGCACGAACGCGAAACGTGATAGCGCCACCGCCCAGGCCTCCCGCGGCAGCGAGTGCGCGAGGTAGCGCCACAGCGTGAAGAGGTTCACCTGCCCGAGCTGGAGGAAGTCGTCGCCGCGCTCGTAGTCGAGCGCCTTGCGGCAAAGCTCGTTGAAGCGCTCGTCGCGATGGCGCGGCGCGTCCTCCCAGCGCTTCTTCAGGTGATCGCTCCCGCCCGTGTAGGCGTTGAGGATCACGAAGCGCTCGGTGTCGAAGACCGCGTCTTCGCCGACGCCGAACGCGTCGCGATGGCGCCCCATGATCTCGCGCGCCAGGACGACGTGGTCGAAGCTGCGGCGCGCCGCGGGATCGGGCGACGGATAGACGTTGGCCGCCGCTTCGGCGACCATGCCGATCGCCGCCGGAACCTGCGAGACGTTGCTGATCCAGTAGGGGCGGAGGCCGTTCTTGACGAAGAGCAGGAAGGTCGTGAAGCCGGTCAGGATCCATGCCACGCCGCGGCTGCGAAACCGGGGATCGACCGCGGTGAGCCCGAGATGGATGACGTCGACCGGCGACCCACGCAGCGTGCAGTCGAGCGCGAACATCGCGTTGAACGCCACCGGCGCACCGGTCTTCCGATCCTCGATCAGCGTCAGGATCAGACGGTCGAGATGGCGCTTCTCACCGGTCAGGATTCCGTAGGACAGGTCGCCGACGCGGAGCGAGCGGACGACGGTGCGCACTTCCTCCACCAGCCGGTCGAGCTCGGGCTTTTCGAGCCAGAGGCCCGGCCGCTCGAGCACGCGCACGCGCAGCTTGCCACCCCCGGCGGAGAACTCGAGGGCGATGTAAGGACGAGGCGCGGCCCAACTGCCCATGAGGAACGATGAAGCCCCGCGGCGGTCGCACTGTCAACCTCGTGTTTCTCCGCGGCTACAGGCCGAACCAGCGGGCGCGCCGGCTGGAGCCGAAGTGGTGCTTCTCGCGCGCGAGGGCGGCGGAGGGCTCGGTGAAGCTTCCGGTGGGCTTGAGGCCCGAAAGAAAGTCCACGTCCACTCGTCCCACGCGGCCGGCTCCGAACTCCACGTAGCAGGCGCCGGCCCCCGCGTAAGGCGCCGGACGCTCGCCGCCCTGTAGCTCCGCAAGGATGGATGCGGCGACGACACGAGCGGCGCCCTCGGAGAAGACGCCGGCCTTGGGCGTCCCCACGCTCGTCACGTCCCCGACCGCATATACGCCCGGGAAGCGCGTCGCGAGGGTCTTCTTGTCCACGGGGATCCAGCCGCCCTCGGTCATGCCGCTCGCCGCCACCACCTTCGGGACGCAGTGCTTGGGAATTCCGAGGAACAGGTCGTAGGGCATCTCGCTCCCGTCGCCGAGGACCGCGACGCGCCGCGACGGATCGAGCGCGCGAACCACCCGATCGGGCACGTAGCGGATGCCACGCTCGGCGAAGGCCGCCAGCAAGGCCCGGGAGGTGTCGGGCGAAGGGGGGATCGGGACGCCGAACGGCATCACCAGACTGATCTCGCACGCATCGCGCACGCCGCGCGCGACGAGACGATCGTGCAGCAGGAGCGCGGCTTCGCTCGGCGCCGGCGGGCACTTGAACGGCGCCGAGGCCACACCGACGATCGCATGGCCCCGGTCGAAAGCCGGAATCACCTCGCGCAGGCGCTCGGCGCCCGCGAGGGAGTAGAACTCGTTGCCACCCTCGACGAGCCCCGGGGTGGCGTTCAGGTCGTAGTCCGCCCCGAGCGCCACCACCAGCACGTCGGCATCGTAGGCCCCGGCTTCGGTCGTGACGCGCCGCGCGACCGGGTCAATCGCCGTGATCACCTCGCGGCGGAACCGCACCCCGGGCTTCACGATCTTCCGGTAGGGCAGGCGCACCGCTTCGGGCGTCGCGCGGCCGAACATCACGTCGAGCTTGGAGTAACCGAAGACGAACGTCTCGCTCTTGTCGATCAGGGTCAGATCGGTCCGATCGCGGAGCGAGTCGGACAGGATCGTGGCGAGCTCGAGGCCGCCGAAACCGGCGCCCAGGACGACGACACGTGGGTTCATTGGCGGCTCCACACCGCGATCGCCCAGGCGTGGCTCTCGTGGGACATCATCTCCGACGCCGTCTCGGGCGGCAGCCATAGCAGCTCGTGGTCGGTCGCGCCTCCCGCCCCATTCCCCGACACGATCACGACGTCCACGAAAGTGCAGAGCTTCTCGAAGTAGGTCCGCTCCTCCTTGGAGTCCACGAACTGCACGGCACGCGCCGACCAGGAACCCCACCGCACGACCAGGCCGCATTCCTCGAGCGTCTCGCGCGCGGCGGCCACTTCCGGCGTTTCGCCGGGTTCGATCCCCCCGCCCGGCAGGAAGACGCCCGCGCCGGTGCGCACGGCGGCGATCCGGCCGCTCCCATCCGCGATCAGGGCGTACGCGCTCGGTCGCGGCGTGGGCTGCGTCGCCGCGCGCCGCACGCCGAAGACGGGGACATCTCGCCAGGGGTCCATGGTGGGCGGCATACGATCAGCCGCGCAGTCTACCGCGGCGCTCGGAGCCGGAGAAATGTCCGGTGCGGCGCCGCTCGAACGTCCAGACTTCGAGGCCGCCCACTTTGCGCGCCCCCTCTGGATTGGGCCTTCCATTCTGGGCGCATGGCGCCGGCTCCGAAGCCACGGCTACAGTGAGGACGCCATGACGAGGCGCACGGACCGTCGACGCCCCCCCGCACGCGACGGTCACGCCCGCGTCGCGCCTGTTGTGCATGCGCCGGCCGTCGTGCGCCGGCTCGCCGGCCCATCCGCCTGGAGCTTCGCGCGACTCCTGCTCTTGGGTCTCGCGGCCGCCTGGCGTCTGGCCTACCTGGCCCGGCTCAGACACACGCCGTTCGCGGGCAGCCTCAATGCGGACGCCAGGATCTACTGGAGCTGGTCGGAGTTCGTCCTGCATCATGGGCTCTGGCCCCCGGCACCCTTCTACCTGGCACCGCTCTATCCGTACGTGCTCGCCGGCTGGCGCGCGCTGGGCGCCGGTGGCACTCCGCAGGTCCTCGCGATTCAGGCGTTGATCGGCGCGGCTGCCGTGGTGTTTCTCGCCGACGCCACCGCGCGGCTCGCGGGCCGCTGGCCGGCGGTTGCGGTCGGCGTCGTGCTCGCGCTCCACGAATCCACAACCTTCTTCGACGGCCTTGTGCTTCCCGAGTCGCTGATGTTCTTCCTCGACAGCTTGCTGGTCTGGTTCGTGGTTGCGAACCGACTGGTCGCGGACCGGGTCGGGCCCCTTCGCGGTCTACGGACTGCTGGTCGGCGTGCTCGCCCAGGGGCGGGCGAGCAACGCGCTGCTGCTCGCACTCGTGATACCGCTTGCCGGAACGCGCCACGCGGAGAGCGCTCGGCGCCTCCGGGCCGCGGCGCTCGCTTTGACGACGTTCACGGTTGTCTGCCTCCCCTCGGCGGTCGCCAACTACCACGCTGGGCGCGAGCCGATCCCGTTCACCTACAACCTGGGTTTCAACCTCTACGTCGGCAACAACCCCGACGCGGATGGCGCCTGGGTCGAGGTCACCCGGGGCTCGACCCCGGTGCCGCTCGAGGGAAGCTCACCCGTTACCGGCGGTGCTCTCGATGGGCGCGCCTTCCTGCTGGCGAGTCAGGGGCGCGGCCTGAGCCCGGCGGAAAGCTCGGCCCGCTGGGCGCAGATGGCGGCGGGGTTCGTTCGATCGGCACCGGCGCGCGCACTGGCACTCGCCGGCCGGAAGCTGCTGCTCGCGTGGACGTGGCGAGAGCTTCCTCAGATCGAGAGCCGGAAGTCGTTGGCGCGCGCCGCCGGGCCTCTGGGGCTTCCGGTGGTGGGGACGTTTGGATGCTTGGCGATCCTCGGGCTGTCGGGGGCGGCATGGGCGGCGCGGCACGGCGCCGCCGAACGCTGGCTGGTCGGCTACGCGGGTCTGATCACGCTGGCCCTGGTGCCGTTCTTCGTCACCGATCGCTACCGCCATCACCTCTTGCCGGCGCTGGCGGTGCTCGCCGGCGTCGCGATTGCCGAGATCACGCGAGCCGCACGCGGTGCCGAGAGGGCGGCGCGGGCACGCGCCGCCCTCTCCGTCGGGCTCGCGGCCGGCGTCGTGCTGGTTCCGATCGGATCGCGGGGCGCCCGCTCGGGCGAGTGGGTCGCAGAATCCGACCGCGCGATACGATGGCTCGAGCGCGGCGCATACGCGGAAGCCGCGGCCGGGTTCGCGCGCGCCGAGTCCGAGCTCGGTGAAGCGCGGGTGCAGGCACTATCGACCAGCGCGCGCGTCGATCTCGCGGCTTTCCAGTTCCGTTACGGCATCGCGCTCGAGGGGCTCGGGCGCCACGCTGACGCCATCACCCATTGGGAGCGCGCGGTCGCACTCGATCCGAACGACGTCGAGAGTCTCGGCCGTCTGTGCCTGGCCTACGAGCTCGTCGGGCGGACCGCTGAGGCAAACCGCGCCCGACGGCGACTGCAATCGGTTCCGGGCGGGCGCGGGCGGCTGCTTCTCGACGAGGCGTGGTCCACGGCGGGGCGCGGCGATCTGGCGAACGCCGAGCGGCTGTTCCTCGAGGCGCTTCACGCCTCCCCGGATCTCTCCATCGCGTGGGTCGGACTCATTCGGCTTCGGGTTCAGGCCGGGCGATTGGACGCCGCCGCGCAAGCACTCGACGATGCGCGAAGCGCTGGGCTCGATCCCGTCACCGCCGACATCTTCGAGTGCTTCCTATCCGTTCGTCGTGGTGACCCGGCCCGGGCGCGCCGGCTCCTCGCACGGATTCCTTCCGACCCGCCCCCGCCGGATCCGTTGCTCAGGGATCTATTGGCCGAATCGCGCCGCGCACTCGCAGAGAACGCCGGCCGCTAGCGCCGGCTGGGGTGCCAGGTCTGCGCCCGATCGTGACCGGCCAGCGCGGAGCGCCGCCAGGATTTCTGCCCGGAGCACGAACCGATAACCCGTTCCCGCTGAAGTGCTTAGTCATTCTTCGCAGCGCTGATGACCCTCCGAGTCAACTCCTGGTCAACCGGGCTCCGTGAACATTCCCTCCGTAGGGCTGCCGGAATGCCGCTGTCCGCTACCAGACGGAGGAACCTATGTTCCAGGATTCGAATGAACTCCGAAGTCCTCGACCCAGTCGACGTCTGAGAGCCGCCATCCTGGCAGTCTCATGCGTCGCGGCCGGCGCAATCGGTTCCGCGATCGTGGCCAAGGCCGCGGAGCTCTCGAGCCCGAGGCACACCGAAGCGGCGCGAGGAACCGCGGTCAGCGCGACCGTTCCGGGCGCGCCTCGCTTCTTCAACTACGCGTCGCCTCCCGGAACCGCAGACAATGCGGGCGAGCCCTCGATCGGCAGCAACTGGACCAGCGAACAGGTCTTCAGCAACAGCAAGGGTCCAATTCCAAATGGTGGCGCCGCGAACTACTTCGGCGGCTTTCTGTCCTACATGGTCGAGGTGACATTCAATGACTGTCAGTCGCCGGCCAAGGCCACATGGGACCGCCATCAGGTGCTGACCGCCAACACCACGCGCGTCTACGGCGACCCGATCCTGTTCACCGATCACGCCACCGGTCGCACCTTTGTGACTCAGGAAGAAGGGCTCACGCCGCTCGGCAGCACGACCGACATCACCGATAACGACGGCGACACCTTCATCCCGAGCCAGGGATCCGGACAGCCCTCGTGCATCGATCACGAGACGGTCGGCGGCGGCCCCTTGCACCTTCCCCTGATCTCGCCTCCCGCGCCCGCGTATCCGGACGCCGTCTACTACGCCTCGCAGTGCGGCCTGAGCCCCGGTCCCGCCGTCGCCGCGCTGAGCCTCGACGGTGGGATCACGTTCGGACCGTCCGTCACGATGTGGACAACGGAGTGCAACGGTCTCCACGGCCACATCAAGGTCGCTCCGGACGGAACCGTCTACGTGCCCAACAAGAATTGTGGAGGCAAGGCCTCGGTCGTCGTCTCCACGGACAATGGCCTCACCTGGAGCGTGCGTTCGGTCCCCGGCTCTACGGGCGGAGCCGGCCTCGTGGGATACGACGCGTCGGTGGGGGTGGCGAGCGACGGCAGTGTCTATCTGGGCTGGCAAGGCCTGGATGGGCAGGCGCGCATCGCCGTCTCGCAGAACCAGGGGCTGACCTGGCAGCGCATGACGGACGTGGGAGCTCCCGTCGGAGTCGTCACCTGCGCCTTTCCTGCCGTGGTCGCGGGCGATGGCGGGCTAACGACCGGTCGCGCCGCGTTCGCCTTCTACGGCACCACGACGAGCGGCGCCTACACCAGCCCCACCTTCCCCGGCGTCTGGTACCTCTACATCGCCACCACCTACGACGGTGGCGCCACGTGGACCACGCAGAACGTCACGCCGAACGACCCGATCCAGCGCGGCGGCATCTGCACCTCGGGCACGTGCCGCAACATGCTCGACTTCTTCGACGCCACGATCGACAAGGAAGGCCGCGTGCTCGTGGGATGGGACGACGGCTGCATCCTCGG
>VBOT01000143.1:9466-18708 GCA_005893225.1 Candidatus Eiseniibacteriota bacterium
AGTGGAATCCTGCTCAACGGCACCGTGCACCTCAAGTGGATCGCGCCCGACAACGGTGGCTCGGACATCCTCTCCTACAACCTGTATCGCAGCGTCAACGGCGGACCGTTCACGCTGCTCGCGAACCTGACGGGCGCGCAGTACAACGATCCCGTCGACCCGACCGACGTGAACCACTATCGGCTCACGGCAGTGAACGCGATGGGCGAAGGACCCTACTGCGACGATTTCCAGCCCGAGATCCCGACACCGAACGCGTGCGTGGTTCCCGGCGTCGAGGGCGTCAGCGACGTGGGTGCCAATGGAAGCGATCTCGACGGCGGGCAGAACGTCCCGCCGGATCCAAGCGTCAACATCCGGGAGCTCACCGTGGCCGAGCCCTACGAGGGGGGCGCCCACCAGCTCACGTTCACACTGCAGCTGAGACCCGGCGGCACGCTGGCGCCTGACTGCCAGTGGTACATCATCTGGAACCGGAAGACGATCGCGGCCGATCAAAGCGACCGTCGGTTCGTGGCGATGAAGTCCGACGCGATCGGCACGCTGAGCTACGTTTATGGTGACTTCGGTCCGCCGCTTCCGATCGGCGGGGTCCCGCCGCCCAACGCCAACACGCCGACGCCGCTCGGCCCGGCGGACTTTGGCAGCTTCGATCCCGCGACCGGCGTGCTGACGATCAAGCTCGCCGACAGCAAGGCGGACGGGACGCCGCTGGGCGCGGGCGATGTCTTGAACGCGCTCAACGTGCGGACCTTCTACGGCCGGCCGGACGCCGGGCAGAAGTCCCAGAACAACGCCGCCGACATCACCGACAACTCGACCTACACGCTGGTCGGCAACGAGGCCTGCTTCTGCTTCGTCGATCAGCCGCCGGTCGCGAGCCTCGCGGCGTCCCCCACGTCGGGCAACGTGCCGCTGCAAGTGACCTTCGACGCGTCGGGCTCGTTCGACTCCGACGCCGGGGACGGCGTGGCCTCTTACACCTTCACCTTCGCCGACGGCTCCAACCCGGTGACCCAGGCGAGCCCGATCATTACCCACACGTACACGCAGCCCAGCGGTTCGGCCCCGTTCTTTGCCACGGTCACCGTCACGGATCAGAAGTGCGGTCAGCCCAGCCTCAACGTGGGATCGGTCGAAATCGAGGTCGCCGGCACTACGGCGGTCCCGGGAGAGAAGCTCCCCGGCCGGTTCCAGATCTTCCCCATGAGCAACCCGTCCCATGGGCGCACCTTCTTCAGCCTCCAGTTGGACCGCGACGGAGTGGTGAGCGTCGAGGTCTTCGCCGCCGACGGGCGTCGTGTCGCAAATGTGGCAAACGCGTGGATGCCCGGCGGCAGTCACTCGCTCCAGTGGTGGGGCACCGACCGGGCCGGGCGGACCGCGCCTCCGGGCATGTATCTCGTGCGGGCCAGGTCTCGCGACCGCTCCACGTCGACACGCATCGCGTTGCTCCCGTAGGCACCCGGTGACACTGCGGCCGCCTGGAACCTGAAATCCAGGCGGCCGCTGATGTACGAGAGTTCTGCTCGGGCGGATCAGCGCGGCGGCGCCAGCGAACCCTCGCCGAGTTCCATCCGCCACCCCGCCACCACTACGTGGCACCCTCGCCACCGTGATCACCGAGCGCCGCCTCCGATCGAAACGCGGTCTCCAGCGCGATCTCGATCATCGCCTCGAAGCCGCTCTCCCGCTCGGTGGTCGACAGGTGCTCGTTCCTCCGCAGGTGATCGGACACGGTGAGGATACCGAGAGAGCGCGCGCCGTGCTCCGCGGCCACTCCGTAGAGTCCCGCGATCTCCATCTCCACGGCCAGGATCCGCATGCTCTCCAGCACGTCGAAGATCTGCGGCTGCGGCGAATAGAAAAAATCCGACGAGAAGACATTGCCCACCCGCACCGCGATCCCGCGCTCGCGCGCCACGCCGGCCGCGCAGGCGAGTAGCTCGTAGTCGGAGATGGCCGCGAAGTCGTGGTCCAGGAACCGCAGCCGGTTGACCCTGGAGTCGGTCGATGCGCCCTGAGCCAGGATCACGTCGCCGAGCTTGACGTCCGCCGGAAGCGCTCCGCAGCTCCCCACACGGATCAACGTCGTGACCCCGAATTCGCGGATCAGCTCCGTGGCGTAGATCGAGCAGGAAGGAATCCCGATGCCGTGCGCCATCACCGAGACCCGCCGGCCCCGGAAGAGCCCGGTGTAGCCGTACATGTTGCGGACCTCGCTCACGCGGCGGGCGTCGGCGAGGAAACGGGTCGCGATGTACTCGGCACGCCGCGGATCGCCCGGCATGAGCGCCACGCCGGCGAAATCTCCGCGCGCCGCAGCGATGTGAGGGGTGGTCATGCAGCCCGGCAGTCTACCTCAGACCGCGATGAACGGTCCCAGGCGGCAGCGACCCGGTCGAAAGACCCTCAAACGGTCATCTGGCGCACCACGGATCGGTGGATCGAACGGTATCCCAGCCGCTCGTAGAGCTGGTAAGCGCCGGTCGGGTTCTCGCTGTCGACTCCCAGGGCGGAATGAGTGAACCCCGCAGCCTTGAATGCCGCGAGCGACCTGGTGATGAGCGCCGAGGCAATACCTCGCTTTCGATGCGATCGGATCACGCCCGCTTGCACGATCCACCCGTCGCGGCGGCCGTTGATGGCCTCGTCGCCAGGGAAATGCCCGTTGCGGCAGATGCCGACCACGCGATCGCCCTCGAGAGCCACGTACGACAAGTCCAGGCGGGTGCCGAAGGCAGCGAGCACGTGGTCCCAAGCAAGCTTGTCGCGAGGAACGCTGCCCCAATGGTCGGCGAAGGCATGGTTCCGAGCCCGTCGCGCCTGCTCGGTGAGCGACGGTTGCCAGCCGACGATCTCGATCCCGACGACCGGAGTCACCGCCGGAAGGGCCTCGAGATCCCTCAGCAACACTTCGCTGTATCGAATCGGAATCAATCCGTGCCGTTCGTAGAGCCTGTGGGCCGCGTATTCGTGGTCGTAGGCGTGGACTCGAATGAATCTCGGCAGAGGGGGAGGCCCATCTCGCAGGATCTCGCCCGCCCGCTCGATCTGCCAGCTCAGGAGTCCGGAGCCGATTCCCATTCCCCGGAGGGCGGGATCGACCGCGCCATGCAGGTACGCCTGTTGCTCGCGGACCTCGCTCGGCTGATGCCAGATGCGGCCCCACGCCACCACTTTTCCGCCGGATTCGGCCAGGCGGGAGTCCCGGGCCAGGTCGAAGTGAGGCTCGTGGAGCCAGTCCTCGATCTCCTCGCGAGGCGTGGCGATGGGGATCCGGTCTCGCTCTTCGACCCGTCGCTGAAGTCCGTGAATGGACTCGATGTCCGAGGGACGGATGGGCCGAAGGGAGAATTCCATGGCTTGTACAAAGTAGGCGATGCTTGGGCTCCGCCGCCATGCGGTAGGATGGACGGTGCAGCCTGGGGGCGCGCATGAAGCTTCGATGGATTCCTTGCTGGGTCGTGGCGCTGGGCGCCTTGGCGGTCCCCGCTTGCTCGCGCGACGAGCCATCGGCTCCGCGACTTCATTCCATTTCAGGCCATCTCCGCCTGACCGGATACCTCGTCGACGGCGACGGCCGATTTGCCGGCACGAAGGTGGTGGGAAACGCCAGCGGAGTCCCGGTCGAGCTGGTCTACGGCGACCGTGTCGTCGCCCAGACGACCACCGTCGATGGCGTATTCGGCTTTGCGGGGCTCGGCCCCGGTGGGTACGTGGCCCGCACCCACGTGATCGGCAACATCGGCGACGAGACCGAGCCCCTGACGATCTCGGCCTCCGACATCGCCGCGGCCGACACGCTGCGGCTCGTCTCGCAAGGCGACCTCTACCCGGTGCCGAATCCGATCGGGGAATCCGCCACCATATACTTCGACCTGCCCGACACGGAATTCGTGGAGATCAACATCCTCGACCTGGCCGGCCATACGGTCCGGGGGCTCCGCGCCCGAGAGATTCCCGCCGGGTTCAATGCCGTGGTCTGGAACGGTCTCGATCAGGCCGGCCGCCCTGCGACCGCTCCGATGTACTGGGTGACACTGGTGTCGGGGGAGGACATCCGCGCCCAGTTGCTGTTTCGGTGAGGCTGGACTCTGCACAAATGGGGCCCTAGAGTTCGCCGTCACGGGAGGTCTTCCGATCATGCGATCGCCGGTTCGGTTCTCGCTGCACTAAGAACGTGCGCCAGGCTCTCGCCCTGCTTCTCCTCGGGTCGCTCGCCTGCGCCGTCCCGGCTCGCGCCCAGCACTACGTGGCGGGACCCGATTCGCTCCATCCGCGCCTCAAGTTCGCGGACTCGCTGGTCTCGGTCAACCACCGGTGCATCGTGAGCGGGAGCAAGAAGATCGAGAGGCTGCTCGGCGACATCTATCACGTCGTCTCGCCGGAGGGCTGGGAGGGCGTGGGCATCCTGGAGGGCTCGATCTATCGGGGAGTGTTCCGCTACCGAGGCAGGGATCCGAAACTGAACGGTGCCATGGGTCTGCACGTCATCGACTGGAGCAACCTCCACGAGCCGCGCGTGCGGACGACCAACGCCGCCGCGATGGCCGACACCTCCAACGAGACCTGGCACCGGATCGAGGCCTCGCGGGAGCCGGCATATGCGAACCCCGACGGGCAGAACCGAAACATCGTCGTGGCGCCCCCGAATTCGTCCGAGCGCCCCAAGTTTGGAGAATACGTCTATGTCGACGAGTTGCCCGAGGCGATCACCAAGGTCCCACGCGCCTATCCCGACGAGGCACGACGCGCAGGGATCGAGGGCACGGTGATGGTGCAGTGCCTGGTGCTCGAAGACGGGTCGGTCGGAGACACCTGGGTCGTGAAGTCGGTGCCGGAGCTCGACGAGGCAGCGGTGGCTTGCGTTCGCCAGTGGCGCTTCCAGCCGGCTCGCTCGAAAGGTCGGCCGGTGGCCGTCTGGGTGGCGGTCCCAGTCCGGTTCTCGCTGCACTAGAAACATGCGCCGGGTTCTCGCGATGCTCCCCCTGGGGCTGCTCACCTGCACCGTCCCGGCCCATGCCCAGCACTACGTGGCGGGCCCCGATTCGCTCCATCCGCGCCTCAAGTTCGCGGACTCGCTGGTCTCGGTCAACCACCGGTGCATCGTGAGCGGGAGCAAGCTCAACCCGAAGGTCCGGCCGGTCTACGTCAATGGAGTGCCGATCGGGTTCTGCTGAGGCCCCTGCCCCGGGACCTTCGTGAAAGGTCCGGAGTCGTACCTCAAGGCCCAGGGCATCGAAGTGCCGTCCCTGATGCGCAGGGGACGCACGGCCCCGATCGATTCGACCTTGCGCGTGTTCATCGGTCACGACCTCTTCTACTTCTCCGGCCGGGCGGAGCGCGATCGCTTCCTCAAGGATCCGCGGCGATACTGCCGGCGGCTGACCGACCCGGTGACCCTGGCGCGCTTCGATCCTGGCGCGCGCTCGCCGCGGTTCCAGTACCATGGCCGCGTGTACTACTTCTCGGGCGATTCGACCTTCGCCGCGTTCAAGGCGGCGCCGGACAGCTTCGCCGTGCGCCGGGGGATGTAGGGAAACCACGCCCGGCTCATGCTCCCCGGCCTGCGCCGTCTCCTCCTGCTCGCCCTGGCTCTCGCGTCCGGCTGCGCGCATCGGCCGCCCGGACCCGCGGCCGGGGAGCTCCGGATCTATCTCGCGCGCCATGGGCAGACCGACCGGAACGCGGAGTATCGGCTCCAGGGCTGGATCGACACCCATATCAACGCCACCGGCCGGGAGCAGGCGATGAGCCTCGCCGAGCGACTCGAGGGCATCCGGTTCGACGCGGTCTACTCGAGCGCGCTCGCCCGCAGCCGCGAGACGGCGGAGATCGTCCACCGCGCGGTTCCGATCGACAGCCTGCCGGGACTGAACGAGCGCCGGCTCGGGAAGTACGAAGGCGTGGTCGTGGGCGGACCCGCGAGTGATTCCGCGACGGTCGCGGAGTTCAACCGGCGCGTCCGCGACCCCGGCGATGCGCTGGACGGCGGCGAGACGCTCGAGCACTTCTACGAGCGCGTGCGCGCCACGGTCGAGGAGATCCGCCGGCGTCACCGGGTGGGCACGATCCTCATCGTGGCCCACGGGGGCACGAACCAGATGGTCCTCCGCGCCCTCCTTGGCCTGACCGCCGGGCAGGCCTCGAACATCAGCCAGGCCAACGACGAACTCTACCTGATCGAGGTCAGCGGGGGCAGGCCGCCGGCGCTCTGGAAGCTCATCACGGAGAAGAACCTCGGCGACTTGTAGCGCCTTCCGAAGGCGAGCGCAGCTGAGCGCGCTCACCACACCTTCTTGGCTCACTGGGACGTGCCCGCGATCCCCGACAGCGCCATCCATACCAGCACCGCGCCCGTCAGCCACATCGCCGCGCGCGGCTGCCATGCCACGGGCCGGCCGGGAGGCGCGGCCGGGGTCACGACGCCGAACGCCTCGCGAAGCTGCCGGATCGCGGCCCCGAACGCCGCGAGCCATGCCACGGCGAGCGCCAGGAGCAGCCCGACCCTTCCCGCGGACACGAGGTCGCGCGCCACGCCGAGCCACAGCCGAGCGCCGGGTGTTCCGGGGACGGCGGCCAGCGAGAAGAAGGCATAGAGGCCCAGGATCCCACTCCAGGGGTGGCGCCGGAACAGGACCGGGCCCGCCGAAGGAGATCCCGCGGAAACCGCGGCGAAGCGCGACAGGGTCGCCGCCCCGGCGAGCGCCAGGGCCAGGTGCCCTGCCCAGAGGGCCAGGGGAATGTCACGAGCGCCCGCCCCCATCGCGCCCCGGTGAGGCGCCGCCAAGGAGGCGAGCATCAGCGCGCCGTTCAAGCTCGCCAGGGTGCCGACGCGCCGCTCGGGCCGGCGCTGGACCATCAGCGTCACGCCCCCGGCGACCAGCGCGACCCACGCGGCGGTGCCCAGAAGCGAGTACACGATCCGCTGGCCGGTCGGGAACTGCTCGATCCCATCGACGCGAGACAGCAGCCAGCCCGCGCCACACACCTGGATCCCCGCGACCGCGAGAGGGGCCAGCCAGGGGCGCGCGCCCTGGAACAGATCGGCGGGCCAGAAGTGGAACGGCGCCCCGCCGAGCATGACAACCCCCACCAGCAGCGAGAGCGAGAGCGCGGTGCTCCACCCGATGCTGGACTCCAGGTCGAGTCTCAGAACCGCCCACTGCTCGGCGAGCGCCCGCGTCCCGGTCGAGATCGCGAGCAGCTCGAGCCCGCCCCACGACAGCGCCAGGGCGGCACCCATGACCCAGAGGAGCTTGATCCCGCACTCGCTGTGGAGCAGGTCCTCGCGATGACGCGCGAGCACGGCCACGACCAGGGCCACCGCGAGCGCCGGCCATGCGGCCTCCACGTGCGGCGCGGTCGCCACCACGCCAGCCAGCGGAAGCAGCACGAGCAGCGATGCGACCTCCATGGCTCCGGCTCCCTCCCGCGCCTCGAGCAAGAGGAGCAGGGCCGCGGCGGCCAGGCAGGCGAGCGCCGGAATGACCGGGCCGTGAAGCGCGGGGAGCATCGCGCCCAAGGCCTTGACGAGCCCGGAGAGCGGGCCGTGCACCGCTGGAAGGATCGAGACGACGATCAGCGGGCTCATTGGAGCAGCGGAAGGACGAGCGCGAGCACGCCGAGGCCCACCACAAACAGCAGGTATTCCTGGGCGTCGCCGGTGTGGAGGTCGTGGAGCGGCGAGGCGACGGCGCGGACCAATCCATCCACCAGCGCGACCAGCCGCCGCTCGATCCCGATCACCGCCTGGAACGCCGCGCCCGCGAAGGCGGGCATCCCGCGACCCATTCCCCGCAACGCCCGCCACACCGGCCGGGCCTGGGTCTGGCGGGCCACGAGCGCCGCCATGCCTCCGAGAACCGCAGGGGCCAGGGCGGCCGCCGAGTCTCTCCAGGGCGGCTCGAACCCTCCCCACCAGGCAACCAGCAGCGCCACCGGACCCGTTGCGAGCACGGCCAGCGGTGCGAGCCGCGTGAGCTTGAGCGCGGCGCCTGCCCTCACCATCTTCCGCCGCTCGGGGGCGGCGACCATGCGGCCCACGGTGACCCATGCGTTGAGGCAAACCGGCAGAGCGCCGATCGCGAAGGAAACGGCCCAGGCCACTCCCCGCTTCCCGGAAATGAGCGCGATCATCATGGGCCACGAGAGCGCCGCGAGCGTCGTCCAGCTCGCCGCGCGCCAGAGGCGCGTGATGAAGGGCCCGCGCCTGGGAGAAGCCCCGCGCAGCTCGCCCATCAGGAGCAGGGCGTGGCCGCCGCACGCCCCGAGCCAGAGCAGGAGGCTCGAGCGCTCCGGGACGACCCCGGTCGCCACCAGGACCCCGGCCAGCGCGCTGTCCGAGATCGCGAGCCAGCGCAGGCTCGCGATCCACTGGCGGCGCGCGAACGCGCGCAACGCGCCCAGCACCGCCGTGACGAGGAGCAGGACGGTGGCCGTGTGACGCACTGGCGAGATGCCGAGCCAGTGCGGGGACTGCCGCCACAGCACCATGAATCCGGCCGCGGGGAGCATCACGGGAAGCCAGGGACGCATGGCGAGCAGCGGGCCCGGAAGGTCCGAATAGGGCCGCGCGAGCGGCAGCCCCGCGAGGAGCTCGAGTCCGGCCCACACGACCGCCCCCGCCTCGAGCCACCGGAGCGGCGCGAGCATTCCGTCCCGGACCGGTCCCCGGCCGTGGGAAAGCCAGGGCCAGACGGCATGGATCGCGACCGCGAGCCACAGGGCCGCGGCCGGCCGCCGGAGCCACGCCCAGCGAGGCGCCTGCGCCTCGGCATCCTCGGCCGCCCTGGCCCAGACCCAGAACGCCATCGCCACCGCCTCGAGGCCGACCGCCGCCGCGAGCTGCGAGCGGAGGCAGAGGAGTGCGAGCCCGACGGTGCACAGCACGGCCCCGGCGACCCGCGCCCCGGGCCGTGCGGTCCGGGCACTCGCCGGAGCACCGGTCAGGGGGCCCACGGCCACCCTCTGCACCCGGGAGTCAATCATGGAGGTCGTGGGCGTCGCTCACGCGCGAGCTTCCGGCATCCAGCAGCCGCACGCGCCCGAGGCGTGCCGTGGCGGCGACGGCGAGCGCGGTGGCGAGCAGGATCGCGGCGTTGCCGCGATCCGGGTCGAGGACCTGAACGTGGCGGGCGGCGTGCTCGAGGATCTGGAGGCCCAGGCCCATGCCGGTGAATGCCACGCCCGCGCGCGTGGCGTCGCGCCTCAGCATGAGGTGCAGGAGCCCGAGGCAG
>VBOT01000001.1:0-27598 GCA_005893225.1 Candidatus Eiseniibacteriota bacterium
CTCCCTGGCCAACGTGGTGGTGACCGGGCTCTTCCTCTATTTCTGGAGCCTGCCGCGATGACGATCCTGTTCGCCGGGCTCGCCGCGGTGCTCGTGGTCTCGAGCCTGATGGTGATCCTGCACAAGAACCCGGTGACCAGCGCCCTCTTCCTGGTCCTCGCGTTCTGCTCGCTGGCCGGCATCTACCTCACGCTCCAGGCCGAGTTCATTGGCATGGTGCAGGTCATCGTGTACGCGGGCGCGATCATGGTGCTGTTCCTGTTCGTGATCATGTACCTGAACCTCGGGCGCGACGTGGAGACCGGGATCCAGATCGCGGTGCGCCGGGGGCTGGGCTGGATCGTGGGCGCCGTGCTGCTGGCGGAGGGGGCGGTGATGTTCGGGCGGCGCTGGGGGCTCGGGCCGGTCACGCCGGGGCCTTCCCGCCCGCCGGTCGGGAACACGCAGGCGCTGGGGCAGATCCTCTACTCGCGCTACCTCTTTCCCTTCGAGGTCACCTCGATGGTGCTGCTCGTGGCGATGGTCGGCGCGATCGTGATCACCCGGGGCCAGGAGAGGGCGCGGCGGGAGAGCATGGGGACCCGGGCGGGAGCGAGGGGCCCCGGCGGCAGGCCGCCTCGGACCCACGCGGAGGAGGCGGTCGCCGAGCCCGGGCTCGCCCCGGCCGCCGCCGGCGAGCCCGAGGAGCAGGCCTCGGTGGCCGGGAGCGCTCGGCCGTGATCCCGGCAAGCTGGTCCCTGCTCCTGAGCGCCGTGGTGTTCACCATCGGCGTGATCGGCGTGCTGGTGCGCCGCAACGCGATCGTCATCTTCATGTCGGTCGAGCTCATGCTGAACTCCGGGAACCTGGCGTTCGTGGCGTTCGCCCGGCAGCTCAACTCGCTCGACGGCCAGGTGTTCGTGTTCTTCGTCATGACCGTGGCCGCGGCCGAGGTCGCGGTGGGGCTCGCGATCATCGTCAACCTGTTCCGGCTCCGCGAGTCGGTGTTCGTGGACGAGATCAACCTGCTCAAGGGTTAGCGTGAACTTCCCCCTCCTGTGGATCATTCCCGCCCTGCCGCTCGCGGCGGTGGGGCTCAATCTCCTGATCGGCGACCGGCTCGGCAAGCGCGGCACGGCGTGGCTCGCCTGCGGTGCGGTGGGGCTCGCGTTCGCGTTCGCGGTGCGGGCCGTGCTGCGGCTCGCGGGGCTGCCCGAGGCCGACCGGACGATCGTCGAGAACGCCTACACGTGGATGCGGGTGGGCGACTTCTCCGCCAGCGTCGCCTTCCTGCTCGACCCGCTCTCCGCGGTGATGTGCCTGGTCGTCACCGGCGTGGGCTTCCTCATCCACGTCTACTCGGTCGGCTACATGGCCCACGACCCGTCGTTCCGGCGGTTCTTCCTCTACCTCAACCTCTTCATGTTCGCGATGCTCACCCTGGTGCTTGCGGACAACTTCCTGCTCATGTTCGTGGGCTGGGAGGGTGTGGGGCTGTGCTCCTACCTGCTGATCGGTTTCTGGTACGAGCGGCCCTCCGCCGCCGAGGCCGGGAAGAAGGCGTTCGTGATGAACCGGATCGGCGACTTCGGGTTCATCCTGGGCATGCTGCTCCTGTTCGCGTGGGCCGGTAGCCTCCAGTACGACAGGCTGTTCGCGATCGCGCCTCATGTGTTCGTCAAAGGGGCGGCGGCGATCACGATCGCCACGCTGCTCCTGTTCCTCGGGGCCACCGGCAAGAGCGCCCAGATCCCCCTCTATACCTGGCTCCCCGACGCCATGGAGGGTCCCACGCCGGTCTCGGCGCTGATCCACGCCGCGACCATGGTGACGGCGGGGGTCTACATGGTGGCGCGCTGCCACCCGCTCTTCCTGCTCGCCCCCGCCTCGCTCGAGACGGTGGCGGTCGTGGGGGCCGCCACGGCGCTGTTCGCCGCCACCATCGGTCTCGCCCAGAACGACATCAAGCGCGTGCTCGCCTACTCGACCGTGAGCCAGCTCGGCTACATGTTCATGGCCTGCGGGGTGGGCGCCTTCACGGCCGGGATCTTCCACCTGATGACCCACGCCTTCTTCAAGGCCCTGCTCTTCCTCGGCGCCGGCTCGGTGATCCACGCGCTCTCGGACGAGCAGGACCTGCGCCGGATGGGCGGGCTCGCCGGGAAGCTCCCGTGGACGCACGGCACCATGTTGGTCGCGACCCTGGCGATCGCCGGGATCCCGCCGCTCGCCGGCTTCTTCAGCAAGGACGAGATCCTTTCGCGGGCCTTCGCGTCCGGCCACTCCGGCGTGTGGCTGGTGGGCCTGGTCGGGGCGGCGCTGACCGCCTTCTACATGTTCCGCCTCTACATCCTCGCCTTCCGCGGGCCCTCGCGCCTGTCCCACGAGGCCGAGCATCATCTGCACGAATCGCCGCCCTCGATGATCATCCCGCTGGTCGTGCTCGCGGCGCTCTCGGCCGTGGGCGGCCTGGTCGGCCAGCCGATGCAGGAGGGAGGACACCTCTTCGAGCGGTGGATGCGGCCGGTGTTCGAGGGCGCCGGAGGCGAAGCGGCGGCTCCCCTCTCGCCCCGCACCGAGTGGACGCTGATCGCGCTCTCGGTGGCCGCGGCGGCGCTCGGCATCTACGGCGCGTACCGCACCTACCTGGTGGAGCCCGGGCTCGCGGCCCGGCTCCGGGAGCGCCTGCGGGCGTTCCACCAGGCGGTGCTCCACAAGTACTGGATCGACGAGCTCTATGACGCGCTGGTCGTGGCCCCCGTCTATCACCTGAGCCAGCGGCTGTGGAGGTTCTGGGACGAGCGGATCGTGGACGGCATGGTGAACGGCGTCGCCTACACTTTCGAGGGCGTCTCGGCCCTGCTGCGCCTCTTCCAGACCGGCTTCGTCGGCACGTACGCGCTGTTCTTCACGCTTGGCGTGCTCGTGATCCTGATCGAGCTCGGGAGGCGATAGCCATGGCCCACGTTCCCTGGCTCACGCTGCTGATCTTCCTCCCGCTGGCCGGGGCGGCGCTGATCATGCTGCTGCCTCCGTCCAGGGGGCGGGCGATCCGCGGCTTGGCCACGGGGGTCGCGGCGGCGGAGCTGGTCCTCTCCCTGCCGCTCTGGTGGCTCCTGGTCCCCGGCCAGACCGGCTGGCAGTTCGAGGAGCGGCACCCGTGGCTCCCGCTACTCGGGGCGAGCTACCACCTCGGGGCGGACGGGATCAGCGTGATGCTCGTGCTCCTCACCACCGTCCTGTCGGTGCTCGCCGTGGTGGGCTCCTACACGGCGGTCGAGAAGCGCGCCCGCGAGTTCTACGCCTCGCTGCTGGCGCTCGAGACCGGGATGATCGGCACCTTCCTCGCCATCGACCTGCTGCTCTTCTACGTGTTCTGGGAGGCGATGCTCGTCCCCATGTACCTCCTCATCGGGGTGTGGGGCGGGCCGCGGAGGGTCTACGCGGCGATCAAGTTCTTCCTCTACACCATGGCCGGCAGCGTGCTCATGCTGGTCGCGATCCTCTCGCTCTACTACATGAACCGGAACCTCACCGGGACGGCGACCTTCGACCTCGACGCCTTCTACCGTCTGCCGATCGGGCCGGCCCAGCAGAGCTTGCTGTTCCTGGCCTTCGCCGTGGCGTTCGCGATCAAGGTGCCGATGTTCCCGTTCCACACCTGGCTCCCCGACGCCCACGTCGAGGCGCCGACGGCGGGGTCGGTGATCCTGGCCGCGATCCTCCTCAAGATGGGAACCTTCGGGTTCATCCGCTACGCGATCCCGCTCTTCCCGGTGGCCTCCGCCCATTGGGCTCCCTGGATCGTGACGCTCTCGATCGTGGGGATCATCTACGGCGCGCTGGTCGCCATGGTCCAGCCGGACCTGAAGAAGCTGGTGGCCTACTCGTCGGTGAGCCACCTCGGCTTCTGCATGCTCGGGATGTACGCGATGAACGCCCAGGGGCTCGCCGGGTCCATGATGCAGATGATCAATCACGGGATCTCGACCGGCGCTCTGTTCATGCTGGTGGGGGTGGTCTACGAGCGCCGCCACACGCGCATGATCGCCGACTTCGGCGGGCTGTGGAAGCCGCTCCCGGTCTACGGCGCGGTGTTCCTGGTCGTGATGCTCTCCTCGATCGGCCTCCCCGGCACCAACGGATTCATCGGCGAGTTCCTGGTGCTGCTCGGGGTGTTCCGGGCCGCGCCGCTGTGGGCCGTGCTGGCCGCGACCGGCGTGATCCTCTCCGCGGTCTACATGCTGTGGATGTTCCAGCGCGTCATGTTCGGCCCCGTGACCCACGCCGAGAACCAGAAGCTCTCGGACCTGACGCTGCGCGAGCGGCTGGTGTTCGCTCCCATCATCTTGCTGATCTTCTGGATCGGCTTCGCGCCGCAGCCCTTCCTGTCGCGCATGCAGCCGGCGCTCGACCACACGCTCGAGCTCGCGAACCAGCGCAAGGAGCGCAGCCTGCGCATGCCCGAGGCGCGGGCGCCGGGGACGGCGGCGCCGGTCGCCGATCGCGCGCCGGGAGCGGTTCGATGAGCGGCGTCCCGTTCCTGCTTCCCGTCGACTGGTGGGCGCTCGGCGCGGTGATCGCCCTGAGCGGCGGCGCCATGGCGCTGCTCCTGCTCGAGTTCCTGCCTCACGGGCCCGAGAGCAACCGCGCGGCGCTGGTCTCGCTCGTCACGCTGCTGGCCGCCGGGGCGAGCGTCTTCGTCGTGCGCGACTCGCGGCGCGCGCTGTTCGACGGCATGTTCGTGCACGACGGGATCACGGTGTTCTTCACCTTCCTGTTCTGCGCCATCGGGATCCTGAGCGTGCTCCTTTCGTGGGACTACGTGAAGCGCACGCGCATCAACCGGACCGAGTACTACGCGCTGCTGCTGTCGTCGACCCTCGGCATGGTGATCATGGCGGGCTCGAACGACCTGATCACGGTGTTCCTCGGTCTCGAGCTCATGTCGCTCGCGCTCTACGTCCTGGTCGGGTTCCGCCGCTCCCACCTCGAGTCGAACGAGGCCTCGCTCAAGTACTTCCTCCTCGGGGCGTTCGCGAGCGGGTTCCTGCTCTACGGCATCGCGCTGCTCTACGGCGCTACCGGCACGACCAACCTCCAGAAGATGACGGCGGTGATGAGCGATTCGCCGATGCTCGAGAACCCGCTGTTCGTGGTCGGAGCCCTGCTCCTCGTCGTCGGGCTCGGATTCAAGGTCTCGGCCGTGCCCTTCCACATGTGGACCCCCGACGCCTACGAAGGGGCGCCCACCTCGGTCACCGCGTTCATGTCGGCGGGCGCCAAGGCGGCCGGCTTCGCCGCCCTGGTCCGCGTCGGCCTCAGCACGCTGGGAGCCGTGCGGACGGACTGGGTGCCGGTGCTGAGCGCGATCGCGATCCTCACCATGACCGTCGGGAACGTGACGGCGCTGCTCCAGAACAACGTCAAGCGCATGCTCGCCTACTCGAGCATCGCGCACGCCGGATACGTCCTGGTGGCGATCGTGGCCGGGGGCCGCGACGGCGCCTCGGCGGCGCTCTTCTACCTCGCCGTCTACTCGCTCATGAACCTGGGAGCCTTCGGGATCCTGACGCTGCTGGGGAGGGGAACGGAGGAGCGGGTGCTGGTCTCCGACCTGGCGGGGCTCGGCTTCCGCCACCCGGGGCTCGGCATCGCGATGACGGTGTTCATGCTCGCGCTCGGCGGCATCCCCCCGACCGCCGGCTTCATGGCCAAGGTCTACGTCTTCGGCGTGGCCCTGAAGGCCGGGCTCGTGCCGCTCGTGATCATCGGCGTGCTGAACAGCGTGGTCTCGGTCTTCTACTACCTGCGCATCACGGTGGCGATGTACATGGAGGAGCCGCAGGCCGAGCCGACCCACGTCTCGTGGGCCGTGCCGGGGGCGCTGGCCGTCCTGGCCGCCGTGGCCCTCACGCTCTGGTGGGGCGTTCAGGCGCACGCGCTGCTCGATCAGGCGCAGCGGTCGGTGCTGGGCGGGATGTAACGGGATGCGGCCCGCGGTCCGCGACCCTCGCGCGGGGGTCGCTCCTCCGGCCACCTGCTGACGTGTCGACGTTCCCGCCCGACGTCCTCCCGATCGAGCACACGCTCCGCTTCCTCGACCGCGTCCTGCCGCAGCGCTCGAGGGTCCTCGAGGTGGGTTGCGGGCGCGGCGCGCTGGCGGCCCGACTCCAGGCGCGCGGCCTCGAGGTCACGGCGCTCGATGTTTCTCCCGAGGCCGTGGCGGCGGCCCGGGCGCTGGGGGTGCACGCCGTCGCGGGCGACTTCCTCGAGTTCGTGGCCGAGCCGTTCGATGCCGTGCTCTTCAGCCGCTCGCTCCACCACATCGCCTCGCTGCCGCGCGCCGTGGACCGGGCGCACGCTCTGCTCGGTCCCGGTGGGCTCGTGATCGCCGAGGAGTTCGCCGTCGAGCGCATGGATCGCCAGACGGCGCGGTGGTTCTACGAGCTGCGCTCGCTGCTCGAGGCCGCCGGGCTCTTGGCCCCCGACTCCGGCGAGTCGCTGGCGATCGGGCCGCTCGAGCGCTGGTTCGCGGAGCACGACGAGAACCCGCTGCACGCCGCCGAGGACATGCTCGTGGCGATCGGTTCGCGCTTCGAGGTCGAGCGCGCCGAGGACGCCCCGTACCTGTACCGCTGGGTGTGCGACCGCATCGAGGCCGGCGACCGCGGGGCTCGCGTCGCCCAGTGGGTGTTCGAGCTGGAGAGCCTGCGTGTGGAGGAGAATTCCCTGCGGGCCATCGGGCGAAGGATGGTGGCCCGGCGGAGGGCCTGAACCGCGCGGTTGGGCCGGTGCCGCGCTCGGTGGGACCGATGCTCTGGTTCACTCGACCTCGCGGCTCGTGGGTCCCGGGCGCAGCCGCGTGCGCTATCATGCGGGCCGCAAGAACGAGCCCTTGCACCCACCCGAGATGGAGGCCCCATGAAATGGGTCACTCGTGAGAATGCCGCCGTGGACCGCATCGCCTGCCCCTGGCTGATACGCCGGTTCGTCGATCCGCAGGCGGAATTCCTGTTCGTCCCACCGGAGCAGGTGAACGAGGTCGCGCGGCGCGAAGGAGCCACTCCCTTCGACGCCGAGGGAGTGGAGCTCGGTCACGTGGGTGGACGGTGCTCCTTCGAGAGCATCCTGCTCAAGTTCGGCCTCACCGGTGACCCCGCGCTCGTGAGGCTCGGAAACGTGATCCACGCGGCCGACATCACGGCGGAAGCCCACGTTTCGCCGGAGGGCAGGGGACTCAAGGCCATCGCCTCGGGGTTCCGCCTGCTGCACGGCCGCGACGATCACCTGAAGCTGCGGCTCGAGACGCCGATGTACGACGCCCTCTACGCCTGGGCGCAGGCGGAAACGAGCGGGGACGGAGCGCCGGCCGCCTCGGGTGCGCCCGGCGTCCCGGCAGCGCCGCGAGGCGGAGGTTCGTGAGCCTCACCCGCGGTCACGGCGCATCTCCGCTCCGGCTCTCCATCGCCCCGATCGCCTCCCTCGCCGCGGCGTTCTGGGGATGGATCTCCACCTCGCGCCGGTAGTACGCGAGCGCCCGGCGAGCATCCCCGAGCCGCTGGTAGGCCTGCCCGAGGAGGAAGTTGAGGTCCCCGTCGCCATAGCCGAGGCGACGTTCGGCCTCGAACTCCCGGATCGCCTCGCGAGGCCGGTCCTGCCCCAGGGCGATGAGGCCGAGGCGGCGGTGGGCAGCGAAGGTGCGCGGCTCCACCTCGAGCGCCGCCCGCAGGTGTTCCCGGGCCCCCGCGGCGTCACGCTCGATCCAGGCGAGCGCCGCCAGGATCGAGTGGGCCCGCGCGTTGAGGGGTGACTCGGCCACCTGACGCCCGAGCTCGAAGCGCGCTCGCCTTCTCACCGAGGTGTCCGCCTGGCAGGCTCGCGCGAGGTCGGGGACGCGATCCTCACCGCTCGGGACCAGCCGGTAGGCGAACCGCTCCGCCACGTTTTCGAGGGGGCCTCCGCGCTTCACGAACAGGGCAGCGGCGTCGTCCCGGAAGACCAGCGCCCAGGCCGAGTCGGCGTCCAGGAAATCGTGCAGATGATCGCCGAGGGCGATCTCCCGCGGGTGGGCGTCGATCAGGGCGTAATCGAAATGCCGGAGGCCGTCGAACACCTGCCAGTACCGCCGGTTCGTGAACGCGTACTCGTAGAGCAAGCGGTCGTCGCGGCTCCCGGTCTGGTGGACGTCCATGAAGGGGAGGCGCTCGCGGTCGGGCCAGAAGCGCCACAGCATGTAGCCGCCGAAGTAGTAGGAGTTGAACCCGCGGCCCTTGACGCCGTGGGCCGCCATGAAGTCGCAGGCCCACTCGGGGAGCACGTTCCTCTCGATTCCGAGGCCGAGGCGGTACTCGGGCCGGGACCACTCGAGCAGCCCGACGAGAACGCACCCGATCGAGGCCAGCGCGGCGCGGCGGCCCGCGGGAGCCGTCCACGACGGCCAGCGGCGGGAGCCGACCCAGAGATCCAGATCGCGCGCCACGAACGGGGCGGCCACGAGCGCATAGAAACCCGCGAAGCGCTGCGTCGAGAGGGCGAAAGCGGTGAAGGCGGCGCAGGCCAGCGCCTCGGCGACATCCAGGCCGGCGCGCCGCGCGCGCCACGCGAGGAGAACCGGCCAGCCCAGCATCAGGAGAGGCAGCCCGCTCTTCCAGTGGCTCCGCCACTGGAGCGGCTGCAGCTCGGCGATGTGAGTGTAGATCGGCTCGTGCCGCCAGAAGAGGAAGTACTCGAAGGGCTGCCGCACGGCGCGCCATCCCGAAGGGTTCGCGAACGAGATCGCGACCGCGAGCGAGAGGACCCAGAGGTAAGTACCGGCGCGAGAGCCTGCGGGCTCGGCGCCCGCCGTGGGGCGCCGGGCGCGATAGGCCGCGTCCACCGCGTAGCAGCCGAGCAGGAAGAGGCCGAGATGATAGGAGAGGTGGACGTTGATCCATGCCCAGGCGATCGCGACCAGTGCCGCTCCCCTGAGCGGCGTGATGGCTCGGCGGCCCGACTCGAGCACCCAGATCTCGAGGGCGAGCAGCACGGCCACCAGCGTCTCGGGGCGGACCTGGGCGCGCAGCCGGTACGTGAGCGAGCACAGCACCATCACGATCAGCGGCGAAAGACCCCTGGCCCCCATGCGCCGCGCCGCGCCGAGGAGCAGTCCAAACGCCAGAAGGGTCGTGAGCCAGCGCCACGCATCGAGTCCGAAAACCCCGCCGGCTTCCCAGAACGGCCACAGCAGCGCCCTGAATCCCCACGACCACGGCACCTCGGGTTTTCCGTAGCTCGGCCACGTCCAGAGGTGGACTCGGGGGAGCCCGCGCATCTGCCACATCGCCTTGCCGACCAGCAGGTGCTGCCACAGGTCGGTGTCGTCGATCGTGTAGGTCACGGAGACCAGCAGGCAGAGGCCGGCAACGGCGAGCGCGGCGATCGCCGCGCGTCTTCCGGGTGGGAGGGGGGCGAGGGTGCCGCTCGGGGCGCGCGCCGCTCCCCGGCTCATGCCGGGCCGGGTTCCGGCCAGCGCAGGACCAGGGCATCGGCCGGGTCCCCCGGGGCCAGTCTCGTCACCGGCTCGGGCACGATGAGGAGCGCATGGGCCCGCGCCTGCGGGGTGAGATGTCCCGAGATCTGCGCCCCGGCGGGGGCGGCCCACCAGGCGTCCGAGCGCTGCTCCAGGACGGCGCGCACGAAGTCGGTGCGCCCGGCGCGGGACTCGATGGCTTCGGCGGCGCGCACCCGGATGCGCGGGCGATCGAGGCTCGCGAATCCCTGGAGTCTGCGCAGGGCCGGACGCACGAGAGCCTCGAAGACGCAGGCCACCGAGGCGGGGTTTCCGGGGAGCCCGAAGAACAGCCGCCCGCCCGGGCGTCCGAAGGCCTGCGGTCTCCCGGGCTTCATCGCCACGCGCCAGAGCTCGATCTCGGAGAGCTCGCCGAGCCCCGTCTTCACCGGATCGAAGTCGCCGGCCGAGACGCCGCCGATCGAGAGGACCACGTCGGCTTCCCCGAGCCCCTCGCGGATCCTTGCGGCAACCCGCGCGGGGTCGTCGGGAACGCGAACGGCGGAGACGACCTCGCAGCCGGCTTCCTCGAGCAGGGCGGCGAGCAAGGGCAGGTTGCTGTCGCGGATCGTTCCGGGGCGGAGCGGCTCCTCGATCGGGAGGAGCTCGTCCCCGGTCGAGACGATCGCGGCCCTCGGCCTCGGCCCGACCCGGAGGCGGGCGACTCCGAGCCCCGCCAGCAATGCCAGATCGTGAGGCGAGAGGTCGCGGCCCTCCTCGAGCGCCAGGTCGCCGGCCGCGAGGTCGGCGCCCGCTTCCCGGACGTTCTCTCCTGGCCGCATCGGTCGGACGAAGCGGGCGCGCTCGAGAGGGTCCGGATGCCCGGGGGGAGCCCCCTCGCCAGGGCCACCGATCCGCTCGGAGTCCTCGAAGGGAACCACGGCGTCGGCTCCCTCGGGCAACGCGGCGCCGGTCATGATGCGCATCGCCTCCCGCGCGCGGAGCGCCCGCGAGGCGATCCGACCCGCCGGGAGGACCTCGACCACCGGCAGCTCGACCGGTCGCTCTCTCGAAGCCCCCGCGAGGTCGTCGCTTCGCGTGGCGTAGCCGTCCATCGAGGAGTTCCGGAACGGCGGCAGAGGGTGGGGGGCGCGGATCGACTCGCGGAGCGCGCGCCCGCGCGCTTCGGCGAGGGGCACGATCTCGCCCGGCATGGGACGCACCCCGTCGAGGACCCGCTCGCGAGCTTCCTCGTAGCCCAGGACCCTAGGCTCGACGATAGACGCCACTCCGGCCTCCGCGCTTCTCCCACAGCGCAAACTCACCCATGACCATGCCCCGGTCCACCGCCTTGAGCATGTCGTACAGGGTGAGCGCCGCGACTGCGACCGCGGTGAGCGCCTCCATCTCGACGCCGGTGCGGCCGCGGGTTCTCACCCGGCTCTCGATCCCGATCGAGGACGTGGCGGCGTCCAGGTCGAAGGCCAGATCCACCGACTCGAGCGGCAGGGAGTGGGCGAGAGGGATGATCTCGCTCGTGCGCTTGGCGGCCATGACGCCGGCCAGGTGGGCGGTGGCGATCACGTCTCCCTTGGGGGCGCGGCCGTCGCGGATCAGCTCCAGGGTGGCGCGATGCATGAAGACGCGCCCGCGCGCCACCGCCTCGCGCGCCGTCACGCGCTTGCGGCTCACGTCCACCATCTTCACGCGGCCGGCCGAGTCGAGATGCGAGAGCTTACGAGGCATCGATCTTGACATTAGGAAGGGGTGTTCCTAGTGTCAATCGCCCGCCCTCGCAGCGCTCTCCCGAAGAACCACGTTTGCTCGGATCGCGCCCGCGGGCGGCACCCTCATGACATACGACCGCCGTCATCATCGTCTCCCGATCTCGACGCGCCGCGCGTTCGCGCTCGCCTTCGACTTGGCGGTGCGCCGCGATCCGTTCCAGTCGCTGGTGGTGCCGCTCCTCCTCCATGCGCCGTGGATCGGGGCGCTGGCGCTGCTGCCGGAGGATCGGACCGACCGGCCGGTCGCGCTGCTCACCGCCGCCTGCCTGCTCGGCGACTTCCTGGTGCAACTCGCCGTGGCCGCGATGCTGCGCCTGCGGGCGCGCTCGGTGTTCAACACGCCGCCCGGGGTGCGCCCGGCGCCGGCCGGCGAGTGCTACGCGCAGGGGCTCAGGCGCGTGCCGTGGCTGTTCGTGACCGAGGCGCTCCGCAACCTCTCGATCATCTTCGGCACGTTCCTGTTCGTCGTGCCCGCGGTCTTCCTGGGCTATCGCCTGTCGTTCGCGACCGAGGCCGTGGTCCTGAACGAGCCAAACACCTCCGAGGCCTTCCGGCGATCCTTCCGCCTCAGCGAGGGGCGCTTCGAGCGCTGGGTCGAGATGATCGTGGTCTCGGGGGCGCTGGGGCTCGCGGCCGTGTTCGCGGGCGCCGCGCTGTGCGTCATGGCGGGGCGAACCAACCTCAACACGGTCCTCTGGGTGGCCCAGCTCCTGACCGCCGCGGTCACGCCCATCATCCAGTACGCCTGGACCTTCTTCTACCTGCGCCTGGTCGAAGGGGACGTGGAAAGCCCGGGTGTGGAGGTGGAGCCCGCCTACGCCTGGGCAGCCGGCAGCTCCGACCCGCACGGTGACTCCTGGCGGCCCGCGGCGGGCGAGTCGGAGCCCCTGGTTCTGGTCGAGTCGGGCACGAAGCCGGAGCAGGGGGGAGAGGGTCCCGCGAGCTAGACTCGGGCGCGAGCTGACGGCCGGCGGCCCCGGATCTCGGACCTCCGGACGCCCCTCTCCCGCTCTCCTCATCATCTGATTTCCGCTTTCATTTGACCCCCATGGACAGGCTGTGGCATTTTGAAACAGTCGTTGGCAGCGCCTGATTTTCCCGGGAGCAGAACACAACCATGCCGGTAACCACTCACCCCGCAAGGCCCATTCGCCGGCCCCGCCTCCTCCAGGATCGGCCACCCCTCTACCAGAGCATCGTGGGGGCGAGCCCCAAGATGCAGCGCATCTTCAGGCTGGTCTCCAAGGTGGCGAGGACCGACAGCACGGTGCTGCTGATCGGCGAGAGCGGAACCGGCAAGGAGCTGGTGGCGCGCTCCATCCACCTCCAGTCCCGTCGCTCGCAGGGGCCGTTCGTGCCCGTCAACGTGGGCGCGCTCCCCGAATCCCTGATCGAGAGCGAGCTGTTCGGCTCCGTGCGCGGAGCCTTCACCGGAGCGTCCGGCGATCGGGCCGGTCTCGTGGAGGAGGCGGACGGCGGCACGCTCTTCCTCGACGAGATCGGCGACATGCCGATCCAGACCCAGGTCAAGCTGCTCCGGACCCTGGAGAACAACGAGGTGCGCAGGCTCGGAGACAACGCCACGCGTGTCGTCGACGTCCGGGTGGTGGCTGCCACCCATCGCGACCTCCAGCGGGAAGTCGCCGCCGGTCGCTTCCGGGAGGACCTCTACTACCGGCTGAACGTGGTCCAGATCGACCTGCCTCCGCTGCGCGAGAGACGCGAGGACATCGGGCTCCTCGCCTCCTTCTTCCTGGATCGGGCGAGCAAGCAGGCCGAGCGCGACGGTCTCGAGTTCTCCCCCGAGGCGGCGGCCCTGCTCGAGCGCTACGACTATCCCGGAAACGTCCGCGAGCTCGAGAACGCCATCGAGCACGCGGTTGCCGTCGCCGAGGGTCCGAAGATCCTCGCGATCGACTTGCCGGCGGTCTTTCGCGCGCCGCGGCTCCTGCCGAAGGAGTTCGGGGCCCGGGATACTGAAGACCTTTCGCCGGCCGTTTCCTTGCCCGCGCCCGCAGCCGCTCCCACCGCGTCCCCCGCGAGCGACCCGCGCGCCACGTGGTCGCTGGCGGAAGTGGAACGCGAGCACATCCAGCGGGTGCTGGCGCTCCACCGGGGCAACGCCACGACCGCCGCGCGCCAGCTCGGGATCTCGCGGACCACGTTGTGGCGCAAGCTGCGCGAGTACGGCCTCAAGCGCTCGGGCGAGTGAGGCAGCCCGTGCCCTCGCAGCGGCTCTACTACGACGACTCGTACACGACCCGTTTCGCGGCCCGGATCGCCGAGCTTGGCCGGCACGGTGGTCGTGACGCGGTCGAGCTCGAGGCCACCTACTTCTATCCCGAGAGCGGCGGCCAGGAAGCGGACCGCGGCCGGATCGGCGAGGCGCGCGTGGTGGACGTCCAGGCCGACGAGGGCGGGCGGGTGTGGCACCTCCTCGACCCGGCTCCGCAGGACCTCGGGTCCGAGGTCCAGGCCGAGGTCGACTGGACGCGGCGCTTCGACCACATGCAGCAGCACACCGGCCAGCACATCCTTTCCGCGGCCTTCGAGCGCGAGCTGGGAGCCGCCACGCTCTCGTCCCATCTCGGCGAGGAGCGAAGCACCCTCGAGGTGAGCCTCGCCGGGTCCGACTGGCGGACCATCGAGCGCCTCGAGCGCGTCTCGAACCAGATCGTGTGGGAGGATCGGCCCATCGAGCGCCACTGGGTCGACGACGAGGGGGTAAAGCGGTTCGCGCTCCGGAAGCCCCCCAAGTTCACCGGCCGGATCCGGATCGTCGAGATCCCGGACTGGGACGTCTCCGCGTGCGGCGGCACGCACACGCGGCGGACCGGCGAGGTGGGCGTCATCAAGATCGTGCGCTGGGAGCGGGTGCGGGGAAACCTGCGCTTCGAGTTCCTCTGCGGTGCGCGAGCGCTCGCCGACTACGGGTGGCGCACCGAGTCGTTGCTGGAGGCGGCGCGGCGCCGGACCCTCAAGGACTCCGAGCTGATCGCGCACCTCGAGCGGGCCGCGGCCGAGCGGGACGAGCTCAAGAAGCGCCTGGGCGAGCTCACGGCCCGCGTGGTCGCCGCCGAGGCCCTGGAGCGCGTGAGGCGCGAGGCGGGCGGCGTGGCAGAGCTCTGGAGTACCCGTCCTCGCGAGGAGGTCCGGCTGTTCGCGCTCAAAGTCCTCGAGGCCGGAGCGCCGTGGGTCGTGGCGGCGGCGCGAGGCCCCGAGCCGGTTCTCGTCCTGGGCCGCGCCAAGACGGGGAAGGGGGACCTCAGGGCGCTGCTGCCGGCGCTTCTCGAGCGGTCTCGCGGGAAGGGCGGCGGGGGCTCGGACTTCGTGCAGATCGCGGCCGGCGATGGGGCGGCGGCCGCGGCGGCGTTCGAGTGGGCGGCCGGCGCCGTGAGCGAGGCAGTCGAAGCCGCGCCGTGAGCCGCGCGATCGGCCTCGCCATCGTGCTGGGTCTCATCCACTCGCCGGCTGCCGGAGCGTCGGCCGCGACGTGGGAGGCGGCGCTCGCCGCCGAGACCGACACCGTCGTCTTCATCGCGGCGGACGGGGCGCTGTGGAAGGCGCCGTTCCACCTCGCGGTGCGCGAGACGCTGTGGAGCCCGCGCGGCGAGGAGCAACTGAGCCGCCTGCGATCGAGCCCGGACGGCCCTCGCGTCGCCTGGATCTCGCGCGCGGACGACGCCGACACGACCCGCCTCTGGATCGGCGGGCGACGCCAGACGGCGCCGCGTGCCCGCTACTTCGCTCCCGAGCCGCGGCAGTTCGGAAGCCTCCACTTCGAGCCCAGGACACCCACCGTCGAGGATCCGGACTTCGATGGGGCGCGATGGCTCACCCCGAACGCCATGGTTCTGAGGCCCAGCGCCAACCCGCTGGCGTGGCTCTGGGACGGCTCGAGCGTCGTGTTCGGGACCCAGGACGATCTGGCCGTCGTGGCCGCCGACAGCGGCCGGGCGCGCGAGGTGTGTGTGGCTCTGATCATCGAGCTCCACGCCCTCGATCCCACGTCGCTCTTCCTGGGGCGCGTGATGGTCCAGAACCAGCGGGGCCAGATCGTCGAGGACTGGCACCTCATCTACCCGTTCCCCGGACGCTGGCGGCTCTTTCCCGCGTTCGGTCTGGACCCGGGCCGCCCATGGACCGCGAGCTCCACGACGGTGTGGTGGGCGAGCGGAGCGAAGATCAGAGCGGTGCGAGTTCACGACCCCGCGCCCACCGTCGAGGTCGAGAGCCAGGACCCAGTGCCCTGGCTGCACTACGACCCCTCGCGCCGCGAGCTCCAGTGGGCGGCGGGACGCCGGCTCTTCCGACGCGCCGAGGAGGGCGGCGCCCCGAGCGCGATCCGCGGGCTCGGATCCGAGGTGCAGGCCGTGCTCGAGCCTCGCCGGGGAGCTCTGCGCGGTCTCGTGACGGCCAACAGCCTGCTGTTGTGGGAAAACGGCACAGACGGGGTCCGGGCCTTGTCGCTGGGGGGTCTCTCTCCGGTCTCGCTGCTCATGACGCGGGGCGGCGAGGCCTACGTAGCCGCGCGACGCCCGGGCCGCAAGGGGCCAGTGCTCGCCCGGGCGGACACGAGCCGCGGCGTTCTCGCTCCGATCGAGACGCCGAACGTGCGCGGCGGGCTGGTCTACGCTTCGCCCTCCGGCGCGTACATCGTCCTCGCGCCTGCGGGTCCCCGCGTTCCCGAGACCTTCCAGGTGTACGACACCCGGTCCGGCACCTGGACCGAGGTGGTGAACCCTGGGTTCAGCGGCTGGGAGCTGCTCGAACCCAGGTAGTGCTAGTGACGGTACCGGACGCTAGACGCGCCGGGCACGCACCGGCTTGGCGGGCCGAGGACGAGGACGCGCCTTGCTCTTTGCCGCCGCCGATGCAATGACCCGCTTGGTCTTCCTCGCCGCCACGCGCACCTTCTTCTTCGGCCCGGCGGCCGGGGTCTTGTGCGCCGGATGCGAGGGCCGGAGCGCGGGCCTGCCGTTGGTCCCGGGCCGGGTCACGCTCGCGATGTGGGTCGCCGCCGCAGCCACGCCGCCCGGACGCGAGCCCGCCGCGACGGTCTCCTCCTCGAATCCCACGACCCGCTTGAACTCGCCGGGCTGCATGTCGTAGTCGAAGTCCGGCAGCATGACGCGCGGGATGGCGCGGCCGAGGAAGCCCTCGATGGCGGCGACGTCGTTCTGCTCCTCGGGGCTCATGAGCGTGAAGGCGTCCCCCACGGTGTCGGCACGTCCCGCGCGACCGAGACGGTGCACGTAGTCCTCGGGCGTCTGCGGCACGTCGTAGTTGACCACGTGAGCCGTGCCCGCCACGTCGAGGCTTCGCGCGGAAGCCTCGCTCGCCACCAGGATCTGCACCCGGCCGCGCCGCAGGTCGTCGAGCGCCTGCTCGCGCGCTCCCTGGCTCGGATGCTCGTCCAGCACGGCGACCGCGAAGCCGCGGCGCTGGAGCAGCCTCGTCAGGCGATCGGCGGCGGTCCGCGAGCGCGTCAAGATGATCGTGTTGCGCACCTCGGTGCGCGTCAGCATCTCGTCGAGCAGGGCAGGCTTGAGCTCGCGCGAGACGGGATAGATCGCCTGCGTGATCCCGGTCGACGGCTTGGTCGGCGGAGCCGTGTCCACCCGGACCGGCTCCACCAGCGCCTCCTTGGCGAGGCGGTTGAGCTCGGGCGGGATGGTCAGCGTGAAGAGCAGCGTCTGGCGCGTCTCGGGGAGGAGCTTCAGTAGCTTGCGCAGATCGGGCGCCAGGCCCAGCGCCACCATGCGATCCGCCTCGTCCAGCACCAGGATCTCGACGTCCGCGAAGTTCAGACAGCCGCGCGCGTGGAGCTCGAGCAGCCGGCCGGGAGTCGCCACCAGCAGGTTGACGCTCTGCTCGCGCAGCATGCGCTCCTGCGCCTGGAGCGGAGCTCCCGTGAACACCACGCCGATCTTGAGGTCGGTGAAGCGCGCATAGTCGCGCGCCCGCGTCTCCACGTACGCCGCCAGCTCGCGCGAGGGGACGAGGATGATGCCGCGCAGCCGGCTCGATCGGTCGAGCAGCCGGGCGAGAACCGGCAGCAGGTAAGCCCCGGTCTTGCCCGAGCCGCTCTGGGCGATCCCGATGAGGTCGTTTCCTTGCATGATGGTCGGGATGGCCTTGCTCTGCACCGGCGTCGCCTCGGTGAGACCGGCGGCGCGGATGCCCTTGAGAATCGGAGACGGCAGCCCCAACGAGGCAAACGTCACGAGTCCTCCAAAAGGTTCAGAAGTTAACAAGATGATCCCACCCGAAATGCGTACCGCTGAGCGTCATCCTTCAAGATGCCACTACTTAGCGGGGCGGCATGCTACACATTACGGGCGGTGGGGCCCCAGGGCAACACTTAAGGCACGGTGAAGGCGAAAACTTTAAAAGTCCTTGTGAATAGCGTTGCGACTTGAGGTTACGGAGCTGGCGCAGGCGGCGCCATGCAATCCCGGAGGGCTGCGTCGGCGCTTGGCTTGGGTCTCGACGCGATGGAGAACCACAGCCCGCGTCCTGACTTCTTGACCCGCGGTTACGGAATACGCTGGTAGTCCGATCACGAACGGGCCGGGGCCCTCGAGGCCTTCCGGCCCTGGCAGCGAGGGCAGAAGTATGTCGAGCGCTGGCCCTGGACGATCCGCTTGATCGGCGTGCCGCAACGCCGGCAGGGCTCGCCGGCCCTGTCGTAGACGAGGAGCTTCTCCCCGTAGCCACCCGGCTCGTTCCAGAGTGTGCGGTAGGACCTGAACGTGGTCCCCATCCGCTCGATCGCCTCGCCGAGCACGCGCGGGATCTCCGCCGCGACGGCATTCCATTCCTCGCGCCCGAGGGCTCCGGCGCGCCGGCGCGGATCCACGCGGCCGCGATGGAGGATCTCGCTCGCGTAGATGTTGCCGATCCCCGCGAGGCGGCGCTGGTCGAGCAGGAAGTTCTTGACGCTGACCCGCGCGCCGCGCGCGAGCCGATGGAGCCACTCGCCCGCCGGGGGTGAGGCGAAGGGATCGGGCCCGAGGACGGCGAGCGACGGATCGCGCCAGAGCCGGTCGCGGCGCACGAGGCGCAGCATCCCGAAGCGGCGCGGGTCCTGGAACCGGAGGCTCGAGCCGTCGGCGAACGCCAGGCGCACGTGCACGTGCGGGAGCGGCGCGGGGCGCCCGTCGGTCGAGAATAGCCAGCGGCCGCTCATCCCCAGGTGCGAGAGGAGCGTGAGGTCCTCGTCGAGGTCGATGAGCAGGTACTTGCCGTGGCGCCGCACGCCGGTGACCCGGCGCCGCCGGAGCCGGCTCGGGAGGCTCGGGGCGATGCGCGACCGGAGCTTGGCCCCCGAGAGCCGTACGGAGGCGATGGTTCGGCCCCGCACGCTGACTTCGAGCATGCGCCGCACGGTTTCGACCTCGGGAAGTTCGGGCACGCGGCCACGCTAACCCGGGCGTCAAGGGGCGCAGGCGCGATGAGATCGCGCCGTTGCGCGCCCTCTGGGCCGCGTGGCATGCTGCCGGCGGTCACGGACGACTCCTCACCCCTGGACGGTTCTTCCCCCATGGACGACCAAGCGCGCTTCGAAGAGTTCGCACGCCTCGCCACCGAGCAGCGCAACCCCCGCACGGTCGACCTCGACACGCTGGAGGTTCCCGCGATCCTCGCGCGCATCTCGGCCGAGGACCACACCGTGCCCGCGGCGGTGGCGAAGGAGCTGCCCCACCTGGCGCGCGCGGTCGAGCTGGTGGTCGCCTCCTTCCGCGAGGGCGGGCGGCTGGTCTACGTCGGCGCCGGGACGAGCGGGCGTCTGGGCGTGCTCGACGCCTCGGAGTGCCCGCCCACGTTCGGCTCGCCGCCCGACATGGTTCAGGGAGTGATCGCGGGCGGCCACGTCGCCCTGGTTCGCGCGGTCGAGGGCGCCGAGGATCGGGTCGAGGAGGGCGAGCAGGCGATGATCGAGCGGCGGATCGGACCGCGCGACACCGTGATCGGGCTCGCCGCGAGCCGGCGCACGCCATTCGTGGTCGCCGCACTCGCCAAGGCGCGGGCACTCGGGGCGAGGACCGCCTACGTCACCTGCACGCCGCGCTCGGAGTTCACGCTCGACGTGGACGTCGCGATCTGCCCCGAGGTGGGCCCTGAGGTGCTCATGGGCTCGACGCGCATGAAGGCCGGGACCGCACAGAAGCTGGTTCTCAACATGATCACGACCGCGGCGTTCGTGCGCCTGGGGAAGGCGTACGAGAACATGATGGTCGACCTGATGGCCACGAGCGAGAAGCTGGTGGAGCGCAGCCGCCGCACGGTGATGAGCGTGACGGGCGTGGACTACGCGGCTGCGGCGCGCGCCATCGAGGCGGCCGGCAAGAGCGTCAAGACCGCGATTGTGATGCTCGAGCTCGGCTGCTCGCGCGCCGAGGCCGAGGCTCGCCTCCAGTGCGCGGGAGGATTCGTGCGGGCCGCCTTGCAGGGAAGCCCATGAGAGCGTGCGCGAGATGAGCCCGCGGAGAACCGGCAGGGTCGCGGCCCCGAGCGCGGCGCTACCGGCCCGCTCGGGGGCCAGGCGACAGGTGGCGCCGGCCGCGGCTCGCGACGCGCTGGCCGCGGTGCGGAGCTACCGGTCGCGGGAAGAGCATCTGGTCGTCGGCCTGATGTCGGGGACCTCGGCCGACGCCGTCGACGCGGCGCTGGTACGCTTCATCGGGCTCGGTCTCGACTCCCGGTACGAGCTCGCCTCATACCGGGAGACATCGCTGGATGATTCTCTCCGGCAGGAGATCCTCGACGTCGCGAGCGCCGACGTGGTTCCGCCGGAGCGGCTCATGCGGCTCGACGCCGCGCTCGGCGAGCGTTACGCCGCGGCCGTGCTGGACCTGCTGGCTTCGGCGCGCCAGGACCCGAGCGGGGTCGAGGCGATCGGCTGTCACGGGCAGACGGTGCGTCACCTGCCGCGTCACGCCAACGGCAAGGAGGCGCTGACGCTCCAGATCGGCTCGGCCTCCGTGCTCGCGGAGCGCACCGGGATCACGGTGGTCTCCAACTTCCGCACCCGCGATACGGCCGCCGGGGGCGAGGGGGCGCCGCTCGTCCCGCTCGCGGACTGGTGGCTCTTCCGCTCGCCGCAGCAGTCGCGCCTGCTCCTGAACCTGGGCGGGATGGCGAACGTGACCTACCTGCCGAGCAACCGGGATGTGGGGGACCTGCTCGCGTTCGACACCGGGCCCGGCAACGCGGTGATCGACGCGCTGATGAGGCTCGCAAGCGGCGGGCTCAAGAACTTTGACGAGGATGGAGCCGCTGCGGCGCGCGGCCGGGCCGGCGAGGCCCTGCTCGCCGAGCTCCTCGCCGACCCCTTCTTCGCGCTGCCCCCGCCGCGCTCGACCGGGCGCGAGCACTTCGGCGACCGCTACGCCGCCAAGCTGCGCGAGCTCGGCCGCGGGATGGGGCTCGCGGACGACGACATCGTGGCCACGGCGGTCGAGCTGACCGCCCGATCGGTGGCCCTCGGGATCGAGCGCTTCGTCGCGGAGCGGGGGGGAGTGGACGCGGTGTTCGTGAGCGGTGGAGGCGTGCGCAACGCGACCCTCTTCGCCGCGCTCGAGCGGCGGCTGGCACCGGCCCGGGTGCTGCCGCTCGCCACGCTGGGCGTGCCGCCGGAGGCAAAGGAGGCGCTGGCGTTCGCGTTCCTGGCCCATCAGACCCTGTGCGGGCTTCCGGGCAACGTTCCCGCCGCCACCGGCGCCGCTCGCGCCGTGGTGCTCGGCAACATCACGCCGGGCGGTTGAAGAGATGAAGCTCTCCGCGGTCGGGCGGGTGGCGGCGCTGGCCGGCGTGCTCGCTTCCTGCGCCCCGCTTCCGCCGGCCGGCAACGTTCCCGCACCGCCCGCGCCTTCTTCGCAGGCGGGTCCTGGGCCGAAGGCCGCTCCCGTGGCGGCCTTCCAGCTCGACCGCGAGCCGTCGATCGATGTCGGGCTTGCCTGGGACCTGGACAGCCTGAGCGTCGCCCCGACGCGGCCGGTCGAGATCAGCAGATACGACCGAGGCGGGCCGGTCCCGCTCGGACAGGCCTCGCTGCTGCGCGCGCGGGTGAATGGCGACGGCTGGAGGCTCGAGTGGCGCCAGGCGGACGGCAAGTCGGTCGTCATGTCCGAGGTCCTGCGCGACACCGTCTGGGTCGGGGACGAGGCGTCGGGGAGTCCTGGGCCCGGCAGCGATGCTCGCGAGCCGAGACGGTCGGGCTCCGAGACGGGCCTCGAGCCGCTGGTCCGCTGGAACGGCAAGACGTGGCGCGGGCGCTTCAAGATCTTCATCGGCCCGCGCGGCAAGCTCACGCTGGCGGTGCGGGTCCCCCTCGAGACCTACCTGGTGGGGGTCGTTCCGGGCGAGATCGGCTCACTGAGCGACGAACTCGTCCAGGCCGGGCGCGCCCAGGCGATCGCGGCGCGGAGCTACACCCTGTTCTACCTCGGGCGGCGAGGCAGCGAAGGATTCGACCTCTACGGCACGGTCGAGGATCAGCTCTATCTCTCGGTCGAGGCGGAAAAGCCTCTGGCGTCGCGCTGCGTGCGGGGCACGCTCGGCTACGTGGCGCTCTCCGGGGGCCGCCCGATCCGGGCGAACTACTGCTCCACGTGCGGCGGGATCACGGCCGACGTCTGGGAGGCCTGGCCCTCGGATCCTCTGAGCTACCTGGTGAGCGTGCCCGATCGCGGGGGCACTCGCGACTACTGCGCCGACTCGCCCGTCTATCGATGGCGCGAGGAATGGACGGCCCAGCAGTTCCTCGCCGAGGTCGGGCGCTTCGGCCCGCCGGAAGGCATCGCGCTTCCCGAGCGCGGGATTGGGGAGCTGGTCGACGTCCGGGCCGAAGCGCGATCGCATTCGGGCCGCGTGTGGCGGCTCACGATCGATACGACCACCGGCGAGATCGTGGTTCCCGCCTACTCGCTTCGGCGGGTGCTGAGGCGCCCCGGTGCGGAGGCCATCCTGCGCTCGAACCTGTTCAAGATCGACGTCCGCCGCGACCCGGCCACTCGCAAGGCCCTGGCGGTGGTCGCGAGCGGAGCGGGCTCCGGGCACGGCGTCGGACTGTGTCAGACGGGCGCTCGCGCCATGGCGCGCGGAGGGCTGAGCGCCGAGAGGATCCTCAGCCACTACTATCCCGGCACCGAGCTCAAGCGACTCTATTAGATGGGGAGGGACCACCGTGCTCCGGCTCCCCGGGTGGCAACGCGGCACCGGGCGAGCGCGATCGAGCGCCAGGACTTCCAACGTCGCTCCCGCGCGCCCTCCAACAATTGACACCCCCCGAGGGTGCGACCTATCCTGCCACGGCTCTTGGAGACAGGTGCGTTGAGCGCTGCGCGCCCCATCCAGCGGGGTTGTAGTTCAGTTGGTTAGAACGCCTGCCTGTCACGCAGGAGGTCGCGGGTTCGAGTCCCGTCAACCCCGCCATTAGTCCCGCGATCCGGTGAGGAGCGGCGCCGCGGTCCTCCCCTGGTAGCGTTTCCTGATGGACTTCCTGGGCTCCCCCCGAGCCCACCCCCAGCCCGGCCCCCAAGCACCGCCCCAGGCCCCGTCCCCGACCCTCGGCAGGCCGCCGTAACCCCCTCGCAAACGGGCCTCAACCATGCTCCGGAGCGGCCGATTTCTTATTGACGGGTGGGGGCCGCTCCGTATACTGCCCGTGCTTTTTGAAAAGGCCCGCACCGTGCTGCACAGGGTCGCATCCAATCCGCGTTGCAGAGCCTTAGGGATTCTGAAACCGAGCTGGCGCGGTGACCCGGCTCGCTTGAGGGCGACAATGACGAAGAAGAAGGGTGTGCCCGGAGACGACGAGTTCGCAATCCCCGACGACGAGCTCGAGGACTACGGCGAGGACGACGAAGAAGAGGAAGACGACGACCTCCTGGACGACGAAGAGTTCGAGGAGGACGAGGAGTTGGACGAGGATTTCGAGGACGAGTACGACGAGGAAACGTACGACGAGGAGGACGAGGACCTCGACGACGTGGAGGAGGCCGAAGAGAAGTAGGAGAGTCCAGTCCTGATGCGAACCCTGAGAAGGAACTCCCGCGCCTGGCGCTGGCTACGTGGAGGCGGCTGAAGAGATGATCGACTTCGGCCCACACATGCTGGACGGTCATGGGTGGGACAGGGCCCTGTCCCGGTGAGCGCCGGGACGGGGCCTGATGCGTTTTGGGCCCAGGGCCCGTGGAGAGTCCGATGACGCGGCCCGACTGGCCCACCGGCGTGCCCCAGAGCTTCGGCGGGCTCGAGCCGGAGTTCTCCGATCTCGATCGCGCGCGCTGCGCCATCCTGCCGGTGCCCTACGACTTCACCACCTCCTACCAGGGCGGGACGCGCTCCGGTCCCCGGGCGATCCTCGAAGCGTCGCGCAACATGGAGCTCTGGGACGAAGAGCTGGGCGCTACCTACCGCGCGGGCATCCACACGCTCCCCGAGCTCGAGCCCACCGCGCTCGGTCCCGAGGCCATGGTGGATCGCGTGGAGCAGGCAGTGAGCTGGATCCTGGACCGCGGGAAGCTTCCCGTGATGCTCGGCGGCGAGCATAGCATCACGGCGGGGGCGGTGCGGGCGGCCGCGCGTCGCTTCAAGCGGCTCTCCGTGCTCCAGCTCGACGCGCACGCCGACCTGCGCGACCGCTACCTCGACTCGCCCTACAGCCACGCCTGCGTCATGCGCCGCGTGCGCGAGCGGGTACCCGTGGCCTCGGTGGGCATCCGTTCGATGAGCGAGGAGGAGGCCCAGTTCCTGCGGCGCGAGCCCGCGCCGATGTGGAGCACGCGGCAGTTCCGGGCGCTGGGCGGCAAGTGGCAGCCCGTGCTTTCGGCGCTCACGGAGGAGGTGTACGTCACCTTCGACCTCGATGCGCTCGACCCCTCGATCCTTCCCGCCACCGGGACCCCCGAGCCCGGCGGCCTCGACTGGTTCGAGGCCGTCGACCTCCTGCGCGCCGTCTCCGAGCGGGCCAGCATCGTCGGCTTCGACATCGTCGAGCTCGCTCCGATTCCAGGCCAGGTGGCGTCCGACTTCCTGGCGGCGCGGCTCACCTACCGCGCCATCGGCCTGGCGCTCGCGGGCGTCGGCACCGGCGTCGCGAAGTCCTGAGTGACTTCCCCGGGGGCTTCGGACACCGCGGTCCCACGGCGGGGGCCGGGTAGCGCCGTGACGGGCCGGCCCCGGCTGGTCCTGCGCAGGAACCAGGACCGGCGGGTGCGCGGCGGACACCCGTGGATCTTCAGCAACGAGGTGGCCGCCGTCGAGGGCAACCCTCCAGACGGCGGCCTGGTCGACATCTTCGACCACCGCGGCGCCTACCTCGGCCGCGCCTACTACAATCACCACAGCCTGATCTGCGCGCGAGTGCTCACCCGCCGGCGCGACGAGATCGACGTGGAGTTCTTCGCGCGCCGCTTCGAGCGGGCGCTGCGACTCCGGGAGACCCTCTGCCCGGGCGAGCGCACGCTGCGGCTGGTCTACGGCGAGGCGGACCAGGTGCCGGGTCTGGTGGTGGACCGCTACGAGGACGTGCTCGCGGTCCAGATCCAGACGCTCGGGATCGAGGTGCGCGCCGAGATGGTTCGGGAGGCGCTCGAGCGCACCGTCGCCCCGCGCGGCGCCGTGCGGGTCGCGGACTCGCCGCTGCGGGCGCTGGAGGGGCTGCCGCGCGAGCGGGGCCTCTGGTGGGGCGAGGTTCCGCCGCGGGTCGAGGTGGAGTTGGAGGGCTTCCGGGTCGAGGCGGATCTGCTTCTCGGCCAGAAGACCGGTCTGTTCCTCGACCAGCGGCTCAACCGCCGCCACCTGGAAGCCTGCGCCCGGGACAAACGCGTGCTCGACCTGTTCTGCTATCAGGGTGAGTGGGCGCTTCACGCGGCGAGGGGCGGAGCGCGCGAGGTGATCGCCGTGGACTCCTCGGCACCCGCGCTCGAGGCGGCGGCGCGCAACCTCGAGCGCAACGGACAGGCGGGCCCCGTCAGGCTGCGGCAGGGAGACTGCTTCGATGTGCTGCGCGAGCTGGAGCGCGCGAACGAGCGCTTCGGCGTGATCGTTCTCGACCCGCCGGCGCTGGTCAAGTCCCAGCGGCATCTCGCCCAGGGAGCGCGCGCCCACCGCGAGCTGAACGTGGCGGCCATGCGGTTGCTCGAGGCATCGGGCACGCTCATCACCTGCTCGTGCAGCCACCACCTCGATGACGCGCTGTTCCGCCGGGTGCTGCTCGAGGCGGCGCGAGCCGCGGCCAGGCCGTTCCGGGTGCTGGCGTGGACCGGCGAGCCGCCCGATCACCCCCAGCTCCTGGCGGTGCCCGAGACCCACTACCTCAAGTGCGCGGTGCTGCAGGCCATTTAGGGCGCGCGAAGGGGCCCTCGCGCGGGTCCCTCAGTCAGACTTATCGCCCGCCGGCTCCTTGGATCCTCCGGGGCGGGCCGCGGCGGCTGCGCCGGACTTTTTGAGCTCGTCTACGTAGTTGAGGCGCAGCTCGGTCAGGACCTGCCTCAGCACGCGTTCCTCGTCGGGCTCGAGGTTGCCCTTCGTGCGCGCCTCGAGCGCCGCGAGCGTGTCGATCGTGTCGCGCGCCATCTCGAGGTTGCTCTCGACCTTCCGGGTCAGCGGGTTCATCAGCTTGCCGAGCGCCATCATGCCGCTCTGCTGGAGGCCCAGAACAAGGTGCAGGAACAGCGCGGCCTGGCGGGAGGGAGCGCCCTCGGTCACGGCTGGGTCTCCCCCGAGGGCGCGGGCGATCGGCGGAGACTCTTGGCCTCCTCCCACAGCGCGTCCATCTCTTCCAGCGAGGCCTCGCTCGGCTTGATTCCGCGTTCGGCGAGCCGGCGCTCGATGTGGTGGAAGCGGTCGCGGAACCTGTGGTTGGCGGCCCTGAGCTCGCGCTCCGGATCCACGCTCAGCTTGCGCGCCAGGTTGACCACCGCGAACAGGAGGTCGCCGATCTCGCGCGCCACCGCCGGGTCGGTGTCGGGCCCCAGGGCCCGCTCCACCTCGGTGGTCTCCTCGCGCACCTTGGCGAGCGCCCCCGCCGCCGCCGGCCAGTCGAAGCCGACCGCCGCCGCCTTCTCCTGCATGCGGTAGGCGGCCACGAGCGCCGGAAGGCTCCGGGGCTGCTCGCCGAGGAGCGACCCTCCGCCCTGCTCGCGCTTCTTGATCTCCTGCCACTGGCGGTACGCGGCCCCGCCGTCCCGGACATCGGCCTCGCCGTAGACGTGGGGATGGCGGCGGATCAGCTTGTCCGCGGCGCGATCGAAGCTCTCGGCGAGCCCGAACTTGCCCTTCTCGCCGAGGAGCTCGAGGCAGAAGATCGCCAGGAACGCGAGGTCTCCGAGCTCCTCGGCGATGTGAGCCTCGTCACCCGACGCGATCGCCTCGCCCGACTCGACCGCCTCCTCGGTGATGTAGGGCGTCATGCTCTCGAGCGTCTGCGCCCGGTCCCAGGGGCAGCCGTCCGGCCCGCGGAGCCGGCGGCAGACGCCCACAAGCTTCGCGAAAGCCTCCTGCTCGCGTTCGGTCATGAGCGCAGCATAGCCGCCGAGAAAGGTCGGGGCAAAGTTCGCGTCCACGGCTTAGGGTCCGCACTCCTCCTTTGGAGGGCGCGGCAGGCTAGGCCGTGGCCGCCTCCGCCCCGGACGTCGAACCCTGCGGGCCCTCGCCCATCGGCGCCGGCATGACCCGCACGTTCCGGACCGGCGACAAGAGCGGAAAGAGAGCCGGCACGAGCGACAGGATCGCTCCGATCCAGATCGTCCGGTGCAGGCCGACCGTCTGGCCGAGGATCCCGCCGATCGTGCTTCCGATCGGGATCGTGCCCCAGACGATGAAGCGCACGGTCGCGTTCATCCGTCCCTGCATCCGCGGGGGGCAGATCGCCTGCCGGTAGCTCACCTGGTTGATGTTGTACGCCATCTGGGCGAAGCCACCCGCGAGGCCGGAGGCGATCAGGAAGGGGATCGGGTTCCGCCTCGGAGCGATCGCGATGAGGAACGGGTTCAGGCACCCGATGAACAGCGAGCCGATGATCGCCGGGCCCAGGCCGATCCACGCTCTCAGCCGGTTGGCCACCGCCGCGCCGACGAGCGCGCCGACGTTTCCGATGGCGAAGACCACGCCGACCTGCTGGGGTGTCAGATGAAGCTCGCGCGGATCGACGGCGTACAGCAGGTAGATCGCGAACCCGATGCTGCCGGACAGGTTCGAGGTCGCCGTTCCGGCCGAGATGGCGCGCAGCGCCGGATTCCGCAAGACGAAGCCGAGTCCCTCGCGGACCTCGCGGAAGATCGAGCCCCTCGGCTTGCCGCTCTCGTCGAGGGGGTGGAAGACCGGCGGCTCG
>VBOT01000001.1:27611-29802 GCA_005893225.1 Candidatus Eiseniibacteriota bacterium
AATCGACGAGGATCGCGAACGGCGCGGTCACGACGCCCACGAGGTAGCCCGCGATTCCGGGCCCCGCGATCTGTGCCGCGGACTGGCTGATCTGGAGCTTCGAGTTGCCCTCGACGAGCCGATCGCGCTCGACGATCGACGGCAGGTAGCTCTGGTTCGCGACGTCGAAGAAGACCGTCAGCGTGCCGGTCACGAAGCCGACGACGTAGAGCTGCCAGATCGTGAGCACGCCCAGGGCGTAAGCGAGCGGGATCGTCGCCAGGGCGATGGCGCGGCCGAGGTCGCCGATGATGAGAATCGGGCGGCGGCGGAGACGATCGACCCACGCTCCGGCGGGCAGGGTGAAGAGGATGAACGGGAGGAACTCGATCGTCCCGAGCAACGCGAACCGGAAGGCCTCCACGTGGAGGACCAGGGCCGCCACGAACGGGATCGCCAGCGCGCTGACCTGCGAGCCGAAGACGCTGATCGACTGTGCGCTCCAGAGCTTGAGGAAGTCGGCGTGGCGCCAGAGGGACCTGGCGGTGGAGGTTGACACGGGAGCTCCGAGGGGAAAGCGCGCGAGGGGACAGCGCGGGTCAAGCCGCCACGGCGCGCTTCCTACGCCTCGCGCCGAGCGCCCACACCGCCAGGATCACCAGAAACAGGGACACGATCGGAGCCAGGATCGCGGCAACCAGCAGCATGGCGGCGGTGGCGTCCTCGGCCAGCGAGAGGAGCGGGTTTCCGTGCCCGAACGTGACGGCGGTGCTCCCCAGCCTCAGCTTCGCCTTGGCCGCGTGCAGCAGGAGCGCCCCGCCGCCCAGCACGACGGCGGCCACCTGCCCCCACGGGGCCGGCCAGTGGGCGAGGACCGCGTAGGCGCCGAGCCACGCGGCGGCGGGACGCAGCACCGTGCCGACGAGGTCGAGCATGTGGTCCACGACCGGGATCTTGTCGCCCAGGATCTCGATCACCGCGGCGGCGCCGAAGCAGACGAGCGCCGGGCTCGAGGCCAGCCAGCGGGCCCCGGGCTGGAGCTCGATCATGCCGAGTCGCGCGGCGATCCCGAGCACCAGCAGCGGGAGAAAGGCGCGCAGCCCGCTCGCCGCGGCCACGCCCACTCCGGCGAGCAGCGCGAGCCAGAGGCTCAAGTCCATGAAGTGTTCTCCTGGCCCGGCTGGCGGTTCACGAGCAAGGCGGGCTGGCCCGCTCGAGGGGCCGTTCGTTTGCCGGTCCCGAACCGCGTGGCTATTCTACGGCGCTTCTTCGGGCCCCGCGGGAGAATGCGCCGTGCCGATGCCGGTATCAACCTGGGTCGAGGTCGATCTCGACCGCTTCGCCGCGAACCTTCACGCGGTGAGATCGCTGCTCCGGCCGGAGCAGGAGATCCTGCTCGTGATCAAGGCGGATGCCTACGGTCATGGGGCGGTGGAGATCGCCGAGGCGGCGGAGCGCGAGGGCGTGGCGCAGCTCGGCGTGGCCACGCTTCACGAGGGGATCCAGCTCCGCAGGGCCGGCTGCCGCCTGCCCATCGTCGTGCTGTCGCCGCTCCTGCCGAGCGAGATCGACGAGGCCGTGGCCCACGAGCTGGCCCCGACGGTGCCGGATCTGGATTTCGCCCGCGCGCTCTCGCTGGCAGCCCTGAAGAGCGGGCGGCCCCAGCGATGCCACGTCGAGATCGACACCGGGATGGGGCGCACCGGGGTGCGCGACGACGAGGCGGAGCCGTTCCTGCTGAGCCTTCTCGAGCTCCCGGGGCTCCGGCTCGCGAGCCTCTTCACGCACTTCCCGGACGCGGACGCCGAGGATCTCGAGTTCTCGCGCAAGCAGGTGCTGCGCCTGCGCGCCTTGCTCGACCGGCTCGGCGCGCGCGGCATTCGCGCTCCGCGGGTCCACGCGGCGAACAGCGCGGGCACCCTGAACCTACCCGAGGCGCGGCTCGACTGGGCGCGGGTCGGGCTCATCGCCTACGGTCACCGCCCGCCGAACGCGCGGGTCGAGATCCCGCTCCGTCCGGTGATGGCCTTCAAGAGCCGGATCGTCCAGCTCCGGGACCTTCCCGCCGGCGCCTCGATCAGCTACGGCCGGAGCTTCGTCACCCGCCGGCGATCGCGCATCGCAGTGGTGGCGGTCGGCTACGGTCACGGCTACTCGTGGCTGCTCTCCAGTCGCGGGCACATGCTGGTGGGCGGGGCGCGCGTCCCGATCG
>VBOT01000144.1 GCA_005893225.1 Candidatus Eiseniibacteriota bacterium
ACGACAACGGCGACCTCAACAAGACCCGTGGCATCGGGTCGTTTCTCCTGATCGCCCACACCCTCGATCCGACCGGGATCAACGGGCCCTCGAGGGTGGGGTTTCGGTCGTTCCGCTCCTACACGGGCGGAACTCCTTACCAGTCGGGGGGCAACCCGACGATCGACCAGCAGCGCTTCGAGTTCCTGACCAGCACCGAGAACATCACCAACGACCCGAGCTCGCCCTACTACGACGGGCTGATCAGCCAGGACCAGGGCGAGACCAAGGGCGACTACCAGCAATGGTGCTCGGTCGGCCCGTGGCGCAACGTGCCGAACGACGGGATGATCTCGGCCACCATCGCCTTCGCGGTCAAGGACGGCAACCTCCAGCTGGCCGCCAAGTACCCGACCGAGTACGCCCGCTACGTGGCGGGGTCGCTGGGCGCCCACGACCTGATCGACGAGTTCCCGAGCCTCGGCAACGCGCTCACGGCCCAGCTCGCCTACGAGGGCATCAACGAGGTCCGCGACGTCTTCCCGGCGCCCAACTACCACGGGCGCGAGACCCCGCTGCGCGCGGCTCGCGGTGGCGCGTCGTTCTTCGCGCAGGACTGCCGCGACGAGCAGGCCGGGACGTTCCGGCTGGTGCACGAGCCCCACTTCATGTTCGACTACACCTGGTTCGACTTCGACTGCGACTACTGCACCGGGGTGTACGTCTACGGGGGCCAGGGCCAGGGTCTGTTCCACAAGACCTGGAACGCCGCGGCGCCGCCTCCCAATCCCAACCTGAACGTCGGGAGCCTGTACAACTACAGCGACAACCCGGACCGCAAGGTCGTTCCCGCCGGGGATCGCTCCATCACGCTCGCCTGGGACAACCTCTCCGAGACGACGCCCGACCCCAAGTCGGGGTACTTCGACTTCCGCGGCTACAAGATCTGGAAGGTCTCCGACTGGACGCGCCCGGTCGGCTCGCCCGGCCCGAGCGAGGCCGACTGGAGGCTGATCGGAGAGTTCCGCCAGTTCAATTACGAGGATCATGGCGCGCTGATCCAGCACAATTATCCGGACTCCCTCGGTCCGCGGCCAGGGAATCCCCTGGGCTGTCCCGAGGTATTCATCCCCAACTACTACGATCCCGCGACCAAAACCACCGGGCCGGCGCGGGTCCCGATCTGCCTCGACCGCGGCGATTTCTGGGACCATCAGAGCGGCCAGATCCTGAAGCCCGACCCAGGCGTCGCCTGCGTCAAGGACGCCCAGGGGAAGTGCAAGATCGTGACCGCCTGCAGGCTGAACGAGTCGCCGTGCAAGCAGGATACCGTGACCCTCTACCCGATCGGGCGCTACCGGTACGTGGACCGCGAGGTGAAGAACGGGTTCCTGTACTTCTATTCGGTGACGTCCTTCGACTCGACGGGAGTCGCCGCTGAGCTGGGCGGGCGCCGCTCGGGCACGGAGACCGACGGCGTCGTGCCGCAGGCGACGGCGCAGAAGGGCCGAAACGTGTGGGTGGTCCCGAACCCCTATCGCGGGTACGCACGCATCACGCAGCGGCCCTCGACCTGGGATCTGACGCCGAACGCCTCCGATCCCACCGGAACCCACATCGATTTCATGGGCCTGCCGCCGGACAAGTGGACGATCCGGATCTACACCGTCGCCGGCGACCTGGTTCAGGAGCTTCACTCGGAGGATGCCGTCAACGAGTCGTTGCGCTCCCCGATCAAGGCCGGCAACGGTCAGACGTACGCCGGGTACAACCGGCAGCAGGACAATCCCAATGACGGGCAGGCGCGCTGGAATCTCATTTCGAGGAATGGGCAGGACATCGTGAGCGGGATCTACCTGTTCACGGTGGAGTCGAATCAAGGAACCCAGCGCGGCCGTTTCGTCGTGATCCGCTAGACGGCGACGAGCTCCGGCAGCCCCGTTCGATCGCGTCGAGGAGGCAGAACATGAGAAGGACCCTAGTGGCTCTCGGTTTCGCGGGTCTCGTGGTCCCCGGGATGGCCGGAGCCGCACAGATATTCGAGAAGGTCGGCACCTTCGACGGGCAGTTCCTGAAGATCGGCGTCGGCGCGCGGGCGGCGGCCATGGGAGGCGCCTTCGTGGGCGTCGCCGACGACGCGACCGCGCTGTTCTGGAACGCCGCCGGGATCGCGCGCATCGATTCCGACAAGTCGGAGCTGTCCCTCAACCACGCGAGCTGGCCGGCGGAGCTGTCCTTCGACCAGGTGGGTTACGTGTTCCACTTCAAGCGCATCCCCGGCGCTTTTGGCGTTCACGCCCGCGCCCTGACCATGGACCCGATGGTCGAGACCACGGCGTTCCAGCCCGATCCGGAGGTCGGCACCGGCTCCACGTTCGATGCGGGCATGCTGAGCGCCGGGTTCACCTACGCCCGCTCCTTCACGGACAAGTTCAGCGCCGGGGTGACCGCCAACTTCATCCACGAGGGGCTGGCCGATCTGTCGCAGCAGACCTTCGCGTTCGATGTCGGCACGCTCTACGACGTCGGCACCCTGGGGATGAAGATCGGGATGGCGATCGCGAACATCGGCTCGCAGATCAAGTTCATCGAGCGCCAGGCCCGCATCCCCGCGATCTTCCGCGTGGGAACGTCGGCCGCGCTGATTCAGACCGCGGACCAGAAGCTGGTCGGATCGTTCGAGTTCTCTCATCCGCCCGACAATTCCGAGCGCGTGAACGTGGGCGCCGAGTACGGGTTCCACAAGTACGCCTTCCTGCGCGGGGGCTACAACATCAATTACGACGCCGAGGGGGTGGCCGGCGGGGTGGGGTTCCACTTCCCGGTCTCGGTCGCCGGTCAGGCGGACCTCGACTACGCGTACACCGACATGAAGGAGCTCGGCGGAGCCCATCGATTCTCGATCAAGTTCATCTTCTAGCGGGCCGCTGAGAAGGCCCGTATCCGCGCTTTTCGTCGCGGCGGGTGCGATCGCCCTGCTTGCGGCGGGCGCCGCCCTGGCCGCCCCCGCGTCCCCGAAGGTCCGGCCCGACGAGGGGCCCGGGCCCCTGCCCTGGAGGGTGGGGGGCCGGGTCGGCTTCACCGTCGACGCCGCGTCGTTTCCCGATTCCTCCGGGGGGCGCGCGCTGGAGATCTACGTCCGGATCACCCCCACGACTCTCGGGGCCCTGAGCCGCGACTTCCAGGGAGCGGGCCGGCTGCGTCTGACGGCTCGCCTGGTGCAAGCGTTGGGGGCGCACCAGAGCACCGCTTCCCAGGAGCTAGAGATCGTCCCCTCCGACACCAGCCAGGCCCTGGGGAAGGTGGTGGTTCTCAAGTTCCCGGCCCGGCCCGGCACCCAGCGCCTGATGGTGAGGCTCGAGGACCTTCTCTCCCGCAAGCGCGGCCTCATCTATCTCGCCCGGCGCGTCGTCGAGTCGGGCAGCGTCGAGGGCGACTTCGTGGTCCAGGGGCCCGAGAAGGGCCGCGACCTCTCGGATCTCGAGTTCGTGTGGGCCGAGGCGCAGGCCGGCCAGGCGAGCTCGTTCTGGAGGGCCGACCGGGCCGTGATCCCCGACCCGGAGCGGCTCTACGGGCTCTTCGCCACCGACGTCCGGGCCTCGTTCGTGGCGCGCTCCCTGTCGGGCGAGGCCCGGCCGTGGCACTGGGGGAGTCGCGTCTACGATTCCCGCGGCCGCGTGGTGGCCGGGCGCGACACCACGGGAGGGGCGGGCGAGTGGCTCCGGGCCACCGCGTCGCACGATCTCTCCGGCGAGCCCGCCGGCGGCTACGATCTTGAGGTCCGGGTCTGGCAGGAAGGGGATCGCGACTCGGTGGTGCGGCGCGCGCATTTCAGTCTGGCGTGGCAGGCCGACTCCTGGCTCCGCAACCCGCGCGACATCCAGGACAACGTCCACTTCCTCCTCCAGCCCGACGACGAGGACGCGTTCGCTCTGATGCAGCCCGGCGAGCAGGAGAGCTACTGGGAGGAGTTCTGGCGCCGGCGCGACCCCACCCCGGGCACCGCCGTGAACGAGGCGCGGGCGACGTTTCTGCAGCGCGTCGACTACGCCAACCACAACTACGCACACATCAGCCTCGAGCGCGGCATGTTCTCGGACATGGGGCGCGTTTACATCCGCTACGGGCAGCCGAGCGATATCCTGCGCCAGGTGTTCCCGACCGGCGACAACACGCTGCTCCAGGCGATCCAGGAGCTGGTGGCGACCGAGGAGCGGCCGATCGGCGACGTTCACCAGAAGGGGCTGGGCGGCGACATGCGGCCCTTCGAGGTCTGGATCTACGAAGGCGACATCCCGCTGCCCCCCGACGCCGATCCCTCGGTGTCGGAGAACCGGCGTTACCGGAAGCTGGTGTTCCTGTTCGTGGACGAGCAGGGGCTCGGCGACTATCGCCTGCGCTACTCGACCGAGTGAGGGCCGCGGGGTCGCCCTGCGATCCTTGACCGTTTTCGGGCCCCTGGGCCATAGTCCGCCGGTCCGCTCGACCCCGGGTTTGCGGCTCGAGATCCGGGCCGGCGAGGGGTCGCGAATCCCCGAGGGACCGCACGATGGCGCTTCGTATCGGAATCAACGGATTCGGTCGCATCGGAAGGCTGGTCGTGCGAGCGGCGGTGGAACGCCAGGCGCCGCTCGAGTTCGTGGCGGTGAACGACCTCACCGATGCGCGCACCCTGGCGCATCTCCTGCGCTACGACTCGGTGCACCGGAGCTGGCCCAAGGCCGGTCCGGTGCAGGACGGCGAGCTCCAGGTGTGCGGCAAGCGGATCAAGGTCCTGAGCGAGAAGGATCCGTCCAAGCTGCCGTGGAAGCAGCTCGGCGTCGAGATCGTCCTGGAGGCGACCGGAAAGTTCACCGACCGCGAGGGCGGGGCGCTCCACATGACCGCGGGGGCGCGCGCCGTGCTCATCTCCGCGCCCGCCAAGAACGCCGACCTGACGTTCGTGATAGGAGTCAACGACCACCTGTACGATCGGTCGCGGCACCTGGTGGTCAGCATCGGTTCGTGCACCACCAACTGCCTGGCCCCGGTCGCCAAGGTGCTCCACGATTCCTTCGGCATCGAGCATGGGCTGATGACCACGATCCACGCCTACACCAACGACCAGAACATTCTCGACCTGCCCCACCGGGACCTCCGCCGGGCGCGCGCCGCGGCGCTGAACATGATCCCGACCTCGACCGGCGCGGCCAAGGCGATCGGCCTCGTCCTGCCGGAGCTCAAGGGCAAGCTCGACGGCCTGTCGGTGCGCGTCCCGGTCATGGACGGCTCGCTCGTGGACCTGGTGTGCCGGACTCGGCAGCCGGTCGACGTGGCGGCGGTCAATGCCGCGCTGAAGCAGGCGGCCGATGGTGCCCTCAAGGGCATCCTCGAGTACTGCACCGAGCCGATCGTCTCGAGCGACGTGATCGGTAATCCCGCGAGCAGTGTCCTCGACGCGCTCTCGACCGCGGTCATGGACCGGCAGCTGGTCAAGGTGCTGGCGTGGTACGACAACGAGTGGGGCTTCTCGAACCGGGTCGTCGATGCGCTCGTGAAGATGTCGTGAGCGGGACCGAGGTGGAGTCGAGGAAAAAAGGGCTCGGCCACTTCGACCCGGCCGGGAAGCGGGTGCTGGTGCGGGTGGATTTCAACGTGCCGCTCAAGGACGGGCGGGTCTCCGACGACACTCGGATCGTCGCCACCTTGCCGACGATCCGGGAGCTGATGCGGCGCCGGGCGCGCACGATCCTCATGTCGCACCTCGGCCGCCCCAAGGGCGGACCCGACCCGCGCGCCAGCCTGCGTCCCGTGGCGGCGAGGCTCGAGCGGCTCCTGGGAGCGCCGGTCCGCTTCGTCGCCGAATGCGTGGGCCCGGAGGCCGAGGCGGCCGCCCGGTCGCTCGCGGACGGGGAGGTCCTGGTGCTCGAGAACCTGCGCTTCCATCCCGAGGAGGAGGCCAACGACCCGGGCTTCGCCCGCCGGCTCGCCGCCCTCGGGGAGGCCTACGTCAACGACGCCTTCGGCGCTGCCCATCGCGCCCACGCCTCGACCGAGGGCGTGCCGCGCCTGCTCAAGCCGGCGGTGGCCGGACGGCTGATGGAGCGCGAGCTCGAGTACCTCGGCATGCTCCTCGAGCGTCCCGCCCGCCCGTTCGCGGCGATCCTCGGGGGCGCCAAGATCTCCGGCAAGATCGACGTCATGACCTCGCTCCTCGACAAGGTCGATCGCCTGCTCATCGGGGGCGCGATGATGTTCACGTTCCTGAGGGCCCAGGGGCGCCCCACCGGGCGCTCGCTGGTGGAGGAGGACCGGATCGAGACCGCCCGTTCGGTGATGGAGCAGGCGCGGGCGCGCGGAGTCGAGCTGCTGCTGCCGGTCGACTGCGTGGCTTCAACGGCCACCGACGGCTCCCGGCCCGGGCACGCAGTCGACCTCGATTCCCTGGGGGCCGACGAGATCGGTGTCGACATCGGACCCCGGACGGTGCGGCTCTTCGGGGAGCGTTTGGGCGACGTGAGGACCGTGCTGTGGAACGGTCCCATGGGGATCTTCGAGGTTCCGGACTTCGCCCAGGGGACCCTCGGGGTGGCGCGCGCGCTGGCAGAGGCGGCCGGACGCGGTGCGGTCGTGGTGGTGGGAGGCGGGGACTCGGTGGCGGCGGTGCAGCAGTCGGGCCTCGGCGAGCGCTTCACCCATCTCTCGACCGGGGGCGGCGCCTCGCTCGAGTTCCTCGAGGGCAAGGTGCTCCCGGGAGTCGCGGCTCTCGAGGACCGCGAGGACCGATGACGCGCGGGGACGGATCCCGATGAGCCGCTCCTGGCCGCGCCGCCCGCGGCTCTGCGCCGGCAACTGGAAGATGCACCGGACGGCTCCCGAGGGCGCCGCCCTGGCGCGCGAGCTGGTGGAGCTCCTGAGGGCTCGCCCCGGATGCGAGGTGGCGGTGTGTCCGCCGTTCACCGCGCTCGAGAGCGTGGCGCCGGCGCTGCGGGGAACCGGGATCTGGCTCGGCGCCCAGAACGTGCACTGGGAGCGCCAGGGTCCCTTCACCGGCGAGGTCTCGGCCCCGATGCTGGTCTCCCTCGGCTGCCGGCTCGTGATCGTCGGTCATTCGGAGTGGCGCCACGGGATGAACGAGGACGACGCCACCGTGGCCCGCAAGCTGCGCGCCGCGCTCGGCGAGGGGCTCACGCCGATCGTCTGCGTGGGCGAGACGCTGGGCGAGCGAGAGGCGGGACGCACCGCCGAGGTGCTGGTGCGCCAGGCGCAGGCCGCCTATTCGGACCTTTCCCAGGCCGATTCCCTCGCGACGGTGGTTGCCTACGAGCCGGTGTGGGCGATCGGCACCGGAAAGGTGGCGTCCCCCGAGCAGGCGCGCGAAGCTCACGCGCTGATCCGGGCGACGCTCGATCGGATCGTGGGGGCAGGGACCGGCGAGCGGGTGACTATCCTCTATGGCGGGAGCGTCAACCCCGGCAACGCCGCGGCGCTGTTCGCCGAGGAGGAGGTCGACGGGGCGCTGGTGGGAGGGGCCTCGCTCGAGGCGGCATCGTTCTGGAAGATCGCCGTTGCCGCCAGCGCGCCCCGGGAGCAGCTTCGGGCCGGCCGATGATCGGGTTTGACGGACCGAGAGGTGGTTGCTAACTTATCGTGCCGCGTTGGATGCTGCGCAAGCCCGTCGATCCAGCCCGATTCCGAGGAGTTCATGTACGTCTTTCTGCTGGTGCTCCATCTCTTCATTTGCCTTGGCCTCGTGGGGGCGGTGCTCATCCAGTCCGGCAAGGGCGGCGGGCTCGCCGGCGGGGCGTTTGGCGGCTCGGCCCAGACCGTCTTCGGCGGCAAGGGCGCGACCGACTTCATCACCAACGCCACGATGGTGCTGGGCGCGGCCTTCTTTGTCAGCTCGCTGGTGCTGGCGTTGATGTCGTCGGGCCAGAGCCGGCCGGGTCGCAGCTTGATCCAGGGCGAGGCCCGCCGGGCGGCCGCGACGGCTCCTCCACCGGCTGCGGGACAGAAGCCGGGAAGCCAGCTCCCCGCCATCCCCGCGCCCCAAGGCGGAGCTACTCCGGCCCCGTCCGGTCCTGCTAAGCCCACGACCACCAAGCCAGGCGGCGGCGGCCCTTAACTGTTTTTTTGGCAGGCTGCTGAAAAAGCCGAGCAATGCTGTGATCGGCTTTTTAGGAATTGCGTGCCCGGGTGGTGGAACTGGTAGACACGTACGTTTGAGGGGCGTATGGGGAAACCCGTGCGAGTTCAAGTCTCGCCCCGGGCACCAGAGAACACTGAAGCCACGCGCGCTGCGAGCTCGCGTGGCTTCGGTGTTCATCCTCACATTGCCGCGCCGGCAGCGGTCAGCGGTTGTTGTCCCCGAACAGCTCCACCGCGTACGACTCCATGGTCTCGGGGTCGATGTAGCCCACGAC
>VBOT01000145.1 GCA_005893225.1 Candidatus Eiseniibacteriota bacterium
CACCCGTCCGGCGCCGGACTTCGTCTCGCCCGGCCACAGCCTCACAGTTCCGGCTCGGAGGTCCACGTCGGCCCATCGGAGGTTGATAATCTCCTGCTTCCTCCAGCCGGTGTAGAAGGCGATCCACACGACGGGCCGCAGGGGCTCGGGCAAGTGCTCGGCGATGCGCTCCACGTCGGCGACTTCGAGGAAGCCCTTCCTCACGTTCTTCACCTGGATGGTGGGAACGTCGAGCCGGGGGAGCCCGGCGATGCGATATGCCTGCTTCAAGACCGCCAACTCCATCCTGACGCTCGCCGGTGCAGCCTTCTGCCGGCGACGCCGGGCGACGTACCCAGCCACGCCCTCGGCGATCTCCCCCACAGGGGTCGAAGCGAAGTAGGCGGTCAGGTGCGCGAGTACCTGCTTCCAGCGGGCGAGCGTGCGAGGGCGCGTGCCCTTCGCCTCGTGATGCGTGAGGAACCGCTGAGCGAGCTGCGGCCACCGAGCCGCCTCGATGTCGAGTCGGCGACCCTGACGCACGTCGGCGCGGAGCGCCTCCATCGCGTCCCACGCCTGCCGCTCGGTCCGGGCGTCCTCCAGCGGCCGGCGATACCGCTTGCCGCGGTGGGAGAAGTCCGCCCACCACGTGTTGCCGCGAAGGTATACGCGCCCTCGGCGCTGCGATCGCGCGCTCGCGGTAGGCTTCGAGCGCGTCCCCCACGATCTGCCCCATGTCTCGCCCCTCGTCGATTGCCCGGTGAGCGAGCCACCGCTTCAACTCGCCTGCGACGCGGACGACGAGCCGCTCCGGCCCGTCCTGGCGCGCCGGGCGCCCTCCCCACTGCTTCGTTGTCTGCTTCCGCATGGATGTGCCCTCCTGTTGTGTGTGCCTGGTGACACGATACCATAGGGCACAGATGACGTTCCGGGAGATTCCTGCCGGGACTCCAGCCAGCGAGCGAGTCCGCTCCGCTCGATCCGCAGCACCTTGCGACTCAGCCGGCGAGTGAACGGGCGCCAATCGAGGCGACGGCTCCAGCCGTAGATGGTGCGGCGGTCTACTCCGGCGAGCTTCGCGCCCTCGTCGGGCTTGATCCAGTCGCCGCCGCTGTCGCGTGGCTCGGGTTCGGGTCGCTCGGGTGGGGGAGGAGCCGCGAGCCTCGCCG
>VBOT01000146.1:0-490 GCA_005893225.1 Candidatus Eiseniibacteriota bacterium
GATCGCCGAGTGCGTGGGGCTGCTGCGCGACCATCCCGAGTCCCGCGCCCACTGGAGCGGCCGCTTCCGCCACGTGCTGGTGGACGAGTACCAGGACACGAACCACGCCCAGTTCCGGCTCGTGGAAGCACTCGCCTCCACGCACGGCGAGGTGTTCGCCGTGGGCGACGACGACCAGTCGATCTACGGGTGGCGCGGCGCGACGCTGCGCAACGTGCTGGACTTCGAGCACGCCTTCCCCGGGGCGGGCCTGCTCCGGCTGGAGCAGAACTACCGGTCGACCGGGATGATCCTCAAGGCCGCGAACGCCGTGATCGCGAACAACCGGGCGCGCACCGGGAAGAACCTGTGGTGCGATCGCGAGGAAGGAGCCCCGCTGCGGTTCGTGCTGGCTCAGGACGAGGTCGAGGAGGCGCGGCGGGTGCGCGGGTTCCTGGCGGAGCGGGTGAGGCGCGGCGGGCGGCTGAGCGACTGCGCCGTCCTCTACCGC
>VBOT01000146.1:503-9042 GCA_005893225.1 Candidatus Eiseniibacteriota bacterium
GAGGCAGGCGCGCATGCCCTACCAGATCGTGGGCGGCGTCTCCTTCTATCAGCGGCGCGAGGTCAAGGACCTGCTCGCCTACCTGCGGCTGGCGGTGAACCCGGACGACACGGTGGCTTTCTGGCGGGTGTGGAACACGCCGCGGCGCGGCCTCGGACTGACCGCGCGGGCGGCGGTCGAGGCCCGGATGAGCCGGGACGGATCGGACCCGCTCGCCGCGCTGCGCTCGGCGGCGCCCGAGCTGGCCGGGCCCGCCCGCGCCGGCGCGGCCGCGTTCCTGGAGGTGATCGGGGAGCTGAGCGCCGATCGAGAAACACCGGTCGATCGGCTGCTCGGGCGGCTGCTGGAGAGGACGCGCTACCTCGATCATCTGGATCGGGAGGAGGACGGAGCCGAGCGGCGCGCCAACGTCGAGGAGCTGGGAGTGGCGGCGGCGAGCTTCGCCCAGAGCGGCTCCGGGCGGCTGGCCGACTTCCTGACCGAGGCGGCGCTGGTCGCGGATGTCGATCAGATGAGCGACGAGGGCGACCGGGTGCTGCTGCTCACCGCTCACAACGCCAAGGGTCTCGAGTTCGAGGTGGTGGTGGTGGCGGGCCTCGAGGAGGGTCTGCTGCCGCACGCGACCGCGCTCGATGATCACGATCAGCTGGAGGAGGAGCGCCGGCTCTTCTACGTGGCGCTCACCCGGGCCAAGGACCAGGTGCTGCTCACCGCCGCGGCGTTCCGGCGGCGATTCGACGGCGCGTGGGGCGCTCCGGTGTCGCGCTTCGTCGGCGAGATACCGGCCCCGCAGCTCGAGCGCGAGATTCCTCCGACGGCGCGGACGGGCGGAGGGTCCAACGCATGGCGGCGAGCCGGGCGAGGCCCCGACGCGTCTTCGGTGGGTGCTCGCGCCGGGAGAGCGAGCGGGAGGGGAGAAGAGACGGGCGGCGCGGGCCTCACGACGTCCGCGCTGCGTCGCGCGGTTGGTCGCGAGGTGTACCACGAGAGCTTCGGGCGCGGCGTGGTGGTCGCGGCCGAGGAGGACGGCGCCGAGATCAAGTTCACGGTGCGCTTCGGCACCCGGATGCGCAAGGTGCTGGGGCGCTTTCTCAGCGGGGAGAGCCATGCCGATTGACCGCGCCGAGGTGGAGCGCATCGCCGAGCTGGCCCGGCTCGAGATCCCGCCCGAGGCGATCGAGCGGACGGCCGCCCAGCTCTCGGAGGTGCTCGACTTCGTGGCGTCACTCTCCCGGCTGGAGCTGGACCGCCTGGGGCCGACACAGTTCGCGCCCGTTGAGGCACCGCTGCGGGAGGACGAGCTCGATTCGAGGCGCCTCGCGCCCGAGACCGCGCTGGCCGCCGCCCCCGAGGCCGAGGGGGGGTTCTTCCTGGTGCCGCCGATCGTGGAGAACGTGAGCCCGTGAGCGCCGCCGAGGCTTGGCGCCTCTCCGCCGCCTCGCTCGCCGACGGCGTGCGCGCGGGCTCGATCGGCTACCAGGAGGCGATCGAGTCGGGCTGGGAGGGGCCGGCAGCGCGCTGGGAGCCCGACGTGCACGCGGTGGTCCATGCCGATCCCGAGGTCCGCCGGCGCGGCGCCGCGGGCTCGAACGGCGGGCCGCTCGCGGGAGTGCCGGTGCTGGTCAAGGACAACCTGTGCACCATGGACTATCCCACCACCTGCGGGTCACGGATCCTCGGGGGCTACCGGCCGCCCTACGATGCAACGGTGGTGGCGCGGCTCAGGGAAGCCGGGGCGGTGATCACCGGCAAGGGCAACATGGACGAGTTCGCGATGGGATCGTCGACCGAGTACAGCTGCTACGGGCCGACCCGCAACCCCTACGACCTCGAGCGCGTGCCCGGAGGCTCGAGCGGCGGACCGGCGGCCGCCGTGGCCTACGGGCTGTGCCCGATCGGTCTCGGGTCCGATACCGGCGGCTCGGTGCGCCAGCCGGCGGCGTTCTGCGGGGTGTTCGGGCTCAAGCCCACTTACGGAAGGCTGTCGCGCTACGGTCTGGTGGCCTTCGGCTCGTCGCTCGACCAGGTCGGGATCTTCGCCCGTCACGCCGGCGACGTGGCGCTCGCCTACGCGGCGCTCGCGGGCCCCGATCCCTTCGACGCGACCACCCGCCTTGGTCCCGCTCCCGGAGTCTCGGACTGGGATCGCGGCGTCCGCGGCCTCACGTTCGGCTGGCCCGCCAACCTGTGGAAGGAAGGCGTGGACCCCGAGGTGGTGGGGGCGCTCGAGCAGGCGGCGGCGTGCCTCGAGCGGTGCGGGGCCCGGCGCTCCCCGCTCGACTTCCTGCCTGGCGAGTACGCCGTCGCCACCTACTACCTGGTGGCCACCGCCGAGGCGAGCTCGAACCTGGCGCGCTTCGACGGCGTGCGTTACGGCTTCCGGCATCCCGAGAGCGACGACGTGCGCGCGCTCTACACGCGCACGCGCAGCGCGGGCTTCGGGCCCGAGGTCCAGCGCCGCATCCTGCTCGGCACCTACGCGCTCTCGGCCGGCTACTACGACGCCTACTACCTCACCGCCCAGCGCGCGCGCACCCGCATCCGCCGCGAGTACGAGGCGGCCTTCGCGCGCTGCGACTTCATGCTCATGCCGGCCGCGCCGAGCCTGCCGTTCCGGCTCGGCGAGAAGACCGACGATCCGCTGGAGATGTACCTCAGCGACATCTTCACGCTCGGGGCCAACCTGGCCGGGATCCCGGGGCTCACCGTGCCGCTCGACCTCTCCGCGGCGGGGCTGCCGCGCGCGGTCCAGCTGCTCGGCCCGGAGGACAGCGAGCCGCTGCTCCTCGGCGCCGCGCGCGTGATCGAGGTGCGGGGCGAGGAGACCCGGCTCGGGCGGGACCACCTGACGGAGTTCGCATGGCCTACGAAGCGGTAATCGGCCTCGAGTGCCACATCCAGCTCGGCACGCGCAGCAAGATGTTCTGCGGCTGCCCGGCCGAGTTCGGCGCCGAGCCCAACTCCAACGTGTGCCCGGTGTGCCTGGGACTGCCGGGCGCCCTGCCGCGCGCCAACCGGGCCGCGATCGACGCCGCGATCCGCCTCGGGCTCGCGCTGGGCTCCGAGATCCGGGGCGAGAGCGTGTTCGCGCGCAAGAACTACTTCTACCCGGACATGCCCAAGAACTACCAGATCACCCAGTACGAGCGGCCGCTGTGCGAGGGAGGAGCGCTGCCCGTGACGGTCGACGGCGAGGAGCGGAGCTTCGCGCTGGTGCGCGTGCACGCCGAGGAGGACACCGGGAAGTCGTTCCATCCCGAGCGGCACGGCGACCGCCGGGTGTCGCGGGTCGACTTCAACCGCGCCGGGGTGCCGCTCCTGGAGCTGGTGACCCGGCCGGTGTTCCGCGCCCCGGTCGAGTGCGGGGCGTTCCTCACCGCGCTGAGGAGGCTGGTGCGCTGGCTCGGCATCTCAGGCGGCGACATGGAGAAGGGCCAGCTCCGCTGCGACGCCAACGTGAGCCTGCGCCCCGCGGGGAGCGAGCCGCTCGGCACCAAGACCGAGATCAAGAACCTGAACTCGATCGGCGGGGTGATGAAAGGGCTCGCCGCCGAGATCGAGCGCCAGCGGCGCGTGCTCGAGCAGGGCGGCGCGATCGAGCAGGCGACGCTGCTCTACGACGCCGACCGCGAGGTGCTGGCGGTGATGCGCTCCAAGGAGTCGGCGCACGACTACCGTTACTTCCCCGAGCCCGACCTGCCGGTGCTGGTGGTGGACGAGGCGTGGCTCGCCGAGGCGCGCCGCCGCCTGCCGGAGCTGCCCTGGACGCGCGCGGCGCGCTTCGCCTCGGAGTACGGGCTGCCGCCTTACGACGCCGGGGTGCTCACCGAGCAGCGCGACCTCGCGGACTACTACGAGGCATGCGCCCGGGAAGTGGACGAGAAGCTGGCGAGCAACTGGCTGATGACCGAGGTGCTGCGGGTGCTCAAGGACCGGGGCTGGACGCTCGCCGAGTGGAGCGAGCGCGTGCCGCCCGGGCGTCTCGTGGAGCTGCTGAAGAAGGTGGCCGCGAAGGAGCTTCCCGGCCCGCTCGCCAAGCAGGTGTTCGGCTGGATGGTGGAGGAGCCCGGAGGGACCGGCGAGCTGCTGGATCGCCACGGCGTGAGGGTGCAGGCCACGCCCGAGGAGCTGAGACCTCTGGTGCGAGCCGTGCTCGCCGAGAACCCCGGGCCGGTCCGGCAGTACCTGGGAGGAAAGAGCGCGACCCTCGGCTTCCTGGTCGGGCAGGTGATGAAGAAGAGCGGCGGGCAGGCCGCGCCCCAGGTGGTCCAGGAGCTGCTTCGGGAAGAGCTCGAGGGTGCGCGGCGCGGATGCTGACCGCGGCTCCGAGGCTCGGCGCTCCGCGCTCGCGGCCGGAGGCGCGCGCGAGCGTAGCGTCTTGACCCTCCTCGCGCCTGCTGGCTAGAGTGCGGCGCATGGCTTCGCGCCGGATTCTCGTGGTCGGCTCGGGCGGTCGCGAGCACGCACTCGCCTGGCGCCTCGCGCGCGATCCGGATGCCGAGGTGCTGGTCGCCCCGGGGAACCCCGGGGTCGAGGGGACTCTGCGGTGCCTCCCGATCGCCGAGTCGGATTCGCCCTCGTTGATCGCCGCCTGCCAGGCCGAGGGTGTCGACCTCGTCGTGGTCGGCCCCGAGGCCCCTCTGGCCGCCGGGCTCGCCGACGCGCTGCAGCGTGCCGGCGTGAAGGCGTTCGGGCCGAGCGCCGAGGCGTCTCGCCTCGAGGCGAGCAAGTGGTTCGCGAAGCAGCTCATGCGCGAGGCCGGCGTCCCGACCGCGCGCGCCGAGGCGTTCGACGCCCTGGACGCCGCACGGGCGGCCTTGCGCCGCGCCGCCCCTCCCTACGTGGTCAAGGCCGACGGCATCGCGGCCGGCAAGGGAGTGCGGGTCACCTCCGATCGCGACGCCGCCGAGGACTTTCTCGCCTCCTGCCTCGAGCGAGGCTCCTTCGGCCCCGGGGGAAGGCGAGTGCTGATCGAGGAGTTCCTCGAGGGAGAGGAAGCCTCGGTGATGGCGGTCACCGACGGCGAGCGCTTCGTGCTGCTTCCGGCGGCGCGCGATTACAAGCGCGCGCGCGAGGGCGACGCGGGGCCGAACACCGGAGGCATGGGCGCGTTCGCGCCCCTGGAGAGCGTGACCCCGCGGCACGAGGACGAGATCGCGCGCCGCGTGGTGGCGCCGGTGCTCGAGGCGATGGCGAGACGCGGCACGCCTTACCGGGGCCTCCTCTACTGCGGAATCATGCTCGGCCCAGAGGGCCCGCTCGTGGTCGAGTTCAACTGCCGCTTCGGAGACCCGGAGACTCAGGCGGTGGTGCCGCTCCTCGAGGGATCGTTCGCCGATCTCCTGGACGGCGCCGCCTCGGGCAGCCTCGACCGATCGTCGATCCGGCGCGGTGAAGGGGCCGCAGTCTCGGTGGCGGTGGTGGACCGGGGATATCCGGAGCGGGTCGAGGGCGGCGGCCGCATCGAGGGGGTGGATCGGCTCGCGGCCGAGCCGGGTGTGCTGCTGTTTCACGCCGCCGCGGCGCCCGACGAGGGTCTGTGGCGGGTGCGGGGCGGGCGGGCGCTGCACGTGGCGGCCGTCGGGCCCGACCGCGAGGCGGCGCGCCACCGCGTCTACCGGGCGCTCGAGCGGCTGGGAGGAGAGGGGTGGCGCTTCCGGAGCGACATCGCCGCGGCCCGGGAGCGCGCGCGGGCCGCGCTGGGTGCGTCATGACGGAGAAGCGGCCGGGACGAGGCCCGAGGATCGAGGTCGGGGTCGTGATGGGCAGCGAATCCGATCGCCCGACCATGGAGGAGGCGGTGCGCGTGCTCGACGAGTTCGGCGTCGGCTCGGAGCTGGTGGTGCGCTCGGCGCATCGGGCGCCCGACGCCGCGGCGAGCTGGGCCCGGAGTGCCAGGGAGCGCGGCCTGCGCGTGATCATCGCTGGCGCGGGAGGGGCGGCGCACCTCGCCGGGGCCATGGCGGCTCACAGCCGGCTGCCGGTGCTCGGCGTGCCGCTCGCGAGCTCGCCGCTCGGCGGCTTCGATGCCCTGCTCTCAACGGTGCAGATGCCGCCGGGCGTGCCGGTGGGAACGCTCGCGGTCGGATCGTGGGGAGCGAGGAACGCCGCGCACCTGGCGGTCCGCATCCTCGCGCTTTCCGATCCCTCCCTGATGCGCCGGATCGAGGCCCGGGCGGGGGGCGCGGCACCGGGAGCGGACGCCGGCCGGTCTCGCGACTCCCGGGGTGAGCGAGGAGCGGCACCGGGCCGCCGGGGGGCAGCCGGGAAGCGGCCTCCGCGGACCGCGCTCGGGGAATGACGGTGGACCTGCTGCGGGTCGACCCCGAGAACCCCGACGATCAGGCCCTCCTCGCCGCCGCCGAGGCGGTGCTGCGCGGCGGCGTGATCGCCTTTCCCACCGACACCCTCTACGGGCTCGGCTGCTCGCTGTTCGACGTCTCGGCGGTCGAGATGGTGGCGCGCCTCAAGCGGCGCGATCCCTCGCTGGCGGTGATCTCTCTCATCCCCGAGGCGCGCCAGGTCTACGGGCTGGCGGTCGATGTTTCGCCCCAGGCCGAGACACTCATGCGCGAGTACTGGCCCGGTCCGCTGTCGATGATCTTCAAGGCGGCCCCGATCGTGCCGCCGCGGGTGCGCGGCGCGGGAGGAACCGTGGCGCTGCGCGTCCCCAGGGACGCGCTCTGTCACAAGCTCCTGGCCCTGATCGGCGGTCCGGTGGTCTCGAGCAGCGCGAACCTTTCGGGCCAGCGCCCCGCCGAGAGCGCCGAGGAAGTCGTGCAGATCTTCGGCAATCAGCTCGACCTGGTGCTCGACGGCGGTCCGCGGCCGGGCGGCCTGCCCTCCACGCTGGTGGACGTCAGCGTGCCGCGCCCGCGGCTGCTGCGCCGCGGCGCGGTAGACGTGATCGGGGCGCTGGGCGAGTTCGAGGACCTGACGGCGGAGCGCGCCGGCTGAGTGCCTTCGCCGCATGATCGCTCCAGCGACGGATCGCAAACGAGCGGCGGCAAGGCTCACGAGGGGAAGGGGGCTTTCGCGAAGCAAGAATGGCCCACCCCGAGCCGACACTCGTCGGTGCGCTCACCTCCGCAGGCCCGCGGTGCCGGGGATTGACCCCCCGGAGGGTGGTCTCTATGCTTGAATCCGTATGATCCCTCCGGAGCCGATCTTCCGCATTCTCTTCGTGTGTACCGGAAATACCTGCCGGAGCCCGATGGCGGCGGGAGCGCTCGCCCGGGAGCTCGGGACCGAGGGGGCGCGGGTGGAGGTCGCCTCGGCGGGGACGGCCGCCTGGGAGGGGCAGCCGGCGACCGAGGGGGCGATCGAGGTAGCGAACCGCGACGGCATCGACCTCGGAGCGCATCGCTCGCGGCGCGTCACGCCGGTCATGCTGCGGGCCGCCGACCTGGTGCTGGTGATGGACCGCGACCACCTGAGCGCCGTCCAGGCGCTGGGAGCGGAACCGAGGCGGACCCATGTGCTGAGCGACTGGCCGGAGCCGGGCGAGCCGGGCTTGCCGGTCTCGGATCCTTTCGGCGCGTCGATCGAGGCATACGAAGAGTGCTGGCGCCGCATCCGGCGCCATGTGAAGCGTGTAACTCCACAGGTTCTCGAGACGCTGCGGGCACGCTCGGTGTGAACGCGGCCGGGGGCCGACCCACGAGGTGAGCGATGGCGATCATGAAGGCCAGCAAGATCTGGATGAACGGCAAGTGGGTGGCATGGGACGACGCCCATATACACATCCTCTCGCATGTCGTTCATTACGCCTCCAGCGTTTTCGAGGGCATCCGCTGCTACGGCACCCCGAGGGGCCCGGCGATCTTCCGGCTCGAGGAGCACATGGACCGCCTGATGGCGTCGGCCAAGGTCTACCGCATGGAGACCGCCTTCACCCGGAAGCAGATCCGCGACGCGTGCGTCGAGGCGGTGGCCCTCAACGAGCTCAAGGAGTGCTACATCCGGCCGCTCATCTATCGCGGCTATGAGAACCTGGGCGTCAACCCGTTCGGGAGCCCGGTCGAGGTGGCGGTGGCGGCGTTCCCGTGGGGCAAGTACCTGGGCGAGGACGCGCTGGTGAAAGGCGTGCCGGTCAAGGTGAGCTCGTGGCAGCGCTTCGCGCCCAACACGCTCCCGGCGCTGGCCAAGGCGTCGGCGAACTACATGAACTCGCAGCTCATGAAGATGGAGGCGCTGGTCGACGGCTACGTCGAGGCGATCGCGCTCGACATCAACGGCTTCGTGAGCGAGGGCAGCGGGCAGAACCTGTTCGCCGTGGTCCGCGGTGAGCTCTGGACCACACCGCTCCACAGCAGCATCCTGGCGGGCATCACCCGCGATTCGGTGATGACGCTGGCGCGCGAGCTCGGCTACCGGGTGCGCGAGGAGGTGATGCCGCGCGAGCTCCTGTACACCTCCGACGAGCTGTTCTTCACCGGCACGGCGGTGGAGGTCTCGCCGATCGGCTCGGTGGATCGGATCCCGGTGGGAGCCGGCGGCCGCGGGCCCGTCACCCAGGCCATCCAGGACGCGTTCTTCG
>VBOT01000116.1 GCA_005893225.1 Candidatus Eiseniibacteriota bacterium
TCCCCCTGTGGGAACAGGTGCAGGCGACGCGCGTGGCGCTCGACATCGAGCTGTCGCTCATGGAGCAACGCTGATGTGTGGAATTGTCGGATCGCTCGTCTTCGACAACGGATCGTTTGCCGTCACCGAGCCGTACATCCGCCGGATGCGCGACACGATGACGCATCGCGGGCCGGACGGCGCGGGCGTCTGGGTGTCCGATGACGGCCGCGTCGGGCTCGGGCATCGCCGGCTGTCAATCATCGACCTGTCGGCTGTCGCGAATCAGCCGATGTCGAACGAGGACGGCTCCCTGCAGGTCGTCTTCAACGGCGAAATCTACAATCACGCCGAGATCCGGAAGGAGCTCGAAGCCACGGGCGCTCACCGCTGGAAGACGAATCACTCGGACACCGAAGTGGTGCTGCATGCATTCGAGCAGTGGGGCATCGACTGCCTGCATCGCTTCCGCGGGATGTTCGCCATCGCCCTGTGGGATGCGCGGCAGCGTCAGCTCTGGCTCATTCGCGATCGCATCGGCGTCAAGCCGCTGTACTACAGCGTGCACCACGGGCGCATCACGTTCGCGTCGGAGATCAAAGCGCTGCTCGCCGATCCCGGGCAACATCGCGACGTCAACGAATCGGCTCTCTATCATTACCTCTCGTTTCTGACGACGCCGGCGCCCGAGACGCTGTTCGAAGGCATCGGAAAAGTGCCGGGCGGCTCCTGGCTGCGCGTCGACGGGACCGGCGCGATTCGCGAGCATCGTTATTGGGACGCGTGGGACAACGTCACGCCGCTCACCGGCGTCGACGAGCGCGAGGTCGCCGAGCGCGTGCTCGCCGAGCTCCGCACGGCGGTCAACCTGCGCAAGGTCAGCGACGTGCCGGTCGGCGTCTTCTTGTCCGGCGGGATCGATTCCAGCACGAACGCCAAGCTGTTCTCCGAGGGCGAAGGGTCGCCGGTCAAGACGTTCAGCATCGGATACGAGGGCGAGTACAAGAGTTATCAGAACGAGCTGCACTACGCGCAGATGGTGGCCGATTTCGTGGGCGCAGAGCATCACGAGCGGAAGCTGACCCAGGCCGACCTGCTCGATTTCCTCCCGCGCATGGTGGAGCTGCAGGACGAGCCGATCGGTGACCCGGTCTGCGTGCCGGTGTACTACGTCTCGGAATTGGCGCGCCGGCACGGCGTCGTCGTCTGCCAGGTGGGCGAAGGCGCCGACGAGCTCTTCTGCGGGTATCCGACGTGGAAGACGAAACTGCGGCTCCAGCAGGTGGACGACGTCCCGTGTCCGAAGGCGTTCAAGCGGCTCGCCATGGCCGGACTGCGCGCCGCGGGGAAAGATCAGGGCCACCCATACGAAGCACTCCGCCGGTCGGTCAACGGCCAGCCGGTGTTCTGGGGCGGCGTCGACGCGTTCACCGACAGCCAGAAACAGCGGCTCCTGTCCCCGCGGCTGCGGCAACGCTTCGCGGGCGTGACGTCGTGGGATGCGCTCGAGCCCATCTCCCGCCGGTTCCACGAGAAATCGTGGGAGCCGTCGAATCTTCACTGGATGTCGTATCTGGATCTCAACCTGCGCCTTCCTGAATTGCTCCTGATGCGCGTCGACAAGATGAGCATGGGCGTCTCGCTGGAGGGTCGCGTCCCGTTCCTCGACCACAAATTCGTCGAGCTCGCGCTGAGCATTCCGTCGGCGCTCAAGACCAGGAACGGCGACCTGAAGTACATCCTGAAAAAAGCGGTGCGCGGCGTGATTCCAGACGAGGTCATCGACCGCCCGAAACAGGGGTTTGGCGTGCCGGTCTACGAATGGTGCTTCGGTGCGCTGGGCGACCGCGTCAAGGCGGAGCTGGATCACTTCTGCCGCGAGACGGATTTCATCGATCGCCGGTCGGTGGCCCGGCTCATCGAGCAGAAGCAAGGCCCTCAGTTGTGGTACCTGCTGAACCTCGCGCTCTGGTGGAAGCACTACATCGCCGGCCGCCCGCTGGAAGGCAGCGAGCCCGGCTACACCAAAACGACGCCGCGGCCGGTGGCGATGGCCGTAACAGCGTGAGGTCCGCGACGCCACATGAAGGTACTGTGATGCCAACCACGTCAGGAACGGAGATTGAGCCGCTGAAACGCCGCGATGCGGGAAGCCAGCGTCACGTGCGCCGGCTTCGGCGGCGCGCGGCGATCCTGTGCCTCGCAGTCGCGATGTTCCTCGGGATCGTCGAAGGCGGGGCGCGTGTGACGTTCGCGCACAAGGATCAGCTCAAGAGCCAGCTCCCTATCCCCATGAGCATGCTCCACGAGTATCAAGAACGCGATCCGAGGAAGCCCGCCAACTGGATCCTCAAGGCCGGATTCGTTGAAACGTTCGGAGATCTCCAGGCGAGGACTCGCACCGGGCAGGCGGTCGATGAAGCGCACCTGTTGACGGGAACGGTCGCCACCGGGACTCGGCCGACCGACGTGTTCATCCGCGTCAACAAGGACGGTTTTCGAGGGCCCGAGCTCGACGCGTCGCATTCGCGGCCCCGGGTCATTGCGATTGGCGACTCGACCACATTCGGCACCATCGAATCGCACACCTATCCGCACGTGCTCGAGCGGGAGCTGCGAAAGCGTGGACTCGACGTCGAGGTGATCAACGCGGGCGTCGAGGGCTATTCGCCGCAGAACGTGCTGTATCGGCTCGACCGGTTCAAGCAGCTGCGGCCCGACGTCGTCACCGTATACATCGGTTGGACGCCTCTCTTCGCCGATACCCGTCAGAGTGCCATGAACCGCAGCTGGGCACGCGTCGATACCCTGCGGCTGGCGTCGATTGGATTCAACCTTGCGCTGCAGGCCGTCCACCGATCCCAAGCGCCCGTCAAATTGGAAGCTGCGCCCAAGCACGCAGATCCGAACGCGCCGGAAGTCCGGCGTCTGAATGATTTCGTGCCTGAGTTCATGCCGGAGGTGGAATCGATCGTGCGCGAGATGCGGGCCGCCGGCACCAAGGTCGTGCTCGTCACCCTGCCAGGTTTGTACACCTCCGACGCGCCCATATCCGAGAAGGCGCTGAAGATCGGCCATCTGCCGGCGTTCACCGACAATCCGTACGTGTTCGCGAAGATGACCGAAGGCTATAACGCAGCGCTGCGGCGGCTGGCCGAGCGCGAAGATGTTCAGGTGATCGACCTCGAGAGCTGGAGCCGATCCGCTCTGGCCCCGCGCGACCGGTACTTCGCGGACACCGTGCACCTTCATGAAGATGGTCAGGAGCTGCTCGGAGCGTACCTGGCCGAACAGCTCGCGCCCACGCTGGCCGGGACGTCGAAGCTGACCGCCAAAGTCGAACATCAGTGAAAAGCGTTCCGCATCTCGTCGTCACCCTCCTGTTCGCCGCGGTGCTGTGGCCGGCGGCTGCCGCCGCGCAGCTGACCGCGCAGATCACCTATCCGGCGAACGGGGCGACGAACGCCGACCTGTCGCAGCCGATCCAGTGGACGACCGTCACCAACGCGCAGGCCTACCAGCTCTACATCGGCTCGACGGCAGGGGCGAAAGACATCCTGGACTCGCGCCAGACGCAGGCGACCTCGTTTCTGGCGACCAACGTGCCGCCGAACCAGGTCGTCTACGCGCGCATCTGGGTGCAGGTCGGCGGTGTGTGGCGGTACGCCGACAGCAGCTTCAGCGGCGCCCCGTTGACGACGCGCATCATGTATCCCGCCGACGGCGCGATCAATACCGATATTGCGCAGCCGATCCAGTGGCTGAGTATCCCCAACGCGCAGGCGTACGAACTGTATCTCGGCTCGTCGCCTGGCGCGCGCGATTGGCTCGACTCCGGCCAGCTCCAGACCACGTCCCGCGCCTGGACGAACGTGCCGACGAATCAAACCGTCTATGCGCGCATCTGGGTTGAGGTCGGCGGTGTGTGGCGTCACACGGACAGCAGCTTCAGCGGTGCGCGGTTCACCACGCAGATCACCTATCCGCCAAACGGCGCGACGAATGCGGATGTGATGCAGCCGATTCAATGGATCGCCGTCACGAATGCACAAGGCTACCAGCTGTACATCGGATCGACGCCCGGCGCGAAGGACCTCTTGGATTCGCGTCAGATTCAGACGACGTCGTTCGCCTGGACAAACGTGCCGCCGAACCAGACGCTCTATGCGCGCATCTGGGTGAAGGTCGGCGGTGTGTGGCGGTACACGGACAGCAGCTTCAGCGGCGCGCGGCTGACCACGCAAATCACCTATCCCGCGAACGGCGCGGTCAATGCCGACATCACGCAGTCGATTCAGTGGCTGGCCGTTTCGAGCGCGCAGGCGTACCAGTTGTGGGTCGGCTCGGCGGCCGGGGGATACGATCTCCTGAGGACTGCCGAGATTCAGGCCACGTCCTATCCGTGGTCGAGCCTGCCCGCGAATCAGACGGTGTATGCGCGCATCTGGATGAAGGTCGGCGGCGTGTGGCGCTACACCGACAGCTCCTTCAGCGGCGCACGGCTGACGACACAGATTACGTATCCAGCCAATGGAGCGACCGACGCCGATCTCGCGCAGCCGATTCAGTGGCTCGGCGTGGCGAACGCCCAGTCGTACGAGCTCTACCTCGGAACTTCGCCCGGGTCCAGAGACATCCTCGACACACGGCAGGTTCAGACGACCTCCGTGCTGGCGTCCAACGTGCCGGCGAACCAGACCATCTACGCGCGAATCTGGGTTCAGGTCGGCGGCGTCTGGCGCTCCACCGACAGCACGTTCAGTGGCGCCCCGCTGACGACGCGTATCACCTATCCCGCTAACGGCGCGACCAACGCCGACATGTCGCTTCCCATTCAGTGGGCAAGCATTCCGAACGCACAGGCGTACGTCCTCTGGCTCGGGTCGACCGCCGGAACCCACGATCTCGTGACGACCTCCGAGGCGCTGCAGACGTCCTATCTGGCAAGCAATCTGCCGGCGAACCAGGCGGTCTACGCGCTCATCTGGGCGAAGGTCGGCGGCGTGTGGCGATCCGCTGACAGCACCTTCAGCCCCGGCTCATTCGTCTCGACGATCACCGTCCCAATCGACGGCGCGACGAACGTCGATCGGTCGCAGCCCATTACCTGGACGAGCATTCCGGGCGCGCAGGCTTACGTTCTGTGGATCGGATCGACCATGGGCAGCAGGAATCTTGCCAGCAGTCTCGAGGGGATGCAGACCTCGTTCGTGGCTTCGAGTCTGCCGCCTAACCAGAGGGTGTACGCGAGGCTGTGGACAAAAGCCGGTGGCGTGTGGCGCAGCGCCGACAGCAGCTTCACCATTGCGCCGGTCACGGCGACCATGATCTACCCGGCTGATGGGGCGACACATGTCGATTCCGCTCAGCCATTTTCGTGGACGACTGCGCTGAACGCTCAGGCGTACTTTCTATGGGTCGGAACGGCCCTCGACACGCACGACGTCGCAAGCAGCGGCGATCTCACCCAGACGTCATATGCGATCAGCGGTCTGCCCGCCGGCGCGAGTGTGCTGTACGTCACGATCTGGACCCGGGTTGGCGGTGTGTGGTATCCCGCGCGAACGACGTTCCAGCCGCTCGCGGTGACAGCGGCGACCTTCTTGAACCCGCTGGACGGCCAGACCAACGTCGATCTGTCTCAGGCCGTGCAGTGGACCTCGGTCGCGTCCGACGCCTATCAGCTCTTCCTCGGATCGCAGCAGGGATCGTCCGACTTTCTCGAGACGACGGAGCTGCACCAGACGTCGTACCTGGCCAGCCAGCTGCCCGCCGGCGGAACCGTCTACGCGCGGCTGAGAACCAGAATCGGCAGCATGTGGTGGTACCAGGACGTTTCCTTTTCGGCAATCCCGTACGCGCCTCGTTTCGTCTATCCGGCACAGGGCGCCACCGGCGTTGATCCGGGCCATGCGTTCGAGTGGACGGCGAGCCAGGGCGCCGATGCGTACCGCCTCTGGATCGGCACGACGCCCGGCGCCAGCGATCTGGTCAGCACCGGCGCGCTGACGGCCACCTCTTATACGGTGACCAGTCTCCCAACAGACCGGACGTTGTATGGACGGATCTACAGCCGGGTGGCCGGACACTTCAGCCGTTACTCCGATGTCGCGTTCACGCTCGCCACGTCGAGTCTGCAAGCAACCATCGTCTACCCGCCCGAGGGTTCCACCGGGGCGGACGGCGGCCGGCCCTTCGAGTGGTCGGGCACCGATCTGGCGCAGGCCTATCGACTCAGAGTTGGCACGACGGCGGGCGCATCCGACCTGCACGACAGCGGGGAGATTCGGATCACCCGGCGGTTCGTCGACGCCCTGCCCATCGGCACGCCGTTGTTCGGTCGCCTGTCCACGAAGCTGGAAGGCCAGTGGTACGACTCCGACTTCACGTTCTCGCTGGCCACGAACGTGACGACGACCGCCACCAGGATCAGCAACGGGCTCTGGGCGACGAATGTCGTCCGCGGCATGACCCCGCCGCTCTCGAACCGTCCGTATCGCTGGACGCCGCTGTGGGATTCGATCGATGCCCTGAAGTACGAGGCCTCATGCGGCAGCTACACGCTCGTGCTCCGTTGGGTTCTGGAGCAGATGAACCTCGGGCTGCAGGTCCGAAGCACGATGATTCGGTTCAGCCTGCTCGATGTGCACATTTTCGTGGAGATACTGGACAGCGACACGAATCATTGGATGGTCCTCGACCCAACGTTCGGGCTCGCGGCGACGCGCACCTCGGGTGGCGGCTGGGCGAGCGCCGCGGACATCGCACAGGCGACCGTCGCCGAGGACTGGTCCACCATCGGATACGTGTTCCTCCCCAGGGCGATGCAGTGGCCCGCGGGTACTACCTCGATTACCCGCTTCTCTATCTCAATGATTTCGTGGCGGGCAGTCCATGGCATGCGGCGACCCCGTACATGACGGCGGTGTCGCTCCCTGCGTCGGGTCCCTACAGCGTGTACATCGCCGCCTGCGATAACGGCAGTCAGGCTGACGTGCTGATTAGCGGCAACGTTCAGACCATTCAGTGCGCATCCGACGGACTCTCGGGAGCCTTCCTCGCATCGTCGGTGGATGCAGCGCCCGGCTCGAGCTCGACGTTCCATCTGTTCCGACCGCGCCGTTTCATTTTCTAATCCGACCGTTCCGGCACCGCCGCCGGGCACCCGAGAGACAAATCGTGCCGCTCAACTCCGTCACCCGGATGCGCCGTGTTCTGCGGAAGCCTCCCAGAATCATCCTTCAACGCATGCTGACTGAATTCAACGCCCAGACCGATCGTTTCCGCGCGCCGCGGCGCGCCCGGAATTTCGACACCGAGGCGCTGCTCGCCCGGAGCGACGCGCCGAGCCTGGCAAACATCTGGACGCGGCTCGCCGATCGCCTGTATGCCATCCCGACCCGTCCGATCGCCGAATGCGACTATGAGCGGGCCTGCCCTGGCGATGCGGCGCGGATTTTCCATGCGGCGTCGGCCGCGCTCGCGCACCGCGTCGACCTCCTCGGCACCGGCCCCGTCGATCTCGGGTCGCCCATCGACTGGCACCGCGACTTCAAAACGGGCGTGTCGTGGCCGAACACGTTCATGCGCAACATCAACTACACGAATCTCGGAAGCCCGAGCGACGTGAAGATCCCGTGGGAAATCTCGCGACTGCAGTGGCTGATCCCCGTCGGGCAGGCGTATCTCATGACCGGCGACGAGCAGTGCGCCCGCGCGGCGCGCGAAATCCTCGAAGACTGGATCGAGCGCAACCCGTACGCGCACGGGGTGAACTGGACCTGCACGATGGAAGTCGCCATGCGGATCCTGACGTGGACGTGGCTGTTTCACGTGTTCAACAGGAGCCGCGCGTGGTCCGGCGAGGCTTTCCAAAGCCGGTTCCTGCGCGCGCTGTTCCTCCACGGGGAATTCACCGAGCGCTACCTCGAACGCTCCGACGTCAACGGCAACCACTTCACGGCCGACGCCGTCGGGATGGTCTTCGCCGGCCTCTTTTTCGGCAAGGGCTCGGCGTCGAGTCGCTGGTCCGAAACAGGCTGGCAGCTGCTCTGTGAAGAGTTGCCCCGCCAGGTGCTGCCAGACGGTGTCGACTTCGAAGCGTCGATTCCTTACCACCGGCTGGTGCTCGAGCTCTTCTTCCTGGCCGCCCGGTATCGGGAAGCCTGCGGGCTGCCGGTGCCGGACGATTATCGCGCGCGCGTCATCGACATGGCGCGGTTCACGCTCGCCTACGTGCGGCCCGACGGCACGATCCCGCTCATCGGCGACGCCGATGATGCGCGTGCGCTGCCGTTCGGCGGCCAGTCGATCAACGACCATCGCTATGTCGCCGGGCTGGTGGGGGCGCACTGGCAGGTGCCGGAGCTGATCGACGGCTTCTCGGGGCCGCGCGCCGAGATCCTCTGGACGCTTGGACGGCGCGCCGCGGCGTCGCTCAGGGAGGAAGGCGAAAAGCCGGCGACCGTCCCGTCCGCATCGTTTCCGCAGGGCGGCATTTTCATCATGCGGAACGAGCGCGATCACGTGGCGATTGATTGCGGACCGGTCGGACAAAATGGCCGCGGTGGGCACGGTCACAACGACTGCCTGTCCTTCGAAGCAGTGCTCGACGGCGTTCACCTGATCGGCGACTGCGGGGCGTTCGTCTACACGGCGAGCGCGCAGGAACGCAACCGGTTCCGATCGACGGCCTATCACAACACACCGCAGATCGACGGCGAGGAAGTGAACCGGTTCATCCGCTGGGACTACCTGTGGACCCTGCACGACGATGCGGCGCCTGACGTGCGGCGGTGGGAAGCGAACGAGCATCGCGATCTGTTCGTCGGCAGCCATTCCGGCTTTCAGCGGTTGTCGACACCGATGACGCCCGTGCGCACGATCGTGCTCGACCACGACGTCCATGCGCTCACGATCACCGACGTCATCGAAGGCGCGGGCGACCATGTGGTGACCATTCCGCTCCAGCTTGCGCCCGGGGTGGAGGCGCGCGAAAACGGCCCCGGGCGAATCATCCTCAAGGCCGGCGGACGTGATTTTCTGCTGCTGTGGTCCGGCTCGGCTGGCTGGACGTGCGAGATGGGCCAGGGCCGTATTTCGCCAAGCTACGGCGTTGTCGTTCCAGCCATCAAGCTCCTGTGGCGCCGCTCGGGACCGACGCCCGCGACGCTGACCATGTCGGTCTCGCCGCGCCCGGTCGTCGCTCCGCGCTCGCCCTCGGAAGGCTTGCAGGAATGGCACTTTCAGATTCCGGTCGGTTCGCGCTCCTGATGACCAAAAACGTGCAAATGACACCCGTGATCGCGTTGAGGGCCCGCAAGAGTTTCTCGACGTACCTGGACCTGCTTCGATTCACCGCGGCGCTCCTCGTCGTGCTCGAACACGCGGTGCTTCTCGGTGTGCTGCCGCAGATTGGCGCGCTGACGCGGCTTTCCCACGAATCGGTGATGGTGTTCTTCGTGCTGTCCGGACTCGTGATCGGCGTCTCCTCTCTCTCGGCCGGGATGACCGCCGGCGAATACGTCGCGTCGCGGGCGGCCCGGATTTACTGCGTCGCGCTCCCGGCGCTCGTCTGCTGTTACGGATTCGTGTCGATCGTGGGCGGCGGCGCGACGCACGGCCTGCCCGTGGGGCAGTTCCTATCGTCGTTCTTCTTCCTGGACGGCGCGTGGTTCAACTACGCCGAGGTGCCGCTCAACGGTCCGTACTGGTCGCTCTGTTATGAAGTCTGGTACTACGCGTTCTGGGGGGCGTTGTGCTTCGTGCGGCGGCCGTCGATTCGTCTCCTCGCTGGCGGGCTGGTGCTCGCGGCGATGGGGCCGGCGTTCGCCGCGCTGATCGGGACGTGGCTGATGGGCGCCGTGATCGCCAGCCATGGGGACCGCATGTTGTCGGCGCTTCGGAGGTCCCCGCGGTGGGTCGGCCCGGGCCTGTTCGCGGGCTCGGTTGCCTGCGTCGTGCTCATCGCGTCGAGCCACCTGCAGGAGGATGTCCGCCAGGTGCTGATTGCCAGGATCCATGGCTGGTGGCGGATGCGAGGCTCCGAGTACGTCGTGACGGACTACGTGATCGGCATCCTGGTGGCGATCCACCTGGTGAGCGCGTTATCGGTGTTCGGCGACGGCCGCCGCCTTTACGATTCACGAGCGGGCCGGACGATTCGCTACTGCGCCAGCTTCACTTTCACACTCTACCTCTTTCACTATCCGATTCTTCTGGCCCTCAAGGCCGTCGGCGGCTCGCAGTCCCCGTCGTTGATTGGAGGACTGGGCGTCGTCGCGGTGACGCTGGCCGGCGTGTGGGTCGTCTCGTTCGGAACCGAACGTCAGCTCCCGCGGTGGAAGCGGATGGCGCGGATGGTGGTGACACGTGCCTCGCGAGTGGACCTGATGTCCGGATCGAGCCCCATTGCCACGTCGCAGGCGCGCGCGCGGTGATCGGCGCGACCTCATGCGCTCGACTGCAGGGTCCCACATGGTGGGGCCGGAGCCTGTCGTCGATGTCCGGGGTCATCGGCGGTCCCGTCGTTGCGACCGTTGCCACACGATTGTTGATTGTCGCCGGCGGTCTCGTCTCGAGCGTGCTCACGGCTCGATGGCTCAGCCCATCGGGACGCGGCGAGTATTTCCTGATCGTGACGCTGGCGCAAACGCTCGCACAGTTCGGGAACTTCGGTCTGCAATCGAGCAACACGTATTTCGTCGCTCGTGATCGGTCGTTGAGGGGACCGCTGCTGGCCAACAGCATCTGGATCGCCGTCGGTGTCGGCGGTGTGGGATCGCTCATCGTGATCCTGGCGCTCGAGATGATGGGCGCCGCATCGGGCGGCGGCCGTCTCTGGTTCGCTGCGTTGCTGGCGCCGGCCACGCTCTTCTTCATGTTCGGCACGAACCTCCTCGTCGGGTTGAAACGCATCGGGACGTACAACAAATTCCAGCTCGGCAGCAACTACGGCGTGCTGCTGTGTCTCGTCGTGGCGGCGGCGCTGGGGGCCGGGCCGCGTGGGTTTGTCGCCGCCAGCACACTGGGCTGGACCGCCGTCTCGGTGGCGCTCGTCGTCGCCCTTCGCAGGGGCAGCTCCGCCAGCCTCGGCTTCAACCGTCCGGTGTTTCGCGAGGGCTTCCGGTATTCGCTGAACGCGTACATCGTGACGCTGTGCGGCTTTCTCGTGCTGCGCAGCAACGTGTTCATCCTGAGCGCCCTGCGAGGACCCGAGCAGGTCGGCTATTACTCGATCGCGAGCCAGATTGCCGACATCATGGGCATCCTCCCGCAATCGATGGCGCTCGTCCTGTTTCCGACCCTGATCACGACGGAAGAGGGGCGGCTCCGGACCACGCTTCGCCACATGATGATCGTCGGCATGCTGCTGGCCGCCGGTTGCGGAATCGTCGGCATTCTCGCGGAACCTTTCGTGCGCGCGGTCTTCGGCCAGAAATTCCTGGCCGCGGTCCCGCTGCTCCGATGGATGCTGCCCGGCGTGTTCTTCGTCGGCCTGACGTCGGTCGTCTCGCAGTATCTCGCGGCGTCCGGCTTTCCGGCGTCGCTCGTCGCCGTATGGATGGCGGGCAGCGCGGCGGCGGCCGGCCTGGGCTGGGTCCTGATACCTGGCAGCTCCGGCGCTGGCGCCGCAATCGCCGTCTCGCTGACGCATGCAGGCATCTTCATCGCCGTGCTCGGCTTGAGCGTCGCCCACTCCCGGCGGCACCTCGCGGAGAGCCGTATTACGAACATCGTTCCCGACGGAGCAATCGCGTGAATTACGCACTGACCGTGTATCCACTGTCGAATGGGTTTCGGGGGCGTCTCGAACGGGAGCTCGCCGCCGAACCGGTCTATCTGAATCTCGGCGAGCTCCGCCAGCTTCCGGTCGGTCGCGCGATCAGCCGTCTGCGAAGTCTCCAGGGAGCGCGGCTCGTGCTGCCTCTCGAAGACGAGAACAGCCGCTCCATCCTTCCGGTCCTGACCGCAGTCGCGGCGGTGTCGAATGCCAGCGTGATTGAAGTCCGATACCCCGATCTCCACGCCGAGCGCATCAGCCGCTGGAGCCTGGCGAAGGGTCTGGTGTCGCTGGCGGGCGCGTCGGCGGCCGCCGCGCGCAACGCCGCCTCCTGCCGTGGCGAGGCGTCGCGGCTGCTGGATGCGCCGCGGATCGAGCCGCGGTTCGGCGGGGCGCGGGCGCTGTATCTCAACGCGAACCTCTGGTTCGGCGTGAAGGCCGGCGGCTCGATCGGCCACGTCGCAGGCGTCGTCAATGCGATGCAGAAGGACGGCTGCGATGTCGCGTATGCATCGGCGGGTGGCCGCACGATGATCGCGTCAAACGTGCCTTCCCTCGCACTCGAAGCGCCGGCGGTGTTCGGCATTCCGTACGAGCTGAACTACTACACGTTTCACCATGCAGTCGTCGAGCAACTGAAACGGCTGGATGCGCCGAAGTTCATCTACCAGCGGATGTCGGTCGCCAATTATGCGGGCGTCAAGCTCTCCAGACAGTGGCAGGTGCCGCTGGTGCTCGAATACAACGGCTCAGAAGCCTGGATCGCCAAGAACTGGGGCCGGCCGCTGCGGTACCACGATCTGGCCGTCGCCGTCGAGGATGCGTGTCTGCGACACGCGCATCTCGTCGTGACGATTTCCGAGGTGCTTCGCGACGAGCTCATCGAAAAGGGTGTCCAGCCCGAACGGATTGTCTGCTATCCGAACTGCATAGACCCGGATGTGTTCGCACCGAGCCGCTTCAGCGCGGCCGGGAGTCTGGCCCTCCGGCGAAAGCTCGACATCGAGCCGGACGCCGTGCTCGCGACGTTTGTCGGCACCTTCGGACAATGGCACGGGGTCGATGTCCTCGCGCAGGCCATCCGGCGGCTCGTGGACGAGCACCACGACTGGCTGGTTCGGGCGCGGCTTCACTTTCTCCTCGTGGGCGACGGGGTGAAGATGCCGATCGTCCGTGAAGTCCTCGGCGGAGATCGGTGCGCCCGCTTTGTCACGTTGGCGGGACTCGTGCCGCAGGCCGAGGCGCCCGCCTGTCTCGCCGCGTCCGACCTGTTGCTGTCGCCTCACGTCGCGAACGCGGACGGGAGCCGGTTCTTCGGGTCGCCGACCAAGCTGTTCGAATACATGGCCATGGGCAAGGGCATCGTGGCGTCCGATCTCGATCAGATTGGCCAGGTGCTGCGGGACAGCCTCCGGTGCGACGCGCTCCCGTCCCGCGAACCGGCAGGCGATGACACGGCGCTGGCCGTGCTGACGCCCCCGGGGGACGTGGACTCGCTCGTCCGATCCATCAAGTTCATGGCGGATCAACCCGCCTGGCGGGCGACGCTCGGGCGAAACGCTCGCGCCGAGGCGCTCGACAAATACACGTGGTCTCATCACGTGGCGGCAATTCTCGACCGGCTCGATTCCGTGTGTCGCTGAACGGGCGACGCAAATGACAAGGCCACCGATGATTCCAAACAGGCTGATATCTTCGCAAACGAGTGGAGCGTCACGGCTGTCGCTTCCGCGACTCTTTCGCCGCGCGCTTCTGGCGGCGTTGTTCTTCTTCCACCCCGCCGCTCATAGCATCGTCGGCAAAGCGTACTTTGCGCTGACGGGCCTGAACAGCATGTTCGTACCCCTTGGCGGCAACGTGTTCCTCCAGCCGGCGATTCTCCTGTCGGCCGCGCTGCTGATCATGACGCCGGTGGCGAACCGGCTGCTTCCCCGGCGCTGGGACGGAGTCTCGATCGGCCTCGGATTGTTGTTCGTCGGAGCCGTGACCGGATTGGCCTGGAACTTCCGTGCGGACGTCGTCGCGATGACGTTCTGCTCGGTGTTCCTGTCTGGCCTGTTCGTCTTCGTATCGCTCGTCAGGTACCCGCTCGAGGAATCCGACATCCACACCATCTTCGTCGCGCTGTCGCTCGGGCTGATGTTTCCGCTGATGGCCGGTCTGCAGGTGTTCTATCAAAACTGGGGAATCCCGGACCTGTCCACCGTGATCGCCGCCCACAGTTCGGCGAACGGCATCCAGGCCTACGAGGAGGTCACCTTCGGCAGCCGGGGCAATACGGCGTCCCTGCTGGTCCTTGTCGGTCCGCCGTTGCTGGCGCTGCTGTTCGACCGGCGTCGCGTCTCGTGGCCCAAAGCGATCTACGCGCTCTGCCTCGCGCTGATCGTCGTCAATCTGGTGATCCTGCAGCAGCGAGCCGCGATCTTCATCTGCCTGGTGTCGATCGCCTTTCTGTGGTGCTTCAAGGCGAAAACCGTTTCGTCCCACATCCTGTACTTGGCGACCGGCGCCGTCGTGCTGTTCGCCGTCACGACGTACTCGCCGGCCGTCGCGAACCTCATCGACGAGCGCTTCGTCCCGGCGCTGACGTGGGACGTCGATTCGGACCATTCCGTGAGCGGCCGGACCGAGGCCATTCAGGAAGGCGTGGGACTGGCCGTCGCGAACCTCCCGTTCGGGCTCGGACCCGGTTCGGCCGTGAAAGTGCACTCTCAGGGATCCGCCCACCAGTTCAACGTGCAGCAGGGGCTCGAAAACGGAGTCATCGGGTTTCTCGGGTCGGTGGTGCTGTCGATCTCCGCGCTTCTGCTCTTGATCAGAGCGATAAGCGCGGGGGACCGCCTGCCTGCAACCCGCTGGCGCTTCATCTTTGCCGTCGGCCCGGCGTCCTACCTCGTGCACGGCGTCCTCGCGAACGTGGCCATCAACTTCGGGTGGGTGAACACCTGGGTCGTGCTGTTCGTGGGCATGCTCGCACTGGCTCTTTCGGCGGACCGGGACATTCCGGCGGAGGTCAGTGAGGTTCGACGATCCCTGGTCCGCACGCCGCCGCCATTCCGCAGGCCGCCGCAGGTCGCGGTTCCCTTACAGGTCCTGCTGACTCGTCAGAGCTAGCCGGGCCCGACCCCGTTCACGTTCGAACCGTGCCGGTATCGCGTCAGCGATGGCCGCGCCGGTCCCGTTGAAATCACCGAGGAGACAATTGATGCACGTTCTTCACGTCGTCGGAGCGAGACCCAATTTCATGAAGGCGGCGCCGGTCGTCGCCGCGCTGCGGGACCACGGCGTCCGGCAGACGATCGTCCACACCGGCCAGCACTACGACGCGTTCATGTCGGACGTCTTCTACCAGCAGCTCGGGATTCCCGAGCCGGACGTCAATCTCGCGGTGGGCTCCGGGTCGCACGCCGCCCAGACGGCTGAAATCATGACGCGCTTCGAAACGGTCGTTCTGGAACGGAAGCCGGATCTCGTGCTCGTCTACGGCGACGTCAATTCCACGGTGGCCGCGACGCTCGTCTGCGCCAAGCTGAACGTGCGCATCGGACACGTCG
>VBOT01000002.1:0-3687 GCA_005893225.1 Candidatus Eiseniibacteriota bacterium
CGCAGGTGCGTGGTCGCTTGCCGCCGCCCCCACCGAGGCGGAGGGGATCAAGCGCGGCGCCTGCTTGCCATCTTTGCCACGATGACTCGGGCCCCGTAGATTGCGGGCATGAGACCTCACGCCCGGAAGCGCTCCTTGCGCGGTCGCGCCGCCTCTTCGTCTCGCGAGAAGACGCGGCCGGGGGATCGCCGGCCAAACTCGCGGGGCCGCCGAGCCGGCGATCTCTCGGATCGCCCTCGGAGAGGTCCTGAACGCCTTGAGTCTCGGGGGCCGCGCGCTGCGGCAGAGAGAGCGCACGGAAATCGCCGGCGCATGGCCCGGGGTTCCAGGCGCCTCGCGAATGCCGCTTCCGCGCGGGCTGGACGCCTCCGGAGGGGAACGACCGATGCATGGGCCGACGTCAGCCGACTTCTCGAGGCTCAGCCCTGGGAATCGCTCGAGCCTCACGTCCTGAAGGCAGGCGCCAATCCGCATGAGGTGATACCGAAGTTGCGCCGCTATGCGGAGCTGGTAATAGCTTGGAACCGAAGTGTTTCCAATCTGATATCGAAAAATGATGAGGCCAGGATCGTGTCGAGGCATCTGGCGGAGTCACTGGAGCCGGCGCACTTGCTAAAATCAAGTGGCGCCAGACGATGGATTGACTTTGGGTCCGGGGCTGGCCTCCCCGCCGTTCCACTCTCGATCGCGGGCATCGGTGAGAGCTGGGCGCTGGTCGAGTCACGGCGCCCCAAGACAATCTTTCTTCGTAGGCTGATGATGGAGATGGGTCTGCGTGGAATCAACACGGTCCATGGACGGCTGGAGAACCTGACCGAGGACCAATCCTTCGTCTCGGCCTTCGACGGCGTCACGTCGCGGGCAACCCTCGCTCTGGGGCCCACGCTGGCGCTGGCCGCTCGATTCGTCCCTGCAGGTGGAGTTGCGTTTCTTTGGAAGGGCAGCGGGCGTGAGCGGGAGATGCTGGAAGATACGAGCTGGCGAAAGTGGTGGGACTTCGATGGCCTCATGGGCGCTGGGAGCGGGAATATCACCGTCGCAAGATTCACCAGGACATAGTTATTCGCAGGTTTAGCTGATCCTCTGTTTCACGTGAAACATTGGGGTTGTTCCGGTCGCAGCCCGCCTGTATCCTGCCCTCGTTCGAGTCCCTCGAAACCCTCTCCCCCGGTGGGCAAGGAAGTCCGCCCCCGCTGAGCAAAGGAATGGCGCGCGTCATCGCAGTAGCCAGCCAGAAGGGTGGAGTCGGAAAGACCACGACCGCGATCAGTCTGGGGTCGTGCCTGGCCCAGGAAGGGCATCGCGTCCTTCTCGTCGACATCGACCCCCAGGGCAACGCCACAAGCGGCCTCGGAGTGAACGGGAACGAGCTTCCGAAGACCGTCTACGAGGCGCTGATCGGTGGCGTCGGCATCGAGGAGGCGGTCACTCCGACCGCTCTTGCGAACCTCGATCTCGTCCCCGCGGGGCAGAGCCTGTCAGGGGCTGAGGTCGAGCTTGTCGGGGTCGATGGGCGGGAGTCGCGTCTCCGCAGTTGCCTGGCGCCCCTCCGCGACCAGTACGAGTACACGTTCGTCGACAGCCCGCCCTCGCTGGGCCTGCTGACGGTCAACGCCCTGACCGCCGCGGACTCGGTGATCATTCCTCTCCAGTGCGAGTACCTGGCTCTCGAGGGGCTGACTCAGCTCGTGGCTGCCGTCCGTCGCGTTCAGGACCATCTCAACCCGGCGCTCCGGATCGAAGGCGTTCTGCTCACCATGTACGACGCGCGCCTCAATCTCTCCCAGCAGGTCGCGGAGGAGGCCCGCCGTTTCTTCTCCGATCGGGTATATCGTACTGTGATACCGAGAAATGTCAGGCTCAGCGAGGCTCCGTCGTTCGGGAAACCCATCGTGCTCTACGACCCGAATTGCCCCGGCGCAGACAGCTACCGAGAGCTGGCACAGGAGGTTCTGGAACATGCACAGGAAAGCGCTTGGCCGCGGGCTTGATGCCCTGATTCCGGTTTCGTCCCCAACGGCAACGGAAGAGCTCGCTCCAGGGGCCCGGGAGCTGCCGATTTCCGAGATCGGTTCGAATCCGTTTCAGCCCCGCTCGAGATTCGAAGACGACGCAATCCGTGAGCTCGCAGCTTCGATCAAGGCCACGGGAGTGCTGCAGCCGGTGCTAGTGCGCGGCCTGGGGCGAGACGGATATCAGCTCGTGGCAGGCGAACGCCGCCTGCGTGCAGCGAGCCTCGCAGGGCTCGAGACGATCCCGGCGGTGGTCAGGGAGGTCGACGATCGGGAGATGCTGGAGCTGGCGCTGGTCGAGAACGTGCAGCGCGAGGATCTCAATCCGATCGAGGAGGCAAAGGCCTATAACACGCTCGCGACCAAGCTCGGGATGACTCACGATCAGATCTCCGAACGTGTGGGCAAGCAACGCGTGTCGATCACGAACGCCCTGCGGCTCCTGGTGCTCCCCCCCGAGGTGCAGGACATGGTTTCACGTGGAACATTGACCGCGGGGCACGCGCGAGCCCTGCTGAGCCTCGAGTCGGGAGGCGACCAACTCGCGGCCTCCCGCTACGTCCAGAGCAAGGGTTTCTCGGTGCGGCGAACCGAGTCCTACGTGAGGCGCAAGCTGCGCCGTCATCATTCCCGCCCGCCGGGCGCGCGCCTCGCCGGCCTCATGGAATGGGAGAACAAGCTTCAGCAGAAGTTCAGCACTCACGTTTCGATTAGCCCCAAGCGCAAGGGCGGAAAAGTCGAGTTCGAGTACTACGGCCAGGAGGATCTCGAGCGGTTGCTGGAGGCCTGGGGAGTGCTCTAGAAGCCTTGGGCTCGTGATCTCGCTGCCATGGAGGGATGGAACAAATGAAGTTTCTATCGCGGTCGAATCAGGAGGACGGCGTCCCGCCTCCCGATACCACCATCGGCGTGGGCTCGAGCTTCCGGGGCACCTTGATGGTTGCCGGCACGCTGCGGATCGAAGGCGAGCTCGAGGGTGACATCTTGAATTGCGAGCGCCTCGAGATCGGCGAGCATGGTCTGATGCGGGCCGACATCGAGGTCAAGGAAGCCGTGATCCAGGGGCGTGTGCTTGGCAACGTGCGAGCGCTCGGGATGCTCGAGATGAAGGCCGGCGCCCGGGTGGAGGGAGACGTGTCCGCGGTCAGCGTGATCATGGAGCCGGGGGTCTTCTTCAACGGGCGATGTACGATGCTCGAGACAGGTGCTGACGCTGTCCACCTGGATCCGGACTTGGGCCGGCGCCGGGAGCCGGTCAGGAGCTGAGTGCGCACGGAAACGCCACGCGCGAGATGTGTCGCCGACGCGCCGAGCTCTAGACTCCAAAGCGCCAATTGATAATTGGATAGATTGCCCGGGTATCACCGGCCATCGACGCGGCCCGCCTTGAGGCTCTTGGGGCTGCTCTGGCTCGGGCTTCTGTGGTCGGGTTCCTTGCCGCCACAAGCCGACGCTGCCCCGGCTAAAATCAGCCGGCATCCCGCGTGGCCGCAGGGGACCGAGGTTCTCTCGTTCGAGAACCTGGAAGGAATCATCCTCGTCGAGGCAAAGCTCCACGGAACGCGAGTGGCCGACACCACTGGGATTCTCGCGCTCGACACGGGGGCCGGCTACCTGGCGCTCGGGCACGAACTCGCCTTCGCTCTCGGACTCGACGACAGCATTCCGGGACCAA
>VBOT01000002.1:3719-42455 GCA_005893225.1 Candidatus Eiseniibacteriota bacterium
ATCGCTCCAGATCGACCAGGTCTCGCCCGTCCTCGGGATCGACGTCGGCATGATCAGGGAGGTGACCGATCGGCCCGTTGTGGGTCTCCTGGGTCAGCGTGTCATCGGAAGCCGAGTCGTGTACATCGACTATCGAGCCGGGCTGGTGGCCCTGATACCGGCTGGCGCCGATCATGACGAATCAACGCAAAGTGATGCACGTAAATCTGATAACGGAACTACTTCAGCGGATGGGACCGCAGATTCGGTGGCTTCTTCGCGCGCCGAGCTGCGCGGTGTGCTCTCGCGAACCGCGGTGCCCGTGCCGTTTCGTCTTTTGGGCGATGGGAAGATGCTGGTGCGTGGCCGCGTTTCCATTCCGTTCCCGCCCCGCTTCAGTCCCTGGCTGACGCTGGTGATCGACACCGGCTCCACGAAGTGCGTCCTGTTCGAGGAGGCGCTGGCCGACTTCGCCGCCGCGACGCGGCCGTGGCCGGCCCTGCGCGGACTTCAGGCGCCGACGCTGGTCGGGGCATCGTCGGCCCGGCTCGCCCGCGTCCCCTACCTGGAGCTCGAGGCGATGGGAAAGGAACTCCGGCGCGCCGGCGTCGATGCCGCCGTCATGCAGAGCGCCCTCTCGGGCGTGCTCTCGCGCGCCGTGGGTGAGCCGGTCCACGGGCTGCTCGGGTATTCCTTCCTCAGGCATTTCCGCGCCACCATCGACTACCCGCGACACGTGATGTGGCTCGACCCGCAGCCCGGCGGCTGGGACGATCGACCCTACGAGTACTCCCACGTGGGATTGCAGCTCGAGCGCCGCGGCGCGGCGCTGCGGGTGATCGCAGTCGCGGAAGGTTCGCCCGCCGACAAGGCCGGCATCCTCCCGGGCGACGAGGTCGTCGCGGTCGACGAGGAGCAGGTGTCCGGGCTCGACCTCCTAACCGTCACCCGCCGCCTGGAAGGTCCGCCGGGAACTCGCACCGCGATCACCCTGCGCAGAGGCTCGGTTGAACGGACCTACTCGCTCGTCCGGCGCCGGCTTCTCTGACGTCGCCGAGGCGGGCGAGCCGACGGGTGCGGGCTCTGATCGCCCCCGCGGCCTCAGCCTCGATCCTCGCTGGCTCGTCTTCGCCGCCACGTTCTTCTGGGGAACGACCGCCACCCTCGCGCGGTTCATCTTCCGCGACCGCCACGTGCCGGCGCTCACGGCGGTCGAGCTGCGGCTCGTCTTCGCCGCCGGCATCCTGGGCCCCTGGCTTGCCTGGCGTCATCCCGAAAGGCTCTGCGTCGCGCGCGAGGACTGGGGCTACATCCTGGTGCTCGGGGTCGTGGGACTCGCCGGAGTTCAGGGCAGCTACTACTACTCGATCTCGGTTCTTGGTGTGGGGCTCGCGATCCTGCTGCAGTATCTAGCCCCGACCCTGATCGTGATCTATCAAATGGCGCGCGGCGCCCGGGTCGGAGCATCGACCCTGGCAGCGGCGCTCGGCGCCCTCGCGGGGACCGCATTGCTGGTCGGAGGGATGGGCCGCAACGCTACCAGGCCCCTGCCGCTGCAGTGGGCGGTGGGCTTCAGCTCGTCCCTGCTGTTCGCCTTCTACATCCTGTTCACGAAGCGAGGGCTGGCCCGCTACGCGCCCGAGACGCTGCTCTTCTACGCGTTCTCCATCGCGGCGGTGCTCTGGGCGTGCGTCACCCCTCCCTGGAAGATCCTGAGCGCCGGATACGGACCCGACCTATGGATGCTCTTCGCGATCCTGGGAGCCTTCTCGACCCTGGTGCCGTTTGCCCTGTTCAATGCCGGGCTCCGGCGCCTGCCGGCACCCCAGGCGGTGATCGTCGCAACCCTGGAGCCGGTGGTGGCGGTTGCCTCATCGGCCCTCCTTCTCGGCGAGGGCCTCAGGCCCGTGCAGTATCTCGGAGCCGTGCTGGTGCTCGGCGCCGCGATGCTGGCTCCGGCGGAGGTCGAAGGGCAGTCCGCCCGTGCTCCCATGACGGAGGCGAGCACGCCGGAGGCCGCGCCCCGAGCCTAGGGCCGCCAGGGCCGGACCCCGCTGGCCGTCGGGCCCGCGCGGCGGCGACGAACAGGGTGCAGCTCTCGCGGCAGCCGAGCGATCGCCGGTGGTGGAGCTACAGGCGTTGGCCTGCCAGGATCGGGCTCCTCGGCTCAGCTCCCCGTGGCAAGCTCCTCGTCGGGTGCGTGCAAGGCGCGCAGGCGGTCCCGCACGCGCTCGACTCGAATCGCGCTCACCGTCTCGACCGCACGCCCGCAGCTCGGGGAAGCGCGAAAGCAGGAGCGCGCCCGTCCGGCTCTTGAGCTCGCGAACCACGCTCGACACGCTGTGCGTGGGGCGGAGCGCCATGAGCAGATGAACGTGATCCGCTCCGGCCCTCACCTCGAGAAGCGTGTGCCCGCGCTCTTCGCACACCTGTTCCACGAACCGTGTCAGCGCGTGCGCATGGCGGTCTCGAAGCACCGCCCGGTGTTCGCGAGTGCCCCAGGTCACGAGGTAGTGGAGCTGACTCCGATAGACCGGCTCCCACCGGCCGTGCAGCGTCTCCTTCACTTCAGGGGCCAGGCTTTGTTCCACGGAACACTCCTCATCGCGGGGACGGGTTGGAGATGCATCGAACAAGACTTGGAGGCCAAGCCGTTCAGCGTTTGAGAGTTCGAACCACCCCCCTCACGATGCCCAGGATCCTGAAATCCGAACCTTCACGGACAACGATCGGCTTGTACTTCGGGTTGGCGGGAATGAGCTCCACCTGGTCGCGAACGCGGCGGTAATACTTCACGGTCGCCTCGTCGCCCAGGAGAGCGACGATCATCTCGCCCGGAGATGCCCTCTCCTGATGCCGGACGACGACGTAATCGCCCTCGAAGATGCCGGCGTCGACCATGCTGTCGCCCCTGACCCGCAAAGCGAACAGACCATTCGGGTCGCCGAACAGCTCTCCCGGCTCGAGCCTTCCCTCGTAGCACTCTTCAGCCAGGATCGGCTGGCCTGCCGCGACGCGGCCGAGGATCGGGATGCCTCGGCTCGCCGGCCCCCGAGCGCCGGAGGAGGCCGGGCCCAGGCTCTCGATGCCTCGAGAGATCTTGCCGCTCCGCTTGAGGAGCCCGGCCTTTTCCAGAACGCTGAGGTGGTAACGCACCCCGTTGGTCGAGGAGATGCCGAAGGCTTCGCCAATCTCGCGGATCGTCGGCGGAAACCCCCTCTCGCGCTTGAAGGCCTGGATGAAGCCCAGAATCTCGCGCGATCTGTCGTTCAACATGTCGGCCCCCGTTGAAAGAGTCCATCCATGGACCCGGCACGAGCAGCATCCTACTGCACGCCTGTGCAGGGAGTCAAGGGATCTCTCGTGACCATTCCCCTTGTGGTCGTTCGCGATCGCGGAAAGCGGCAGGGATCTCTCGTGTGCTCGAGGCAGCCTACGGCACCCACTCGGCGAGACAGCGCCTGGCGCCGCTCGCTCGCCGCACGTTTCAGTGGCCACGATGGGCACAGGGTGTGAGCCGCCTTTCCCGCGCGGCCACTCGCTTGGAGCCCTCGGAGTTGACGCGTCGATCCGCCGACATGCCCAGGAACGTCGTGGACAAGGCCCCGCCTTCCCGAACGCTTCGGACTCGCCGCGAGACGCGCCGGCGCGGTCGTAATCAAGGCTTTGGCGGCGCACACGAATTCCGCGCGGTCTGGTACGCCGGTTGCGATGCGAGATCCGGTGAGGCCGAGAGGCCTCGACCACGACAGGCAAGCAGCGGGGGCCCGGGATCGCGGAGGTTGATCGCTATCGGGGGCCGGTTGACCGAAGGGAGCCCACCACCGCTGTCTTGTCGGTCGGGGGAAAGCCGCAGATCAAGGCCGCGGGCTCCCGGCCTGGCTTGCGGACAGCGTCGCTAAGCCGAGGCGTCATCGTCTAGATTCGGCGGCCCATGCCCCGGCGTCCGGCTCTTCTCCTTCCCGCGCTCGCGGTCAACGTGATCATCGCGAGCGGAACGTTCCTGGTCGCCAAGCGCACGCTCGCCGAGTTTCCACCCCTGACGCTAGCGCTCCTGCGGTTCCTGCTCGCGGCCGGCTCCTTGTGGCCGCTCACGCGCTTGCTGCTTCGGGGGAGGCGCATCGAGCGGGCGGACCGCCCGCGGATCCTCCTCCTCGGCCTGCTCGCGGTGCCCCTTAACCAGGGGCTCTTCCTGGTCGGGATGCAGTGGGCGAGCGCCTCGCACGCCGCGCTGCTCTACGCGCTCACCCCCGCCTTCGCGATCCTGTTCCTGGCGCTCGGCGGCGGGCCGCCGCCGGGCGCTCGTCAGGCGGTCGGGATCGCGCTGGCGTTCGCCGGTGTCCTGGCGCTGATGCTCCAGCGCGGGCTCCACTTCGATCGCCACTCGCTCGCGGGTGACGCGGTCATCCTGGTGGCGGTGGTCGCCTGGGCGCTCTATCTGGTCGCGGGGCGCACGGTGACTCGCCGCTACGATCCCTTGCTCGTGACGACCGAGTCCTTGCTGGCGGGCACGGCGCTCTACCTTCCCATCGGGATCGTCGCGATCCGTGGCTTCGACCCGAGATCGATTTCCGTGGCCGGGTGGGTGGGCCTCCTCTACCTCGCGTGGCTTACGTCGGCGGTCAACTACGTGATCTGGTTCTGGGGGCTCCGGCATCTCAAGCCCGGCACGGTGGCGCTGCTCACCAACGTTCAGCCCGTAGTGACCGCGGCCATGGCGTGGGCGTTCTTGCGCGAGCCGCTGCCAGCCGGCTTCGCGCTATCGTCGGCTCTGGTGCTCGGCGGCGTATGGATCGCCCAGCCTCGACAGGCGCCGGAGGAAGGCCCTGCCGGGTGAGAGCCGGGGGCCGCGCCACCGCGCAATCCCCGAGAGTGTGAAGGATCGGAGGCGCCGCCGCAGGCGTCTCGCGGGTGCGGATTTGGTTCGACGATCCGAGGGGAGGCGGTGGCGTTGACGGCCTCATCCTGCCAAACTGCCGGCGTGTCCACCGTCTCCGCCTCGATCGCGACCCCGGGCCGGCTGCGCACCTACGCCTCGTTCGTGCGCTTCGAGCACACCCTCTTCTCCCTGCCGCTCCTCCTCGCCGGGATCTTCAGCGTCCCCGGTCCCGCGCTCGAGTGGCGCCGCTGGCTGCTCGTCGGCGTGGCGGCCGTGGGCGCGCGCACCGCCGCGATGGCACTCAACCGGCTGATCGATCGGCGCCTCGATCGACTGAACCCGCGCACGCGCGGCCGCGAGCTTCCGGCGGAGCGGATGAACCTCGGCGAGGCGTGGGCCCTGCTCGCCGGGAGCTCGATGGCGTACCTGGTCGCGTGCGCGGCCCTCGGGGCCTGGTTCATCAGGGTTTCCTGGATCCCGCTCGCGGTGTTCGTGATCTATCCCTACCTCAAGCGGCTGACCCCGCTCTGTCACCTCGGCGTGGGCGCGGCTCTGGCGCTCGCCCCTCTCGCCGGCTACGCCGCCGCGCACCCCGATCTCGCTCGGCCGGGCCCATCGCTCTGGCTCGCGGGCTTCGCGCTCGCCTGGGTGAGCGGGTTCGACATCATCTACGCCACGCTGGACGAGGTCTTCGATCGCACCCACGGCGTGCACTCCATGGTGGCGTGGCTGGGCAGGGGGCCGGCGCTCAGGGTCTCGGCCGTGCTTCATCTCCTGGCATTCGGGTGCCTCGTGGCGCTGGCGTTCGCGCTCCCCGCGGGAGGAGGCACGGCGGGCTGGTGGCCGCTCGCGGCGACGGTCCTGCTCGGCGGCGCGGGAACGCTGCTCCTCCTCGAGCAGCGCTGGGCGGAGAATGTGAACCTCGCCTTCTTCAAGGTGAACGTGTGGGTGGGCTTCGCGGTGCTGGCGCTGGTGCTCGCGGCGCGCGCCGCGACGCCGGGCGGACTCTAGTCCTCGGGCGCGGAACGCTGGCGTGGCCAGGTACCTCATCGGAATGACCGGAGCCTCGGGGATCGTTCACGGGGTCGACTTCGTCAGGCGCTGCCCGGGTGAGAAGTATCTGGTGCTCTCCGACTGGGCGCGGCAGGTCCTCCAGTCGGAATGCGGCCTCAAGCCCTCGGACCTGGAGAAGCACGTGAAGCGCGCCTTCTCCGACACCGACCTCGCCGCCCCGTTCTCGTCCGGATCCAACCGCTACGACGCCTTCGTGGTCGTTCCCTGCAGCGTCTCGACGCTCGCCAAGATGGCGGTCGGGATCGCCGACACGCTCATCACCCGGGCCGCCCAGGTGGCGCTCAAGGAGCGGATGCGAACGCTCCTGTGCGTGCGCGAGACGCCGCTCACCGCGATCGCGCTCGAGAACGCCCTGAGGCTCGCGCGCGAGGGGGCGATGATCGTGCCCATCTCGCCGCCCTGGTATCGCAATCCGAAGTCCATCGAGGAGCTGGTCGGCGGCTTCACCGACAAGCTGCTGGGGCTCCTGGGCGAGTGCTCGGGAGCCGGATGGCGGGCCGAGGAGCTGGAGTGACGGGCCTCGGCACCCGGCGCGACCCGCCCGGCGTCCGGCCCCTGCCGTGACCGGCTTCCGCACCCTCTCCGATTTCCTCGCCGATCTCGAGCGACGCGGCGACCTCAGGCGCGTGACGCGCGAGGTGGAGTGGGCCTACGAGGTGACCGAGATCGCCTCGCGCGAGGCGAGGGCCGAGGGCCCCGCACTGCTCTTCGAGCGGGTGCGCGGCGCTCGCTTCCCTCTGGCAGTCAACGTGCTCGGGGCGCGGCGGCGAATCGAGTGGGCGCTGGGGCGCACACCCCGCGCGGTCGGCGCCGAGCTCGAAGAGATCCTCCACAGTCTGCCCCCGCGGGCGCTCGGCGACCTGCTCAAGCTGCGCAACAGCGCGGGGCGCGTGCTCGCGATGCAGCCCAAGCATGTCCCGAGCGGGCCGGCTCAGGAGGTGGCCGCTGCCCCGGACCTCGAGCCGCTTCCCAACCTCAAGCTCTGGCCCAAGGACGGCGGCCGCTTCGTCACCTTCGGCCTGGTGCTCACCGAGGACCCTGGGTCGAGGAAGCGCAACCTCGGCATCTACCGCATGCACATCTACGATCAGCGGACCACCGGGATGCACTGGCAGATCGGCAAGGGCGGGGGCTTCCACTACCACGGCGCCGAGAAGCGCGGGCAGCGCCTCGAGGTGGCCGTCGCCGTCGGGGCGGATCCGGCACTCCTGCTCGCCGCCGTGTCGCCGCTTCCCGAGGGAATCGACGAGCTCGCCTTCGCCGGTTTCCTGCGCGGCGCGCCCACGCGTCTCGCGCGCGGGCGAGCCCTGTCCATGAGCGTCCCCGCCGATGCCGAGTTCGTCCTCGAAGGCTTCGTCCCCCCGGGCGAGCGCCGCCCGGAAGGGCCGTTCGGGGACCACTTCGGCCACTACTCGCACCCGGCGCCCTTCCCGGTGTTCCACCTCGAGGCCATCACGCACCGCCACGAGCCGGTGTTCCAGGCCAGCGTGGTCGGCAAGCCGCCTCAGGAGGACAAGTTCATGGGCGAGGCGGTGCAGGAGTTCTTCGCCGGCGTCCTCAAGGTGATCCACCCGGAGGTCGCGGACCTGTGGGCCTACTTCGAGGCCGGGTTCCACAACCTGCTGGTGGTGGCGGTGGAGAACCGCTTTGCCAAGGAAGCCAAGAAGACCGCCCTGGGCCTCTTAGGAACCGGCCAGCTCTCGCTCACCAAGGTGGTCGTGCTGGTGGACGAGCAGGTGAATCCGCGCGACCGCGCCGCCGTGTTCGGCGCGCTGGCGCGAAACTTCGACCCAGCGGAGGACTTCATCCTGCTGCCCGGGGTGCCACTCGACACCCTCGACTTCACCTCCTACACCATGAACCTCGGAAGCAAGATGGTCCTGGACGCGCAGACCAAGCCGGACCGGCCGGCGAGCGCGCCGCCCGAGCGCGTGCCCGATCCCCGTGGCCTGGTCGAGGGGATCGTGGCTCACCGGCTCGCCTGGGGCGCGATGCTCGTGGTGCAGACGCGCGAGCCCGGCCGTGGCGTGGTGGAGCGCCTGGTGCGGCGCCCCGAGTATCAATCGGTGAAGCTCGTGGTCGCGGTCAGCCCCGACGTCCCGCTCGAGGACGATGAGCTTCTGCTCTGGGGGATCTTCACTCGCTTCGACTGCGCGCGCGACATCGTGCCGGCGGCGGCGGAGGTGCGAGGCGCCTGGCTCACCTGTCGCGGCCCGCTCGGGATCGACGCGACTTGGAAGGGCGGCTACCCCGATCCGGTGGAGAACCTGCCCGAGGTGATCGAGCACGTGGATGGCTGGTGGGGGCGCGGGGCCGTGGGAGTGAACGGGCCGGAAGGGGCGGTGCCGCCGGCGCAGGTGACGCAAGCGCCGGGTTGATAGTCTGGGGTCGCCAGGTCGAAGGAGGGACGGAGCAATGCAAACGCCAGCCCCGCTGGGCACGGTGGTCTCACTGTGGCGATATCCCGTGAAGTCGATGATGGGAGAGGAACTGACTGCCGCGGAGTTAACGGAGCACGGCCTGCGCGGCGATCGCGCCTACGCCCTCGTGGACACCACGGACGGCAAGGTCGCCACTGCCAAGAATCCCCGCAAATGGCCGCGACTGTTTGAATTCCGTGCCGCATTCACAGGTGCTGACAAGGCCGAGGCACGGCCGGCCCCGGTCAGCATCACGCTGCCCGATGGGACCACGGTCACCAGCGAGCAAGTCGACTGCAACAAGATCTTGTCGCGGGCGCTCGCGCGGGAGGTGATGCTGGAGAGTGTGAGCGAGAAGGTCACGTCGGGCGCCCCGGCCCCGGCGGCCAGTGCAGAAGAGTACTGGCCCGACATGGAAGGCCTCGACTTCCGCGACACCGTCACGGATTTCGCCCTGCCGGCGGGCACGTTCTTCGACTGCGCGGTGGTTCATCTGCTGACGACGGCGACGCTCGACCGCCTCGGCGAGCTGTATCCTCAAGGGCGTTTCGAAGTCCCTCGATTTCGACCGAACATCGTCGTACACGCGGCCTCGGGGGCGAGGGATTTCACCGAAGATCAGTGGGTCGGGCGCACTCTCGACATCGGCGACCAGGTCTGTCTGAGCATCACCGGTCCGTGTGCTCGCTGCGTGATGACGACCTTGCCGCAAGGGGACCTTCCCCGAGACCCAGGCATCCTGCGTACGGCGGCGCAGCACAACCACGTTCACGTCGGCGTGTATGCGGGTGTGGTGCGGGGCGGCATGATACGCCGCGGTGATCCCGTCCGATGGAGGGATGCGTAGCCGGCGGAGAACCAACGCTCACGGGGCACCGAGCGTGCAACACTGGACGCTCATCGTGTCCGGGCGATAGCCTCGGCCCTATGGACACCCGCGGCACCATCGCATCGATCTTCGGCGCCCCCCGCGCGCTAATCGGCATGATCCACCTGGGCGCCTTGCCGGGGAGCCCGGGCGGCCGGCTCCGCATGGACGCGATCCTCGAGACCGCGCTGGCCGAGGGAGCCCTCTACGCCGAGGCCGGCTTCAACGGTCTCATGATCGAGAACATGCACGATCGCCCCTACATGAAGGGCGCGGTCGGGCCGGAGACCGTGGCGGCCATGGCGGCGGTGGGGCGCCAGATCCGGTGCGAGATCCCGCTCCCCCTCGGCGTCCAGGTCCTGGCCGGGGGCAACCGCGAGGCGATCGCCGTGGCGCACGCGTGCGGCGCCGCGTTCATTCGGGTCGAGGGCTTCGTGTTCGCGCACGTGGCCGACGAAGGCCTGATCGAGTCGAGCGCCGGCGAGCTCCTGCGCTACCGCCGCGCCATCGGCGCCGAGACGGTGCGGGTCTTCGCCGACATCAAGAAGAAGCACTCCTCGCACGCCCTCACGGCCGACGTCGAGCTGGTCGAGACCGCGCGCGCGGCCGAGTTCTTCCTCGCCGACGGCGTGATCGTGACGGGGTCGTCGACCGGCCGAGAAACCGATCCCGCCGAGGTCAAGGCGGTGAGCGACGTCGTGGCGATCCCGACCCTCGTCGGCTCCGGGGTGACGCCCGACAACCTGATGCGTTTCGCGGGGGCCGACGGCTTCATCGTCGGCTCGGCGGTGAAGGAAGAGGGTGTGTGGTCAAACCCGGTCGACCCGATGCGGGTGGACGCGGTGGCGAGCGCGTTCAGGGATCTCGTCCGGGCGAGGTGAAGGTGCCCGTCGATCTGGTCCTGGCCGGCAACTTGCTCGTGGACGACGTGGTGCACGCCGACGGCAGGACACGCATGGGGGAGGCCGGGGGCGCGATGCTCTACGCCTCGCTCGGGGCAGCGCTGTGGGGCGCTCGCGTCGGGGTGGTGAGCGTGGTGGGGAGCGATTACCCGGAGGAGACGCTGGCGGCGCTGGGGGCACGCGGCGTGGATCTCGGCGGCCTGAGAAGGCTCGATCGTCCCGGGCTCCGCACCTGGCTCCTCTACGAGCGCGAGACGCGTCGAGTCCTCAATCAACTCGGCGGGCCCACCCACGAGGAGGTCTCTCCCGAGCCCGAGCATCTTCCGGAGGCCTACGAGTCTGCGCGGGCCTTTCACCTGTCGCCCATGCCGCTCGCGAGACAGCGAGCCTGGGTCGAGCATCTCGGCTCACGGCGGGGCACGACTCTCTCGCTCGATCCCCACGAGAGCGTGCGCGAGGAGAACCTCGCCCCCTGGCTCGAGACGCTGAAGAACGTGGACGTCTTCTTCACTGCCGAGGACGAGCTGCGCCTGGATGGCGCGTCCCGCGACCCCCGCGCCGCGCTGAGGAGACTGGCCTCGGGCCGGCTGGATCTGGTGGCGTTCAAGCGCGGCGCGTGCGGCGGGCTCCTGCTCCACTCGAGCGGCGAGCGGTTCCTGGAATGGTCGCCGAGCGCGGTCGTGGTGGTGGATCCTACCGGCGCCGGTGACGCTTTCGCCGGCGGATTCCTGGCCGGACTGATCGCCGGTGTGGGGCTCGAGCGCGCCCTCCAGCAGGGCGCCGTCTCGGCCGGCTTCGCGATCGAGGAGTGGGGCGCGCGCTGCCTGCTCCAGGCCACGCGCGAGCAGGCGGAGCGGCGCCGCCGGGAGTGGTTCGACTCCGCGATGAGGCTCCCGTGACGGGCTTCTTCGCCGTCTCCGAGGCGGTAGCGCAGGCGCTCGCGGAGCGGCGTCCGGTGGTGGCGCTCGAGACCACGCTCGTCACTCACGGGCTTCCTGCGCCCGAGGGCGTGGAGGCGGCGCTCGAGCTCGAACGCGAGGTCGCCTCGCGGGGCGCCGTGCCCGCGACCATCGGGGTGCTGGACGGGAAGCTCCGCGTCGGGCTCGAGCGAGCGGACCTCGAGCGACTGGCCGCCGGCGGCGGCGGCGGCGCGGGACCGACAGAGCTTCGCGGTGGCCCGCCGGGCGGAGCGGGACCGGCGCCGGCCATCGCGCGCACGGCGGTCGCGAGCGAGCGGCGCGCGGCGAAGCTGAGCCTCGGCAACCTGGCCGCGGTGCTCGCCAGCGGGGAGCCGGGGTCGACCACCGTGGCGGCCACCTTGTTCGCGGCCGCGCGCGTCGGGATCCAGGTGTTCGCGACCGGGGGGATCGGGGGTGTCCACCGCGGCGCCTCGGAGACCGGCGACGTCTCGACCGACCTCGTGGCCCTCGCCCGCTTCCCGGTGGCCGTGGTGTGCGCGGGCGCCAAGGCGGTGCTCGACCTGGAGAAGACGGTCGAGATGCTCGAGACGCTTGGCGTCCCCGTGCTGGGCCACGGCACCGACGAGTTTCCCGCCTTCTACCGGCGCTCGAGCGGGCTTCCCGTCGATCGCCGCTACGATGTTCTACGCGATCTGGCCGTCGCCGTGCGCGCGCACTTCGCTCTCGGCCTCGGGACCGGCGTCGTGATCGGGAACCCGATACCCGCCGAGCACGAGATGCCGCTCGAGCTCTACGAGGGCTCGCTCGCCACCGCCCTCGCCGATGCGAGAAGGCTCGGAGTCCGGGGCCGCGAGGTCACTCCCTACCTGCTCGAGCGCCTGCGCGAGCTCACGGCCTCGGGCAGCGTGTTCTCGAACCGGGCCCTGCTGGTGCACAACGCCCGGGTCGCAGCAGGGCTCGCGACCGCGATCGCGGAAGGGGCGCCCTGAGGGCCCGCTCGTCCACCGAAAACCTTCGTTCGTCGCTCCCCGGTTGCCCCCTGAACCCATCGACGCAAACCTGAAACCCGGGCCGGTTCCCTTGCGTAAGCGACGTCATGCTGCTTGCCGAGTGGGGCGTGCCGCTCCCCTGCGGGAAGCATCTCGAGCCGGTCGGACGCCGGCGGGCGCAGCATTCGTCGCCCGTATCATCCCGTTCCAACCTTCCGGCCCCGGCGGCTCTCTAATAACCCGGTCGCGATCGCAGAGCCTGGACCCGATGCCCGGAGAGTTCCGCGATGAACCTTGCCCTTGCCTCCCTGGTCTTCCTGGCCGCCGCCTCGCCCACGGCCCCGGCCGAGAAGACCGCGCCCGCCATCCAGGCCGCTCGTCTCACGGAGCCGGTGACCGTGGACGGGTTGCTGAAGGAAGCGGTGTGGCAGAACGCCGAGGCGGCCACCGACTTCAAGCAGCGTGACCCCGAGGAGGGCGTGCCGCCGAGCCAGCGCACCGAGGTGCGCATCGCCTTCGACGACGACGCCCTCTACGTGGGCGCACGCCTGTACGACACCGTCCCCGACTCGATCCTCGCGCGGCTCGCGCGCCGCGACGTGTCGATCCCCTCGGATCGCTTCTGCATCTACCTCGATCCGTATCACGACCGTCGCACCGGCTATTACTTCATGGTGAACGCCGCCGGCACTCATTACGACGGCACGCTCTACAACGATAGCTGGGATGACGATTCGTGGGACGGTGTCTGGGAGGCCAAGCCTCACATCGATGCGCAGGGCTGGACGCTGGAGATGCGAATTCCCTTCTCCCAGCTCCGCTCCCAGCGGGGCGAGAATTGCGTGTGGGGCGTCAACTTCAAGCGCGTGATCCCGCGGCGCAACGAGGAGGACTACCTGGTCTACCAGCCGAAGAAGGGGAGCGGGTTCGTTTCGCGCTTCCCGGACCTGGTCGGAATCGAGACCGGCCGTGCGGGGCGGTCGATCGAGATCCTCCCGTACCTGACCACCAAGGCCGAATACCTCCAGCACAAGCCGCTCGATCCGTTCCACGACGGCTCCCGCTACGAGCCCGACGGCGGGGCCGACCTGCGCATGGGAGTGGGCAGCAGGCTGACGCTCAACGCCACCATCAACCCGGACTTCGGGCAGGTCGAGGTCGACCCGGCGGTGGTCAACCTGAGCGACGCCGAGACCTACTTCCAGGAGAAGCGCCCGTTCTTCGTCGAAGGTTCGTCGAATTTCGGCTGCGGCAACCAGGGAGCGAACGACTACTGGGGCTTCAACTGGCCCGAGCCGACGTTCTTCTACAGTCGCCGGATCGGCCGCAATCCCCAGATCGGCGCCCCCTCGAATGCGGACTTTGTCGACTACCCGGTGGGAACCAGCATTCTCGGCGCCGCCAAGCTCACCGGGAAGATCTCGCCGACCTGGAATTTCGGCACGCTCCACGCGCTCACCGCGCGCGAGAACGCCGACCTGGCGTTCGGGCCGCGGCACTCCGAGTTCGAGGTGGAGCCGCTCACCTACTACGGCGTGACCCGCGGCCTCAAGGAGTTCAAGAACCGCCAGCAGGGGCTCGGCGCGATGACGACCATGGCGATTCGCTCCTTCGACGCCCCCCAGTTTCGCGATCAGCTCAACCGGCAGTCGTTCATGACCGCCATGGACGGCTGGGTGTTCCTCGACAAGAGCCAGACCTGGGTGATCTCGGGCTGGTCGGCGGTCTCGCGCATCGAGGGGAGCAAGGAGCGCATCACCAGCGCCCAGAGGAACTCGCTGCACTACTTCCAGCGACCGGACGCCGATCACGTCGAGGTCGACGCCAACGCCACGTCGCTGACCGGGTTCGGCAGCCGCTACTGGCTCAACAAGCAGAAGGGCAGCACGTTCTGCAACGCCGCGCTCGGCTTCATGACGCCCAGCTTCGACGTCAACGATGTGGGATTCATGACGCGCGCCGACGTCATCAACGGGCACTTCGGCGGCGGCTACAAGTGGACCCAGCCGAATCGGATCCGCAAGTACCAGGACGTGCTCGGAGCCGTGTTCGCGAGCTACGACTTCCAGGGGAATCCGATCTGGGGCGGCGTGTGGGGCGGCGCCTCGACGGAATACATCAACAACTACAGCTGGAGCTACCGCGCGGCGTACAACCCGCAGACCGTGAACAACCGGCGCACCCGGGGCGGGCCGCTCACTCTCAACCGGCCGGGCTACGAGCTCACCACCAGCTTCGACACCGACAGCAAGAAGAAGCTCTTCTATTTCGTGTCGTTCGACGACTACACCACCGAGTCGAACTCGGTCGATTGGTACGTGAGCCCCGGCGTCGAATGGAAACCGGTGTCCAACATCTTGGTGCGCATCGGCCCGACGTACGAACACGTGCTCGAGGATGCCAAGTGGCTGGGCTCGTACGCGGACCCGCTCGCGGCCGCGACGTTCGGGCGGCGCGAGCTGTTCGCCAAGCTCGATCAGAAGACCGTCTCGGCGGATCTGCGACTCAACTGCACGTTCACGCCCAACCTGAGCCTGCAGCTCTTCGTCCAGCCGCTGATCTCGTCGGGGAGCTACTCCGACTTCAAGGAACTGGCGCGCGCGAGGAGCTACGACTTCACTCACTATTCGACCAGCGGGGCCACGGTGGACGAGAAGACGGGCATGATCGATCCCGACGGGCCGGGTCCGGCACCCGCGTTTACCGCTCAGAATCCCGACTTCGGTTTCAGCGGCAACCCCGACTTCAATACCAAGTCGCTGCGCGGGAACGCCGTGCTGCGCTGGGAGTACATGCCCGGTTCCACCCTGTACCTGGCATGGACCCAGCAGCGCAACGACTTCGAGAACATGGGCGAGCTCGACCTGGATCCGTCTTTTAGAAGACTGGGCCAGGCGAAACCGGACAACATCTTTCTGGCCAAAGTGAGCTACTACTTCAATATGTGATCGGGATTGTGCTGGCGGGCTGCGCTGCAGCTCGTCGCTGCTGGTGCCCGCGGGTGGTCAAGCCGCGGCCTCCTCGACGATCGTCCTCCCGACTCTTGACCGGGCGGGAGCGCCCAGAGCCCGGCGCGTGATGCGCCGGGCTCGGGTGTTTGGCGCGGCGCCTGCGGCTCGAGCGCGCCCTTGATGTCAGGGTCGTTCTACTTCCGTCAGCGATCGATGGAGTGGTTCCGGTGAGCGGCGCCGAATGACCCGTCGTCCAGCCGAGCGAGGCCGAACAGCCCGCAGTTCGCGTTCCCCACCAGCGTGTAGGTGCCGTTGGTTGAAGTGTCGAGGAAGATGAGCTCGCCGCCCCCCACTCCACCCGGCTGCGCGCCGACCAGCACCTCGGTCTGCCCGTGGACGCCCGTGAGGGTCTGCCCCCGCGCGGGATTCCCTACGAGGGCGTTGTCCACGGTCATCGTGATGAAGCCGGTCTGGTCTAGACGTCCTTCGATCGAGCCATCCGTCGACTCGCCGAGCGTGGCATCCACGCGGCCGTAGTTGAATTGCACACCGGTCGTCGGATCGAAGGTGTCCATCTCGAGGAAGTACTCGGTCCCGTTCGGAGCGGTGAACAGCACTTCCCAGCCGTTGTTGGGCGGCAGGTTGGTGGGATCGAGGCTCTCGACCTTGAGCGTGGCCACGAGCTTCTGCGAGCCGTCCGCGAAGAACGGCTCCGCGAACATGACCGAGTCGATGTCCGCCTGCATGTTCGCCGGCGCGCCGTTCTGGTCCCCGGCCGGATCGCGTACCACCGTCACGCCCGGCAGCTTGCACGGATCGTGCGGCGGCGGCGGGCAGGTGGTGCACGCGATGTTGGTCGGGCAGGTGGTCGATTTGTCGACGATGGTCGTGCCGGCGATCGCGGAGACACCAGAAAGCTGCTTCGAGATGTACGTGCCGCCCTCGGCGCCGTCGTCGGTGTAGGTGATGAACGACAACCCGTCGACCGGATTGATGTCCATCTCGAACAGGTCGAGCAGCTCGCGGTTCCCGTCGCAGCTGATGGCGTCTGCGCGGAGACGAATGCGCGACGGGTCGGCGAGGGACTCACGAAGAGGGCGCGTATCGATGACCGCCGTGAGCCCTCGCCGCTGGGCCTCACACGGCGACAATCAGGCGAAGCAGCTACGCGGTCGTCCGGGCCAGCAGCTTCCCCAGCACCTCTCCCGGCCTGAGCGTGCCGAGGCGCAGCACCGCGCGGCCCCCTTCCCGCGCCAGGTGGCCGCTGTTGATGGCCTCGTACATTTCCCGCATCAGCTCGGCGGAGCCGGTCGAGAACCCGCTGGAGGTGAAGACCGGGACCACCTGATCGAGCGGCACGCCCTGCACGCGCACGTCGCGTCCGAGCGCGACCGCCACCGCCTGGGCCACGTCCTCCGGGCTCCAAGGCGCCGGGCCCTCAAGCTCGATGATGCGGGTTCCCTGCGCGGGCCGGAGCAGCATCTCGGCGGCCACGCGGCCGATGTCCGCGGTCGCGACCATCGGGATGGCGCGGCCGGGCGTGAGGAACGACGGCAGCACGCCGCTCTTCTGCGCCTCGCCCAGCACCGGCGCCCAGTTCTCGATGAAGTAGGCGGCCCTGACGATGGTGATGTTTCGCGCCGCCTTCCCGATCGCCTCCTCGGCGTGATGCAGCGCGCGGACCGGCCCCGTCCCCTGCGCGTGCTGGGCGCCGTGGGAGGAGAGCAACACCACGTGCGCGATATCGCTCGCCTTCACCGCCCGCGCCATCGCCTCCGCGACGCGCCGCTGGACGGCGAGGAGGTCGTCGGCCCCGTACTGGGGCGGGACCAGCAGGTAGGCGCCGCTCGCTCCTTCGAGCGCGCGTGTGAGGCCGGTCGCATCGTCCAGCGAGGCGATCGCGGTCTCGGCGCCCCGCGCTCGCCAGGTCGCTCCCTTGGCCGAGTCACGGACCAGAACGCGCAGAGGCCGTCCCTGCGCGAGGAGCGTCTCCGCCACGACCCTTCCCGTGTTTCCACTCACTCCGGCGACAACGAACATGGCCGTCCCTCCTTCAGTCTCGATCGCCCCGCATCACCGCCCCGTCTCGTCGAATGCTGCCGGACCTACTTGCCTACCGCGGCCCCCGGTTTCGGCGTCCCCGCGGCCTCCGCCGTCTTCGCCGTGGCGAGGAGCTCCTTGAGCGTCACACTCAGCGCTCGCTCGGAGGAGAACTTGCTGACGCTGACGGCGTACGCGAATCCGGAGCGCGCCGCGTAGCGCTGGTCCTCCTTGCCAGGGACGAGCGCCCCGATCTTGATGGTGACAGGGGCCTGCGTGGCGGCGGCACTGTCGCCCGCGGCCGGCTGGAATACGATCGTCGCCTCGGGATCGTTCAGGCCCTGGGCCTGCTCGTCCACGGGCCCCACCGGCTCGTCGAGCGACAGGGCGCACAGGGCGCGACCGAGGGCGTCCACCTTCTCGGGGTCGAGGTCTGCGGTCCTCGTGGTTGGAGACCGAGCACTCCATCTCCCGCCACTCTTCTCGAGCTGGAAGCTCCCCTTGCGGTTCGTGACCGAGAGCCCGCCCACCGCTTCCCAGGCGATCGGAACCATGCCGCGCTCGACCCAGGAGCCGGCGTCGGTCGCGAGGTCGTAGGCGTTGAGCCCGTTCCCCTCGTAGACTGGGTCCTTGCCGCCCAGGCGCACGTGACTCACGCCAAATCCCGGCGAGGTGCCCACGAAGACGTCCGCGATCGGCTGGCCCTGGGGCTTCTCCCAGATCCTCACGCGGCGCTCGTAGTCGTTCGCCGCGACCTTGAGCGCGGCGTGATTGAGTCGGTTGGTCACCACCGGACGGCCCACGCTCAGGTGCCCGAGGTCCTGGACCAGCTTCTCGACCCTGCCCGCGGCGATCGGGTAGCCCTTGGGCTCCGCGAGCGTCCAGGAGCCGCTCTCGCGCTCGAGCGCGACCGAGTTCTTGCCGTCGTCGATCTCGAGCTTCCGGGGCGTGGTCGAGGCGAGGGCCGGGAGAAGCGGATGCTCGCCCGCCGCCGAATGACCCGAGGAGGAAGCCCAGCGGATCACGCCGATCAGCGCGACCTGAACCACGAGCAGTCCGGCGAGCAAGCGCTGGGTGGAATCCATGCTCAGACCTCGGCCGGGACGCGGATCGCGCCGGTTTCCCGCGGGCGGACGAGCGGCGCCACCTTGCGGCGGCCCACGAAGCGGACCAGGCCGAAGCCGAGGAGCACGACGAGCGGAATCAGATAGTTGGCTGCCTCGATCGTGATCTCGGCCGGCTTCGCCAGGCGCGCGATGCGCCGCGCCGCCGAGACCCGCGACCGGATCGCGATGAGATCGTTGTCGAGGTTCATCCAGTCGATCAGATTCTGCACGAAGCCCAGGTTCTGGACGTACGCCTCGCCGAGCTGCCTTCCCAGCACCCGGGCCACGAGGTCGCTCACGAACTCGGCGTCCCCAACCACCGCGAGACGCGTCTCGGGAGATCGCGCGATCGGAACGTCCCGCCGCGACGAGTCGCCGGGCGCCGGCGGCACCGGCTTCCCCGCGAAGTAGCTGTCGAACCGCCCCTGCAGCGCCACGGCGACGAGGTGCGGCTTGGTTCCCTGCGGCACGGTGTAGCTGACGCTAGCCGCGTGCTCGACGTCATCGTCGGTCCACGACTTCTCCGACGAGGAGAGAATCGGGATCACCTTGACCTTCTTGCTGGCCCCGGGCTCGATCTCGAGCGGGCTCCCCCAGTAGATGCGGACGGCGTCGAGGGTGCCGGAGACCGTGCGGTTCTGGAGCCCGGCGCCGCGGATCTCGACGAGATAGGGATACGGCCTCATCACCCAGGTCTGGAAGGTGCCGATCGGGGTGCGGTGGAGCTCCGGGATGGGAAGCGGCTGGTTGCGGTCGTCGAGCACGAGCGTCCTCGAGACCTGGACGCCGCAGTGCCTGAGCCATCCGTCGAGCCCCGAATCGAGGGGGCGCACGTCGAGGCCGTTTTGGCCGAACTGTGTCTCGTAGCCGCCCGCGCACACGATCACGCGTCCGCCGCGCATCTGGTACTGATCGAGGTTGTAGACCTCACGGTCCTTGAGGTTCTTGGGCTTGAGCACCAGCAGCACGTCGACGTCGCTCGGCACGCCTTCGGCGCCGTCGAGCGAGACGTCGCGCACGTTGTATTCCTGGCGCAGCACGCTCTTGACCTGATCGAACTCCGGCGGCGGTTGCTGCGGCATCTGCCCCTGCATGCGGAGCTGCATCATCACCTCGGGCGGGATCGACGGCTGAGAAGTCACGACGCCCACCGTCTTCAGGAACCCCGGAGCCTGCCGCTTGAGGGAGCTCTCGATCGCCTCCCGGATGCTCGCCTGCGAGACGTGCCCGGCGGCCAGCGGCAGCTGCTCGGTGTGGTCCCCGACCGAGAGGAAGCCGTAGAGGTAGAACGATTCGTTGCTGAAGAGCCCGACCGACATCGGCCGGGCGCCGAAGCGCCGGGACACCTCGGCCTCGGCCGCGGCGTCGGCCGGCGCGATCTCCTCGTACTGGAAGCGGTTGTTGCTGGCCTTCCGTAGCTCGTCCGCCGCCTTGCGCACCGCGTCGGGAACGTCCTTGAAGGCCGCGGGCAGGCGGTCGGCGGTCATGACGGCGGTGAGTCGCACCGGCTTGCCGATCCGATCGAAGAGCTGGGTCGAGCTCCGGAATCCGAACACCACCTTCTTGATCGCGCGCGTGAGGTCGTACTCGAGGTTCCGGAGCCGCACGTCGACGTCGCCGTCGGGAAGCGGCTCGACCTCGATCAGGTCGTCGAAGCCGTAGCGCTGGTACTGGTCGCCGTACTTCACCACCAGCGCGAAGTAGGCGTTGACGATTCCGCTCTCGTACTTGGACGCGAGCCGGAAGGGAGTGCTCGCGACCCCGAACCGATCGCTCGCCTCCTGCGCCACGCGATCGTTCTCGCCCGGGTCGACGATCTCGACGTGGATCTTCCCCTTGGAGAGCGCCCGGTACTCCTCGAGCAGGTCCTCGATCTGCGGCACGAGCGGGGCGAGCTTGGGGTGGGTGCGCTTGGAGAAGTATCCAATAATGGTGAGGTCGTCCTCGAGCGAGCCGAGCAGTTTTCGCGTGGCCGGGGAGATGGAGAACATCCGGTCCTGGGTGAGGTCGATGCGCGCCGAGGACCACGCGGCGAGCAGGGTGTTGAAGGCGATCAGGTTGGCGCCGAGGAGCCCCAGCGTGACGAGCACGCCGAGCCTTCGTTTCCGCCTGGTCTCGTCGGGCATCCTGGGCCTCACGTCCAGCGGCGCGCGCGCACGGCCATGACGCACGCGGCGAGGAAGAACAATGTGACCGAGGCGTAATAGACCAGGTCGCGCAGGTCGATGACGCCGCGGGCCACGCTCTGGAAGCGGCTGCCGGTCCCGATCCCCCGGAGGGCGGCGGCGGTGCGGTCGTCGAACAGCCCCGAGAACGCCTCGGTCCCGACACCGTAGAAGGCGAGGCACACCACCAACGCCAGGATGAAGGCCAGGATCTGGTTCTCGGTGGTGGCCGAGACGAACTGCCCGACCGCGAGGTACGCCGCCCCGAGAAGAAGCGCCCCGATGTAGCCGCCGATGACCGGGCCCCAGTCGAGCTTGCCGATCAGCGCCACCGAGAACGGCAGCGCCAACGTGAGCGCCAGCCCGGAAGCCAGCAGGGTCCAGCTCGCCAGGAACTTGCCGGCCACGAGCTGGTGATCGCGCACCGGCAGTGTGAGCAGCACCTCGAGCGTGCCCTGCTTCTGCTCCTCGGCCCACAGGCGCATGGTGAGCGCGGGAACGAGGAGGATCATCAGGAGCGGCAGCGGGCCGAAGAGCCCCCGCAGGTCGGCCACGCCGCGGGAGAAGAAGCTCCCGGCGTTGAAGAACGTGAACAGCGCCGAGCCCGCGAACACCGTGAGGAACACGTAGGCGATCGGGGAGTTGAAGTAGGCCCTCAGCTCCCTCGCCGCGACGGCGCGGACGCGACTCATGCGATCGGACTCGACGGCGCCCACGTCTCCGCCTCTCCCGGCGACGATTCCGCTTTCGGCGCCCATTCCTCTCCCGCGGCCGTGTCGGTCAACTCGCGGAACACCTGCTCGAGCGACCGGTCGTCGCGCCTCAGCTCGCGCAGCCGCCACCCCCGCTCCCGTGCCAGCTCGCCCACCGCTTCGCCGATCTCGCCGTCGCCCTCGAGGTGCAGCCGGAAGGTATGGAATCCGTCGCCGCGGTCAGTCTCATCGACGGCGATCACGCCGCGGAGTCCTTCGAGGTCGTGGCGCGCCGCGACCGGGTCGCGGGCGGAGAGCGTGACGACCTGGACGCTGGAGCGCGTGATCTCCGCCAGCGAGGCGTCGGCGCGCACGCGGCCGTCGATCAGGATCACCGCCCGGTCGCAGGTAGCCTCGACCTCGGACAGGATGTGGGTCGAGAGGATGACTGTCTTGGTCGAGCCCATGCGCCGTACGAGGTGGCGCACCTCGGCGATCTGGTTCGGGTCGAGCCCGGTGGTGGGCTCGTCAAGGACCAGGATCTGGGGGTCGTGCAGCAGGGCGGCCGCGAGGCCCACACGCTGGCGATAGCCCTTGGAAAGCTGGCCGAGCGGGCGGGTCAGGACCGGCTGGATGGCGCACTCCTCCACCACACGAGCCAGGCGGATGGCGCGAGTGCGCGCGTCGAGACCGCGCATGTCGGCCATGAAGTCGAGGTACTCCTGGGCCAGCATGTCGAGGTAGAGAGGAGCGTTCTCGGGCAGGTAGCCGATTCTCTCCTGGACCTCGAGCGGGTGGCTCACGACGTCGAAACCGGCCACCGTCGCGGAGCCGGCGGTCGGGAGCAGGTAGCCGACGATGATCTTGATCGCCGTGGTCTTGCCCGCCCCGTTGGGGCCGAGCAAGCCGACCACCTCGCCCTTGGAGATCGAGAAGGAGATCCCCTTCAGGGCCCGGGTCTCGCCGTAAGTCTTTTCAAGGTTCTGTAGGGTGATCATGGAATCCGCGACGACTCTTTTAGCCAGCGTTGCCCCCGCTGTCAACTACGAGGCTCAGCCTCACCGCGAGGGCGGGTCGGCCCCTGGCTCAGTCCGCGGACCCGCCACGTTGCGGGCGAGGAACGCCTCGATCCGCTGGTAGAGGCGCCGCGTCACCACCGGGTCCGGCACCATGTGGGTGAAGCCCGCCAGGGGGAGAAACTCGAACGGCTTCCCAGCGCGGAACAACGCCTCGCAGAGCTTCATGCTGTGCAGGAAGTAGACGTTGTCGTCGGCGGTGCCGTGCACGAGGAGCAGCGGGCGCTCGAGCCGGTCGGCATAGGTCAGTACCGACGCGGCCTGGTAACCGCCGGGGTTGTCGTCCGGGAGCCCCATGTAACGTTCGGTGTAATGCGTGTCGTAGTCACGCCAGTCCACCACCGGGGCGCCGGCCACGCTGGCTCTGAAGACGTCGGGCCGCCGCATGATGGCCATGGCCGAGAAGTATCCACCGAAGGACCAGCCGTAGATCCCGACTCGCGAGAGATCGAGCTCGGGATAGACGGCGCCGAGAGCCCGCAATCCCTCGACCTGATCTTCCAGAGGAACCTCGATGAGGTTTCCCTTGATCGCGCGCTCCCAGGCGCGCCCGCGTCCCGGCGTGCCGCGTCCGTCCAGCATCACCACCACGAAGCCGTGATCCGCGAGCCACTGGGGGAGCAGAAACGGGTTGCGCGAGCGCGTGACCATCTGCCCGTGCGGGCCGCCGTAGACGTTCACGATCACCGGATAGCGCACGCCGGGTCTGAAGCTTCTCGGGCGCAGGATCGCGGCGCGATACTTCCGCGGTCCCACGGCGACGAACTGGACCCGGGGCGTGACCAGCGGAATCTCGGCAAGCGAGCGAAGAGTGGCGATTGTTTTCCCGTGTGCGTCGACCACGGTCTGCGTGGGTGACCCGTCGGATCGTGACAGCGAGCGGACCGCCACCTGGTGCTGGGTCGCGAACACCGTCCCGTTCATTCCCGGATCGTGCGTCACCTGCTCGATCGACGCGCGATGGGGATCGAGGGGCACGCGGAAGATCTGGATCTGGGTCGGATCGTCTCCTCCCGTGACCCACGCGCATCCTGCCCCCTGGTCGGCGTCGACGAAGCCGCGCAGGTTGAAGGTTCGCGGCGTCAGGGTGCGGAGGAGGCGCCCGCTCTTGCCATGCAGCTCGAGCTGCCAGCTTCCGCGGCGCTCGGTGGTCCAGAGGAACGCGCTGCCGTCGTCGAGCCAGTGTGGCATCTTGGGGTCGAGATTGAGCCAGGCCATGTCGCGCTCCACCCACAGCGTTCGCGTGGCGCCGCTCACCTCGTCCACGGCCAGCAGCGCCTCCTCGGTCTGGCGGCGGTTCTGCACCACCAGGGTGAGCGGCGCGTTCTTGGTCCACCTCGCCACGGCCAGGTAGGGATAGCTCTGGCGGTCCCACTTCACCCACGTCGTCTTCCCTCCCGTCGCGGGGATGATCCCGAGGCGCACCTCGGCGTTGCTCCTCCCCGGGCGCGGGTAGCGCCAGGCTTGCGGCTCTCGCTCGGGATGCGCGGGGTCCATGATGTGGAGCACCTCGACCGGCGCCGTGTCGGTCTCCTGATAGGCGATGCGGCGGCTGTCGGGAGACCACCAGTAGCCGCTGAAGCGATCCATCTCCTCCTGGGCGACGAACTCGGCGAGGCCGTGGGTGATGGTCCCGCTCGCCCCGCTCGTGATCCTCCGCTCGCGGCCCGAATCGACATCGAAGACGCTAAGATCGCCGTTGCGGACGCACGCCACTTGCGATCCATCGGGCGAGAACTGCGGATCGATCGGGAATCCGCGCCCGCCGTTCAGTTCCTTGATGGCGCCGCTCCCCCGCTCGATTACGAACAGCCGCCCGGCGAGCGGCACCAGGACGCGGCGGCCGTCCTCGGAGAGGTCGTAGGAGACGATCCCTCGCGTGGCGACGCGCTGGCGCTCGCGCCGCGCCGATTCCTCGGCCGTCAGGCGCTCCCCGCCGCCGTGAAGGACGCGCGCCGCGGTGAGGAGGACGCGCTCGCGCCGGGTCGCGACCTCGAAGCACCAGAGGTCGTTGACGAAGCTGCGCGGGCCCGAGCGCAGGAACAGGACCTGATCGCCGTGGGGAGTGACCTTGATATTCGAGGGGAGTCCGAGGTTGAACCGGTAGGTCGCGGCGTACTGCTCGAGGAATCCGCTGTCGGGGTCGGCGAAGCTGCCGGCCGCGGCCGCGGCGCCCGCCCGAGCGGGCGCGACGAGGGCGAGCGCCAGGATGAGGATCAGCCCGATCAGCCGGTTCACGACCTGATTGTGAACCAGGTTCGGGGCAGCGTCCATCGGATGTGGAGGGCGTGACGCGGAACAACGCGCGGCCAACAATAGTCTTGACTCCCGACGTTTACCGAGCCTAATCTCCGCGCATGCTGATCGGACATGTGTGCCCGCTGTGTGCCTTCACGATGTGTTGTTGTCCGCCGTGCGGGCGAGAGGGGGCGTGCCTGATCCGATAGCGTAAACGACCCGACCATCTCCACCCGCTGACGGCGAACCGCAGCGGGTTTTTCGTTTTCGCCCGGCACGGTGCGTCGCCAGCAGCACAAGGAGCATCCGGTGACGCACCCACGAACCCTAGCTGTCTACTACGAGCACCCCGACTGGTTTCGCCCGCTGTTCGCAGAGCTGGAACGGCGCGGTGTCCACCACGTCCGGGTGGACGCGGGCCGCTTCTCCTTCGATCCGGCGGCGCAGATCGATCCGGCCCCACACGGGGTGGGGCGCGACGCCACCGACGCGAGCGATGCCCCGATCGCCGCGGCGCCCTCCACGAACGGCGCGGGCCACACGCTGGTCTTCAACCGCATGAGCCCCTCGGCATGGAAGCGGGGGCGTGGCCACGCCATCCTCTACACCCTTCACTACCTGCGCTACCTCGAGCGCGCCGGCGTGCCGGTGGTGAACGGGGTGCGCGCCTTCACCGTCGAGACCAGCAAGGCGCTCCAGGTCTCGCTCATCCGGCGGCTCGGGCTCCTCGCTCCGCGCACGCGGGTCGTCAACCACCCGACCGTGCTACCCGCAGCCGCCCCGGGCCTGGAGTTCCCGCTGGTCGTCAAGCCCAACATCGGGGGCAGCGGGGCCGGCATCGTGCGCTTCGACGCGCAGGAGGAGCTCGAGGCGGCGGTGGCGCAGGATCTCATTCCGCCCTCGGTGGACGAGATCCTATTGCTCCAGGAATTCCATCCCTCGCGCGACGGCAGCATCGTGCGGGTCGAGACGCTTGAGGGGCGCTACCTCTACGGCATCCGCGTCCATATCGAGGAGGGTGCCGGCTACAACCTCTGCCCGGCCGACATCTGCAGGGACGTGAGCGGCCATGCCCTCGAGAGCGCCGCGTGCCCGGCCGGGGCGGCGCAAGCCGGTCTTTCCGTCGAGGCGTACGAGCCATCCGGCGAGATCCGCTCCGAGGTCGAGGCGATCGCGCGCGCCTCGGGCCTCGACGTGGGCGGGATCGAGTACCTGGTGAGCCGGCGCGACGGACGCCGCTACTACTACGACATCAACGCTCTGTCCAACTTCGTGGCGGACCCGGTGCGAGTGCTGGGGTTCGATCCGACCGCGAAGCTGGTCGACGCCCTGGTGGCGCGAGCGAGCGCAACGCGGCCGGCAGCCTGGGCTCGCAGCAAGCCCGGGCGCGTGCGCGTGGCGGCGAGACGGGCCTCGGGCAACCTGGCGCGCGCGAAGAGGGCGTCATGAGCCTCCGACTCGGCTACTGGATGCCGGTCTTCGGCGGCTGGCTGCGCAACGTCGAGGACGAGGGGATGTCCGCGACGTGGGAGGAGGTACGGGCGCTGGCGGTGAGGAGCGAGCGCATCGGGTTCGACCTCACGCTGATCGCGGAGCTGCTGCTCAACGACATCAAGGGGCCCGAGGCGCCGGCGCTCGAGGCCTGGTCCACCGCCGCCGCCCTGGCCGCCGTGACCGAGAGGCTGGAGCTGATGGTGGCGGTGCGGCCGACCTTCCACCACCCGGGACTGCTCGCCAAGGAAGCCGCCAACATCGACCACATCGCGGGCGGGCGGCTGTCGCTCAACGTGGTGTCGTCGTGGTGGCGCGACGAGGCCACCCAGTTCGGGCTCCCATTCGACACCCACGACGCGCGCTACGCGCGCACCGAGGAGTGGCTGGCGGTGGTGAAGGGGCTCTGGACCGAGCCGCGCTTCAACCACAGGGGCGAGCTCTACCGGATCGAGGAGGCGATCCTCGAGCCCAAACCGCTCCGCAAGCCCTGGCCGCCCCTCTACGCCGGAGGGGAGTCCGAGGCGGCGAAGGACCTGATCGCGCGCGACTGCGACGCCTACGTGATGCACGGTGACCCGCCCGAGCGGGTGGCGGCGAAGATCGCCGACATGCAGGCTCGCCGCGCCCGTCTCGCCCCCGGCGCCCCGCCGTTGCTCTTCGGGGTGGCCGGCTACGTGGTGCTGCGCGATACGGAGGAAGGGGCGCGTCGGGAGCTGGCGCGCATCACCAACGTGCGCGGCTCGGCTCGCGGCTACTCCAATTACCAGCAGTGGCTCGCCGGCACGCAACTCGAGCAGCGCGTGAGCCTCGAGGACTATTCGGTATCCAACCGGGGACTCAGGTCCGGGTTGATCGGGGCTCCCGAGCCGGTGGCCGAGCGGCTCGAGGAGTTCGAGCGCGCCGGAGTGAACCTGATGCTGCTCCAGTTCAGCCCGCAGGCCGAGGAGATGGAGCGCTTCGCCGAGCAGGTGATCCCGCTGCTGCGAAAGGAGGGGGCGGTGGCAGCCGCTTAGTGCAAGTGAACCAGCCCGATCGTGACCAGGATCGGGATCACCACCGCGACGATCGCCTCGCCGGCGATGAAGCCCGACGCGACCGGAGTGAGGTGCCGGTCCGCGTTCTCCTTCGACACCTTGCTCCAGATCTCGCCCACGATGCCGCCCAGGAACATGGTGATGATGGCGCTCGCGGGGACCAGCATCCCGATCCCGATGCCGGTCGGCGAGGGCACCCACTTCTTGTTGATCCGCGTGTCCTCGAGCACCGTGAACAGGATCCCGAGCACCACGGCGATCACGAGCGCCATGACCGCGCCTCGGGGCAGCGCGCTCAGGCCCTGGGAGAGGAGCTTGGCGAACCCGGCCCACCGCTGCGAGGTCGGCACCTGGAGGCCGTGTTCCCCGCCGATCCCGTAGGTGTCGCGGAGCAGCGGGTAAACGTACGAGACCGCGGCGGCGCCGATCGGCACCGCGAGCAGCTGGGCGTAGGTGAGGAAGCGCGGCGTGCTCCCGATCATGTAGCCGGTCTTGTAATCCTGCATCAGCCCCTCGGACTGGCTCGCGATCGAGCCGGTCACGCCGCTCGCCGCCATGTTGGCCGCCACCTGCCCGGGAGCCAGGACGCCGAAGATGGCCTGCATCATGTTCGAGAGAGCGCTGATTGGTCCCCAGTTGGTCTCGCCGAGCACCCGCAGGCCCACCAGCATGAGGACGATCGAGAAGATCATCGCCACGACCGTCATCCACACCGGCTGGCCGAGGATCACGCGCTGCACCACGATCAGCGCCGCCGCGCTCGCGATCGCCCCGCCGATCACCCAGCGCATCGGGAAGTCCTCGCTCCGGACCGCCGCCCCCGAGAGGTTCCGGAACGTTCGCACCAGCAGGTGCCAGCGCAGCGCGAGCGCCGTGAGGCCGCCGGCGACCAGCATCCCGGTCGCGGGCCACATGACCCATAGCAGCACCTCGCGGCGGACCAGCCCCGAGATGATGTGGCGGTCGAGGAGGAGCGGAGGCGCGACGATCCACGACAGAGCCGTCCCGATCAGCATGCTGGTGTTGATCCGCATCCCGACCAGCAAGCCCGAGCCCAGGCTCAGGAGGCTCCAGCTCACGCCCACGCCCATCGAGGGCCCGGTCGGCCCGAGCACCTTCATCTCGGGGATGCGGTACCAGACTTCGCCGAGCAGGCGGGCGTCCTCGCGGATCGTCATCACCAGCGCCGAGAGCGCCGTGCTCCATCCCATCGAGCGCGCCGCGGCCCTGCCCTCGGCGCCGCGAGAGTCGAGCACGATCAGCGTCTCGCCGGCGGCGACCCCGTCGGCGTAGGTGAGCTTCTGGTCCACCACGAAGTGCTGGCGCATCGGCACCGCGAGCAGCACGCCGAGGCAGCCCGCCGTGGTGAGCCACGCGAACGACTGGAGCGGCGAGATCGTGAGTGTGAAGTGGAGGCTCGGGTCGGAGCGCAGGATGTCGAAGGCGGCGAGCAGCACGCACATGAACGCGGTCTGGCCGGCCGAGGTGCCGGCGGTCTGGACGATGTTGTTCTCCCACCGGTTGAAGGTGCGGGAGACGATCCCGAGTGCCAGATAGCCGAAGAAGGCCGACACCACCGAGATGTTGGGGCCGAACCCGAGCTTCATGACGACGTAGGGATACGAGGCGCCGATCACCGCGGCGACGAGCATCGCCACGAGCGCCGCGCGGAGGGTGAATTCGCGCACCCCGGGCGGCTTGAGAGGCCCCTGGTGCGGGCCCGACTCGGCGCGCAGAGCCTGCTCGGGAAGGGTGACGGCCGGCATGGTCGCCGAGCTTACACGATCCAGGGCGCGCCTGGAGACGCATTCACACTGCAGCGGGCGGCCTCGGGTGCCGAAAAATAGGACATGCACCCGAACAGGAAGAGGCTCGGATGGAAGGCCGCGGTTGCGGCGGCGTGCCTCATGGCCGCCGGGGCCTGCTCCTCACCGAGGGATAACGCCGCGCCCGCCTCGACGCTCACCGAGCATCAGCGCGACAGCGTTCTGGCCCGGTCGGCCTTGCCGGGCGCCGGGGTGGTCGGCAGGGCGATATCGGAGTCCCAGCGGGCCGCGACCCAGGCGGCCCAGATGGATTCGCTGAGCCGCTGAACGGCCGGCCAGGCTGCCTCGCCGAGGCGCCGAACCCTAATCGAATCCTAACCGGCGCGCACATGAACCCCGTCCCGAGCGCACTCCTTGTCGATCCGGAGCCCTGGCTTTCCTTCAGCTTCGTTGCTCTGAAGAAGAGGGCGCTGAGAAGCCGGATTTCTCACACCATGGCCCGGGGATATACGCGGCTCGGCGCCGGAACCGCCTACTTCACCCGAAATTAGCTGGACCTCTGGCGAGCACGTCGTAGCCTCTTCGATAGAGCTTGCCTCAACTCGCTCCACCACCGCGCCCCTCGGGCCCTATCTCGAGGAGGATCCCATGCAAGGTAAGCCGGCCCTCTGGTCTTCATCTCTCAAGCGGTCAACGGCGAGCGCTCTTCTCATCCTGGCGAGCGCGAGCAGCGCTCATGCGGCGCCGAGGATGGACCACGTGATCGTGGTCATCATGGAGAACCATTCCTACAATCAGGTGCGCTCTGCCTCCTACACGGCGAGCCTGATTGCGAACGGGACGGTCTTCACGAACGCCCATGCGGTCACCCATCCTTCCGAACCCAACTACCTCGCTCTGTGGGCTGCCGCGACGCTGGGAGTCACCAACGATGCCTGCCCGGCGCCGGGCTCGCCCCTGATGGCCGAGAACCTGGGACACGCGTGCGAAAAGGCGGGACTGACCTGGAGGGCGTACTCCGAGAACCTGCCGAGCGCCGGGTCGGACGTGTGCTCGGCGGACAGCAAGCTCTACACGCGCAAGCACGATCCGTGGACGAACTTCGGAAACCTCAACCACCAGAACGAACGGCCGTATTCCGATCTGGCCGTGGACATCGCGCAAGGAAAGCTTCCGAATCTCGCGTTCGTGGTCCCCAACAACTGCAACAACTCCCACGACTGCTCCGTGAGCCAGGCCGACGGCTGGCTATCGCATAACGCGCCTGCCATGCGCAATGCCCTGGGGAACAAGGGCATGCTCGTTCTCACCTGGGACGAGAACGACGGCAGCTCGGGGAATCAGATCCTCACGGTGTTCGCGGGGACACCCGTCAGGCGCGGCTATCAGTCGGGTCAGAACATCAACCACTACAGCGTGGTGCGCACGATCTGCGAGGCCCTCGGAATCACGCCGTTCGCCGGCGCGGCGGGCCAGCAATCCATCGCGGACGTCTGGGTCCAGCCCACCCCTGCCCTTACCGCGTCATGGGGCAGGGTGAAGACGATCTACAGGTAGTGAATTGCCCGGCCGCGGCGGCCGCCTGAACCATCACGGGTGAGGCTGCAACGGGTCGCGGCCGGGCTGCCTTCCCCTCGCTCCATCTCCCTACTGGCGGGGGCGCCGAAACGCCCCCGTACCTTTCCCGCTCGTTTCAGTCGCCCGCATCAGGGGTACTCCCATACCACGGCTCATTATTAAGCCGTCATTAGGTCCATCGCCATGCCTACTAATTATCAGCAGTTAGTAAACGCATTGGTCTTGCGATAATATATTCGGCCAGAGAACCAGCCCCCTTCGAACCACCATCTGCGTACCCGTGCCCGCCGGGTACCCATCTCTTGGGGAACCAATGCCCCCTTCAACCTCCGCGCCGTACGCGTCCTGTGCCCGATGGCTCGGGATGGCCGCGCTCCTCATCTCCACGGCAGGGGGCCCCGCAAGTGCCTCCGTGCCCCGGCTGGATCATGTCATCGTGGTGATCATGGAGAACAAGTCCTACGATCAGGTGCGAACCCAGCCGTATATCACGAACCTCATCACCCAGGGGACGGTGTTCACGAATTCATACGCGGTCACGCACCCCTCATTGCCAAACTACATCGCGCTTTGGGCAGCGACCACGATGGGCGTGACCACCGACGCCTGCCCGCCGCCGGGGGCGCCTTACTCGGTCGAGAACCTTGGGCACCGTTGCGAGGCCGCAGGACTGACCTGGAGAAGCTATTCGGAGAACCTTCCGGCGGCAGGATCGACCGTCTGCACCGCCGACAGCAAGCGCTACACACGCAAACACGATCCGTGGACCTACTTCTCGAACCTGAACCACCTGAACGAGAGGCCCTACTCGGACCTGAGCCTGGAGATCTCGCAGGGGAAGCTTCCGAGGCTGGCGTTCGTGGTCCCGAACAACGACCACAACATGCATGACGGCACCATCGCCCAGGGAGACGCCTGGCTGTCGAACAACGTGCCGCCCATGCTTTCCGCCGTGGGCGTCAAGGGGATGGTGGTGCTCACCTGGGACGAGGACAACGACGCTTCCGGGAATCACATCCTGACCGTGGCCGTCGGGCCGCAGGTCAAGCCGCGGTACGCGTCCACGGCGACGATCAACCACTACGGAGTCGTGCGAATGCTGTGCGAGTGCCTCGGGCTCACGCCCTTCGCGGGCGCGTCATCGCAGCCCTCGGTGGGGGACATCTGGGTGGCGCCCACCCCCGTACAGGCTTCCACGTGGGGCAGGATCAAGACGCTCTATCGTTGATAGGGAATGCCCCGTCGTTGATCCGCGAGGGGTCGGTCCCTTGGGGGCCGGGTCCGTAGAAAGTCGCATCCCCGCGCCAATGTTAACTCACACCAAACCCAGGATTACTACGGACCACTCCTGGTAGCCGGGTTGCGACGTTACTGCCGAGACCTACCAAATACCTAATGACAATCCGCCTTCGGCCGTTCATACTAATCGCTCCGCTGGTCGCCCGACCCGCCCGCTTCATATCCATCCACCCAACGAGTACATGACCCAACCGAATCGCAGTATCAGCAGAGGCAAGGTCTTTGCTCCCGTGGCCCTGGCGGGCCTTGTGCTTGCGGGCTCCGTTGCCCGCGTCGGCTCTGCCAACGCCAGCGCCGGCTACCGCGACTTCAACTTCGGCTCCACGGTGAGCAACACCCCCACGGGGGAGAAGCCGGAGAGCAAGCTGTGGTGGAACGACGGTTCGTGGTGGGGCTCTCTGTGGGACCCGGGAACCAACCGCCACACGATCCAGCGATTCGATACCGCCACTCAGTCCTGGACCAGCACGGGGACGGCCATCGACCCGCGCAGCAGCTCGAGGGGGGATGCCCTGTGGGATGGAACCCACCTCTACGTGGTCTCCCACATCTTCACGACGAGCGGCGGATCGACGACGTCCTCCAACGCGGGGCGTCTCTATCGCTACAGTTACAATCCAGGCTCCAGAACCTACAGCCTCGACTCGGGCTTCCCCGTGAATGTCAACCTGTCGAAGTCGGAGACGCTGGTAATCGACAAGGACTCGACCGGGCGCCTCTGGGTGACGTGGACGGAGGGGGGGAAGGTCAAGGTCAACCGGACGGTTGGCAGCGACCTGGCCTGGGGGCAGCCCTACGACCTGCCGGTGCAAGGCAACAGTGTCACGAGCGACGACATCAGCAGCATCGCGACCTTCGGCAGTGGTCGAATCGGCCTCATGTGGTCCAACCAGAACGACAAGAAGATGTACTTCGCGGTCCATCTGGACGGCAACCCCGACACCCAGTGGGAGCCGCGGGAAGACGCGGTGGCAGACAAGTCGCTTGGGGCGGTGGCGGACGACCACATCAATCTCAAGATGTCCTGCGATGGCTCCGGCGCCCTTTACACGGTCACCAAGACGAGTCTCGACAACTCATCGGACCCTCTGATCTTCGTGTCCAAGCGGGATGCCTCCGGCACCTGGTCGCGCCATGTCTTCGGCACCCACTCGGACAACCACACCCGCCCCATCCTCCTGATCGACGGGAATGCCGGGGTCGCCTACGTGTTCGCCATGAGCGACCACGGCGGCAGGCAGATCATTTACGTGAAGAGCGCCAGCCTGGCGGACCTCAATTTCCCGACGGGCCTCGGCACCCCCTTCATCGACAGCTCGAGCGACGGCATGGTCAACAATCCGACCTCGACCAAGCAATGCTTGAGCGGCACGACCGGGCTCCTGGTGCTGGCGAGCGACCAGAACACCCACTACTACCTCCACAACTACCTGAGTCTCGGCCCGGCCGCTCCATTCATCGCCTCGTTCTCACCATCCAGTGGCATCGTGGGCTCGGAAATAACCCTGACCGGCAGCCACTTCACCGGAGCCACCGCCGTCGCCTTCAACGGCACGGCGGCCAGCACGTTCACGATCGATTCGGACACCCAGATCCAGGCGACCGTCCCGTCCGGAGCGGCCACCGGCCCGATCAGCGTCAGCGGGCCCGGAGGCAACGGGTTGAGCGCCGCGAGCTTCGTGGTGATCACGGCCCCGGCCATCGCGTCCTTCGGACCCTCGAGCGGCGCGACGGGTACGCAGGTCACGATCTCGGGAACGGGATTCGCCGGCACCACGTCGGTGACCTTCGGAGGAGTGTCGTCTCAATACACCGTCGACAGCAATGCTCAGATCCGTGCCACGGTCCCCTCCGGAGCGGTCACGGGAAGGATCGAGGTCACCAACCCTGCGGGAGCGATTCAAAGCGCCCAGGACTTCACGGTCACGCCGCCGCCCCCGGTGGTCGATTCCTTCCAGCCTTCCAGCGGGGTCGCGAGCACCGAGGTCACCCTCACCGGCAGCTACTTGACGGGGGCCAACGCCGTTGCCTTCAACGGCACGCCGGCCGCCACCTTCACGGTTGATTCCGACAATCAGCTCCGCGCGGTCGTCCCCTCGGGCGCCACCACCGGCTCGATCCGCGTCACGACCCCCTACGGCACGGCATCGAGCGCGACGAGCTTCACGGTCTTCACGCCGCCCTCCATCGCTTCCTTCACTCCATCGAACGGGCTCGCCGGCACGCAGGTCACCCTCTCGGGCAGCGGATTCATCGGGACCAGCGACGTCACGTTCGGGGGCGTCTCATCCCAGTACACGGTCGACAACGATTCCCGGATCCGCGCGACGGTGCCCCCGGGTGCTGCAACCGGACGCATCGTGGTCACGAACCCGGCGGGGATCGCGCAGAGCGCCCAGGACTTCGTGGTGCCCTTGTCGCTCACGTTCGCGGCGGCGGCGGATGCCTACGTGAGCTCGAGCAAGACCAACAACAACTTCGGAACGGCAACGCATCTCCGCGCCCGCCAGAGCGGCACGAGCTACAAGAGCTACCTCCGGTTCGTGGTGAGCGGCATCAGCGGGACGGTGCTGAGCGCCAAGCTGCGGCTCTACGCCGCGGACGGCAGCTCGGACGCCGGTTCGTTCTACGCCGTGTCGAACAACTACCTGGGCACCCCCAATCCCTGGACCGAGACCGGAATCACCTGGAACAACGGCCCGAGCCTGAGCGGCACGCCGCTCGCCACCGCCGGATCGGTCGCCGTGGGGACGTGGGCGGAGTTGGACGTGACCACGTCCATCGCGGGCGACGGCACCTATTGCTACGGCGTGCTCAACCACTCGAGCGATCAGGTGACGTACAACTCGAAGGAGGCGTCGTCGAACCCGCCGCAGCTCGTCCTTCTCGTCCAGCAAGGCTCGTCCTCGCAGAACACGCCGCCGGTGGCCAATGCCGACAGCTACTCCACCGACGAGGACGTTGCCCTCACCGTGCCGGCCCCGGGAGTGCTGGGGAACGACAATGATCCCGACGGCGATCCCCTCGGCGTGAGCGGCTCCAGCCTGCCCGCGCACGGAACGCTCGGCATGGCCGCGAACGGCGGCTTCACCTATACGCCTCAGGCCAACTACAACGGCTCGGACTCCTTCACCTACGCCATCGGTGACGGCCGCGGCAGCACGGCCACGGCCACCGTGAGCCTCACCATCAACCCGGTCAACGATCCGCCGGTGGCCCATCCCGACTCGTGGTCCGCCACCGCCGGTCAGACCCTCACCGTCGCCGCCCCGGGCGTGCTGGCCAACGACGTGGACGTGGACGGCGACCCGATGAGCGCGGTGCTCGTGACCGACGTCTCGCACGGCACGCTGGCGCTCAATGCCAACGGGTCGTTCACCTACACGCCCGCCGCGGGGTTCACCGGCACCGACAGCTTCACCTGCGGGACCACGGACGGTCTCGCGGTGAGCGCCGTCGCCAGCGTCGCGCTCCCCGTGGGCGGGGGCGCGGGCGGCGGTCCGGTGGTCTTCGAGGAGGTGCAGAGCGGCGGCTCGACCGGAGTGGCGACCGTCTCGACATCGAACTCCCTGGCGGCGGTGTCGGGCGAGCTCTACCTCGCCGCCGTTGCGTGCAAGTCCTCGACCGCCGTCACGGCGGTGAGCGGTCTCGGACTCACCTGGACCCGGGTCCGCAGCCAGTGCGGCGGGCGCGCGCAGACCAGCGTCGAGGTCTGGGTCGGCAGCGGCACACCGACCGCCGGGACCGTGACCGCGACCCTGCAGAAGGCGGCCACGAACGCCGTGATCATGGTCGCGCGCTACTCCGGCGCCGATCCCACGAGCCCGCTGGGGAACAGCCTGTCCGGGAACCCCCTGGGACTCAGCGGCCCTTGCAGTGGCGGAGTGGACAACACCACCTTCGCCTTCAACCTGCCGACCGCATCGGGCAGCCTGGTATTCGGCGCGGTGGCCTCGCGCAGCCACCCGCTCACCCCGGGAGCGGGCTACGTCAAGCGCGGCCAGGTCTTCCAGGGGGTCGACTCCGGCACCATGGCATCGGTGTCGGTCGTGGATAAGGCGGCCTTGGGCGACACGACGCTCTTCGACGGTACCTTCGACTCCACCACCGACTGGGCCGTGGCGGCGGTCGAGATCCGCCGTGCCTCCCTCGCCGCCCAGTCGGTCACGAGCGACGCGACAGCCTCCAGCACCGGCATGCCGGACGATCTGCTTCCCTTGAGCTTCCGCATCTTCCCTAATCCGTTCGGCGGGGCCGGCACGTGGATCGAGTACGCCCTGCCCTCCGACCAGTGGGTCGAAGCCTCGGTCTTCAACGTGCAGGGTCGGCGGGTGCGCACCCTCGCGTCGGGGCACCAGGCGGCAGGGAAGCAGCGGCTCTACTGGGACGGCAGAAATGACCGCGGAACGGATTCGGGGCCAGGAGTCTATTTCCTCCGCACCCGGGTAGGGAGCGCGCTGCGCACCTACAGGGTCGTGATGCGGAGGTAGCGCCCGCCGAGGAGGGCCGGAGGGCGCCAGCATCTCCTCGAAGCTACTTCTGCACCATCTCGTACGACAGCCGGGGATAGAAGTCCACGCCCCGGCCCTCGGGAGTGAGGTCCAGCACGTTCCAGAGCGGCCAGATCAGGTCCACGTGCCGCGCGTCCTGGCCCCCCTCGGCCGGGGCGTAGAACAGCTCCGAGTTCCAGAAGTGGTGGACCTGGCCGTCCCGTTTCACGAACACGTTCATGGCCGGAATCTGGGCACCATCGGCCTTCTCGCCGTGATAGTCGCGGTTGTACGGGTTTCCGGCCGAGGACAGGAGCCGGAGCCTGCGCCAGCCCCTTTCCCGGGCGAACTCGCGAATCCGCGCGATCGACGACTTCGCCACGACGGCGACGTTAACGCGCTGGGACACGTGGGGTGCGGCGCCGTCGAGTGAATCGAGGATCGACGTGCATAAGGGGCAGGCGCGCTTCATCTCGGGTCCGTACATGAAGCTGTACACGACCAGCGTGTCCTTGCCCGGCTCGAACAGCTCCGAGAGCTTCACCGGGCGTGCCTTCCCCTCCTCTCCCTCGTCGAAGACGTAGTCCTGGGGCACGGCTCCTCCGAGCGGGAGTTTGCGGCGCAGAGCCGCCACGCGCTCGACCTCCTGCCGCAGGTCCTTCTCGGCCTCGAGTAACTCGTTCCTCGCCTTGCGGTACTGCGGGGTCTCGTTGGGAAAACGAATCGTGTGCATGGCTGCCTCCTGTGGGGCAGTCAAGCTGGCATCGACCGATCCTCCGGTCAAGCGCCGCCGGGGCCGGCCCGGGTCATTCATGACCCCGCGTCGCGTCCTTGCAGCAACGGGCTCATGAGTGATCCGGGCCAGGCCGATAACAGCCGGGAGTCCTGGGCATGGCAACAGGGCCAGGCCCAGCCTTGGGAGGGAGTCTTCATGCGAGTCAGGCATTTGTTCACCGCCGTGATGACCGTGTTGGCCGTCAGTCCGGCGTATGCTCTGGGCAGCCACCAGATTGGCGTCCAGGCAGGCTTGAGCGTCCCCACGGGCGACTTCAGCGACGCCGCCAACGCGGGCTACAACGTCGGCGCCGAGTATCGGTACGTGCTGGATCGGTTCGGTGTAGGCGCCGAGGCCAAGTACAACGCCTGGAACGGATCCAACGACTTGAATGCGGCCGCCGAGTCCCTGTACGGCTCGGGCTCGAAGTACAGCTTCAGCGCGTGGCAGACCGACGTGTTCGGCATCGTGAGCATGCCCATGGCGGGCGTGCCGAAAGTGCTGCCGTACTTGAGGGCAGGCCTCGGCGTTTACGGCCCCGGAACCAAGCTCGAGATCCCCGGGACCAGCACGACCGAGAGCAACAGCGAATTCGGGATGCTGTTCGGGGCCGGATTCGACTTCAGCATGTCCTCCAGCATGAAGCTCGGAGTGGGAGCCACGTACCACCGTGTCAAGGACTCGGAGGCGGACTTCTTCAGCACCGAGGTGCGGATGCTGTTCCCGATCAAGGCGGGGCACGACTAGAGGTCGCTGGCGAATTCCGCTGGAAGCGGCAGGCCGCGCCGCCCGCGGCCATGAGGGGCGTCTGGCAGCATGGGGCCAGGCGCCTTCCGCTGAGGCACAGACCTCGTGCCGCGGATGAGCCCGTCCGCGCTTCCCGAACGCAAACGCAGGACTCGGCTCAATCCGGGCCGGTCACGCACCGTCAGGCTCGAGAGTCGGAGCGGGAGGATCCCACCATTTGGAGAGGTTGCTCTCGGGGCGTCGCGGCTGGCCGCGGTAGTGCGAAACATCGTTGAAGAGCATGAGTCGCGCGCGGACGGGGTCCTTGAAGTCGACGACATTCAGGCATGCCGGCGACTGATCGAGTCGATCGCGATAGCCGCGGGGATCAAAGCCCAACAGGCTCGATAGAACCAGTCTGAGCGTGGCCTTGTGTGAGACCACGAGTACGTTCTCGCCCGGGTGGGTGCTCACGATCTCGCGAATGACGGGCAACGCCCTCGCGAGGACGCCAAGGCCCGATTCCCCTCCGGGAGGGGCAAAGGTGAAGGGGTCGTCTTCCCACATCTGGTACTCGTCACCGAATTGTGCTTCAACCTCCGCGCGGGTGAGTCCTTCCCAGTGGCCGTGGCCAATCTCCTGCAAACCGTCACGGCTCACCGGCGCGAGGCCGTGCGGCGCGCAGAGGATTCCGACGGTCTCCACCGCACGACCGAGAGGGCTGGTGTACGCCACCGTGATCCGCTCCCCGGCAAGTCGCGCCGCCAGACGATGGACCTGCCAGCGGCCCTCATCCGAGAGGTCCACCCCGACGCTGCCCGAGAAACGATCTTCCGCCGTCCGCGACGTTGCGCCGTGGCGTACGAGATAGAGGCGTGTCGTCATCACGAGGACTTCCTGGGGGTGGGGATGGATCGCGATGGATCCCGAGGTTCCAACCAAAGCTACCACTCGCGCGAAGACTTAGCGCGATGTCGAGGAGTTGACGTGGGGGGGGGCCCGGATCGTCTACTCCGTTGACGACGGCGACGCCAGCATCACGGTCGTCAAGGTGGGTCACCGGAGGGATGTCTATCGGTGATTTGATCAGTTCCGTGGGTGACCGAACCGCGGCAAACTCGTGAAGGCGCCTGGGCGGCGGCGGTTGGCAGCGGGACTCAGAACCCCACGCCGATTCCCACGTTGACTTGCGGCTCCTGGTTCCGGTACCGGCGGCCGCGCGGGTCGTTGAGGACGTCGGCGAGGATCTCCACCACCAGGGAAGTGTTAGGGCCC
>VBOT01000117.1:0-2808 GCA_005893225.1 Candidatus Eiseniibacteriota bacterium
TGGGTCCTATGCACGGGGTCGTACCGCCGGCTTCCCCATCCGGTCCCGGGGTTGGACTCCGGAGCACCCGGCGCCGGCTCGAGGCCGGGCGCGGACTCACCCTCGGTTCCGTTCAGCGAGCGGCGATCGGCTAGCCCGTCGGAGGCCTTGGGAGCCTCGCTCGGCTTCCGGAGCTCCGGCGAGGGCGCCTGGGCATCGGGTGCCTCGCGGCGGTCCTGGCGAGCACGATCCCGGTCCAGGTCATTGCCCACCCACCGGCGCTCCCGGCCCCAGCGATCCCACCAGCCAACGGGCTCGACCTCACGGAAGGAGAGCACACGGATCCAGCCGAGGTCGCCGTTGGCCTGGTCGGTCCTCTCCGCATAGGAATGCTCCTCGTCCACGAACACGAACCGCCGCACCTGGTCGAGCGACGTGCGCCAGCCGCGGATCACGGCGCGCTCGTTGGGATCCAGCACGTACATCGACTCGTTGCGGGACAGCGAGGAGCGCTCCCCGGTGACCACGTTCAATCCATCCACCGCGATCAGCACCCCGACTCGCCGGCCCGTGTTGTTGCGGACGACGAGCGAGTAGTTCCGGCCCTTGAAGGCCTGAAAGTAGAGGCGGTCCGATCCGCTGGGCCTGAAGTAGAGCGGCGCGGTCAGGCCGTCGACCATCACCTGCACGTCGACCAAACTGCCGTCGGCCGCATAGCGCACGGCGCCGTCCGAGTCTCTCCAGCGGTAGTCCTGGTCCGCCTGGACCGGCCGCGTGGCCAGAAGCGCAAGGCCGGCGCACAGGGCCAGGCCCGTGGTGCGAGCTCCGTGTGTGGTCCCGCGCATCGGGAGAAGCGTGCGGGACGCGTTCTGCGCGCCCGCGAGGCGTGCGCGGACCCATGGCATGGTCGCGCGAGCCTGGCCGAGGATCGTGAGTAGCATCTGCATGTTTTCCTCCTGTCATGAGCACGCGGGTCAGGGCTTTCACCGCGTCCGTTACGCACGATCTACGCCAGCTCCGGGCCGCTATTCCTGACCAAGGTTTCCGCCTGCAGCGTGCACGATGGGAGGGGACGCCGCAGCCCGGAATGGCCCGCGGGTGCGGCGGGGCCGCGACAGGGGTGGCGCGCCCCCGCGGCAACCGTCCGTCACTCCCGGGCATGGCGCCCGTACCAGGTTCCGAGGCGTTGGAACTCGATTGCCGGAAGGGCGTCCCCCCGGCTCGCCCAGTGCTGGGCACGCCCCGTTTGGGATAGACTCTCTACCTGATGGTCACGAGGATCGCCCCATGAATCGATCGACTTTCGGCTCGATGGCTGCGGCGCTGGCGTTGTTCCTGGCGAGCCCGGCAGGCGCCGTCGTGAGCGCCGGTCAGTCTGCCCCGCCGTTCACGAAGAGCGTTCTCGACTCCGGCACCACGCGATCCTTGAGCCAGTATCTCGGCCGGGTCGTGATCCTGTTCCAGCTCGGCTACAACTGAAGCGTTTGCCTCGCCGACGGTCCGTCGGTGGAGACAGACCTCTGGCAGCACTACAAGCAGAGCTATCCGGGTCAGGTGCAGCTCATCGGCGTCGACATGTACAACGGCACGGACAGCCAGCTCAGGAGTTACAGGAGCTCGACCGGAGCCACGTACCCGCTGCTCCTCCTCGGGGCGAGCCCCACCGGGGGCAACCTGCTGGACGACTACGGTCCCAACGACAACTACGTCGTCATCAACAAGCAGGGCATCTGCCGGCTCAACACCTATCCCATGTGGGCCCATGGGAGCCGCTATCGCCTGAGCGAGATCCGGGCCTGCGTGGACTCGCTGGTGAGCACCCCGGCGGATGTGCCGAATGCCGGCCGTGCGAGCGTCCACGTGCTCCGGAGCGCCCCGAATCCGTTCCGAAACGCGCTGGCGATCGAGTTCAGCAACCCCGGCACGACGCGTCGGGCCGCGCGGGTGACGGTGCACGATCTCGCTGGGCGGCTGCTCGCCACGCTGTGGGAGGGCATGGCGCCGATCGGTCTCAGCCGGGTGGAGTGGAACGGGCGCGCCCGTGGCGGAATCGTGGCGGGGCCCGGTGTATACCTGGTGCGATCCGAGGTCGGGGGCGTCGTGCTCACGCGGCGCGCGGTCCGGATCCGGTGAGCGGAGCACGGTCGAGCACGCTCCGGGTCGCCTGCCTCGCCGCTTCACTCCTGGCGGCCGCGCTTGGGCTGCCGTCGCGAGCCTTGTCCGCTCCCTTCGCCGACCGGAGCGCGGCCCCGCGGTTCAGCATCCGGACCCTCTCGGGCAAGAAGCTCGATCTCGAGCAACTCCGCAAGAAGGGTCCAGTACTGCTCGACTTCTGGGCGACATGGTGCAAGCCGTGTCTCGGCGCGATCCCCGAGCTCGAGGCGATCCACGAGGAATACGCGCCCCGCGGCCTCACCGTGCTGGGAGTCTCGCTCGACGGACCTCGCAACTACGCCAAGCTGCGACCGTTCGCAGCGAGGCTCGGGATCACCTACCCGCTCGCGATCGACGAGGAAGGCTTGATGCAGCAGCGCTACCAGGTGCGGGCCATGCCCACGACCATCCTGATCGACACCGCGGGCGTGGTGGTGAAGGTGACCCAGGGCTACCGGCCCGGGGACGGCGACGAGCTTCGTGCGGCCGTGCGGGCGCTGCTCCCCGAGAGGCGCGGTGCGGGGGTGCCCGGCGCCGACACGGCGGCGACCGCGCCCGCCGACACGGCATCGGGCGCCGGCAAGCCGTGACTCGCGGATGAGCGGGCCGCGCGCGGCTCGGTCGTCGGGGTGGCTGGCCTGCCTCGCCGCGGTTGCGTTCCCCGGAGTCGCGTCA
>VBOT01000117.1:2834-11560 GCA_005893225.1 Candidatus Eiseniibacteriota bacterium
GAGGGGCAGGCGGGCTACAACCCATTCAACGCCGACCAGGTCAAGAGCAAGAACGCGACCGACTACTACGATCAGTTCAATGCCGAGTACGCGTTCCCGACCCTGCGGCTTGGAGCCCGCTTCGAGGCCAATCACAGCAGCTCCGAGACCCAGAGCTTCATGGGATACGAGGAATTCACCCAGCGCTACGCGGACTGGAGCGACGAGCACCTGCGGGCGAGGCTCGGTAACTTCTACACGATCCTCGGACGCGGGCTCATCCATCGATCGTTCGAGCTCCCGGGCCTTGTGCTGGACCAGCCCGGCAGGGCGGACCACGAGCGCTTCGGTCCCTCGCGCGACGTGGACGGTGTGCTCGCGGAGGCGGACGCCGGAAGGTTCAGCGCGCGGCTCTTCTCCGGGCGCCCCAAGCTCGGGGATCAAGCTCTGGGAACTCCCAACGGCGTGCTGACCGGAGCGCAAGGCGTCGTCGATGTCTTGCGTGACTCCAAGATCGGAGCCGCCTACGTCCGTTTCTCCAACACCGGGTTCGCGAGCGAGTACGCCTCGGGCTTCGTCGAGGCCGACCCGCTGCGGCTCGCCGGCCTGGAAGCCGCGGCGCTTCCGCTCTACTTCGAGTACGCGCAGGCGAACCGCTCCTGGGGAGACTGGTGGAAGTTCAGCACGGGCAGCCGCGATACCTCGGCGCTCTACGCCAGCGCCAACCTGATCTCGGGTCCCTTCGCGCTGGCCGCGGAATGGAAGGACTATCGAGCGTTCCGACTGGGCTTCAATGACCCTCCTTCGCTCGTGCCCGAGCACTCCTACTACCTGCTCAACCGCAACACCCATTTCTTGATTGCGGACCAGGAGAAGGGCTTCCAGCTCGAGGGCTCGTACTCAGTCCCGGCGTGGGGATCGCTGACACTCAACCAGAGCCGCGGTGACGGCGACATCGGCTCCCTGTTCGGCCCCAAGCCGGTGCGGTTCGAGGAGAAGTACGCCGAGGTCCGGGTGGCGCCCAAGCGCTATCGCGATTGGGAGGGCACGGTGTTCTACCAGCGCGGCAAGGATGAGTTCATCTCGATCGCCAGGCGCTGGACCGCGGGCGCGAGCACGACCGCCCGCTTCCTCGAGCGTTTCTCCACCACGCTCGAGTTCGAGATGCTGGGCGCCCATCGGGTGGACTTCTTCGGCCGGCCCACCGACCGGTTCATCGACCGATACGTCTCGCTCACCGTAGCGCGTTCGCAACGGGGAAGCATCGCGGCGGTGTGGCAACGCACCAACGACCCGCTCGACGAGGCCAAAACACGGTATCCGGCCCCGGCGGCGGCGCGCTACAATCCTCCCGTTCATCGGAGGACGCACGCATGCGTCGAACGATCGGGATGCTGATCGCGACCGCGGCCCTCGTCCTTTTCTGGGCGAAGGCGGCACATGGCTTCGTGGTAGCCGGGCAGGTGGCCCCGGCGTTCACGAAGTCGGTCCTCGACTCCGGCATCACGCGCTCCCTGAGCGAGTACCAGGGTCGCGTGGTGATCGTCTTCCAGCTCGGCTACAGCTGACCGCCCTGCCTCGCCGCCGGTCCGTCGGTCGAGACTGATATCTGGCAGCACTACCAGGCGACCTACCCGGGACAGGTGCAAGTCCTTGGCGTCGACATGTTCAACGGCACCCCGAACGACGTCCGGTCCTTCAAGAACTCCACCGGAGCGACCTTTCCGCTGCTCATGAACGGGGCCAGCGAGATCGGCGGCAACCTCTACACGCTCTACGGCGATCGCGACAACTGGGTAGTGGTCAACAAGCAGGGCATCTGCCGCCTCAACATGGACGAGAACCTCGACTACCCGAGCCGCTACCAGCTGGACGTGATCCGGAGCTGCGTCGACTCTCTGGTGAGCAACCTGTCCGCGGCGCCGGATCCAGCGGCGCATTCCTACCAGCTCGAGACCACGCCGAACCCGTTCGGCTCGCGGACCACCATCACGTTCAGCAACCCGAGCGGAAGTGCTAGGCCGGCTCGGGTCACCATTCACGACCTCGCGGGCCGGCGCGTGGCGATGCTATGGGATGGCGCGGCGGAGCCCGGCCTCACCCGCGTGGACTGGGATGGGCGCGTGAGCGGCGGGGCTCCCGCGGCGCCCGGGATCTACGTGGTGCGATCGGACGTGGGGGGCGAGGCGCTCGCGCGCCGCGTGGTGCGGATGAGGTGAGCCGCGGCCCAACCGGCCGCGCTCACCACCCCATGATGCTGTAGCCCGCGTCCACGTACAGCACCTCGCCGGTGACGCCGCTCCCGAGGTCCGAGAGCAGGAAGAGCGCGGCCTTGCCGACCTCCTCCTTGGTGACGTTGCGCTTGAGCGGAGCCTTCTCGGCGTGCTTCTTGAGCATGTCGGTGAAGCCGCGGATGCCGCGAGCGGCAAGCGTGCTTACCGGGCCGGCCGAGATCGCGTTCACGCGGATGTTCCTGGGTCCCAGCTCGTAGGCGAGCTGGCGCACGCTCTGCTCGAGCACCGCCTTGGCGCTGCCCATCACGTTGTACGCCGGCACCGCCCGCTCGGCGGCGAGATAGGAGAGCGTGACGATCGACCCGCCTCCCTTCTCGAGCAGCGGCAGAACGCGGTTCGTCACGTTGAGCAGCGAGAAGGCGCTCACGTCGAGCGCGCTCTGGAACCCCTCGCGGGGCGTGGCGACGAAGGCGCCCTCGAGATCCTCCTTGCGCGCGAAGGCGATCCCGTGCACCAGCATCTCGAGCGAGCCCCAGTCGTTGGTGAGGCGGCGGGCGACGGCGTCGATGGTCTCGTCCCGGGTGACGTCGCACTCCAGCAACGTCACGCCCGGAAGTCCTCCGGCCAGCTCCTCGACCATGCCCTTCAGGCGCTCTCCGGCGTAGGTGACGCATAGGCGAGCGCCCGCTTGATGCAGGATCTGGGCGATGCCCCAGGACAGGCTGCGGTGGTTCGCCACCCCCATCACCAGCGCGTGCTTGCCGGTCAAGTCGATCGCGTACATGCTCGCCCTTTCGTGCGGGATCCGAGCTCTTGCCGGTCCCATGCGGACGCAGGCCCGAGTCTTCGGGCGGGCGAATCTATACCACGAGCTTGCGCGACCCTGGTAAGCTCCACCGGTCCGCTCGGCGCGCCGCCTGTTCCCGAGACCAGCCTCGATGAGTGCATCCCACCTGATCGCATGCTTTCTCTCGGCTGCCGGCCTCGCGGCCGCGGCTGCCGGCGATCTCCCGCGGCCCGAGGGCCGCGTCTCGTGCGGGCCGGCCGCGGAGGTGCGGTCGGTCGGCGCTTCAGCGTCGTTCGTCACGATCGGCTGGCTGTGCCCGCCGGTCGAGTCGACCAGTGTCGGGCGCATGTCCGAGATGAGCGGGGCCGGGCTCGACCTCGCGACCGCGAGCCAGGACGATCCGGGACGCCTCGAGGACAACCTGCGCCGTCTCGACTTGGCGCGGGCGGCGGGAATGCGCTGCATCATTCGCGACGACCGGATGCCGTGGTCCGAGGCTCTCGCCACTCCCGAGGGCCAAGCGCTCCTCGACACGATCGTCTCCCGGTACCGCGGCCATCCGGGACTCTTCGGCTACTCCCTCGGAGACGAGCCCGTGGAGAAGGACTTCGCCAACTTGAAGAAGGTCCACGAGGCGTTCCGGGCCCGCGACCCTGAGCACCCGGCCTGGAACAATCTCCTCGGCCGCGCCGCGTTCCCGAGCCGCGCGGCCTGGGAGCGCTACGTGCGCGGATACCTCGAGAGCACCGGGGCCGCGGTGCTGTGCGACGATCAGTACGATTTTCGCCGCGACGGCGACGCCGGTCTCTTCGTCGAGAACGCCGCGGGCCTCGCCGCCATCGCCCGCGAGCGCGGCATCCCGTTCTGGGCGGTGGTGCTCCTCGTCACGCACGGCAACTACCGGGTCCTCACTCCGGGGGAGCTCGAGTGGCAGGCCTCGATGCTGCTCGCTTACGGTGCCCGCGGGATCGGCTATTTCACCTACTGGACGCCGGCGCCCGATCCGGTCTGGAACTTTCAGCCCGCGGTGATCGATCGGGAAGGGCGACGCACGCGCTGGTACGGCGTTCTGGCCCGGCTGAACCGCCGGGTTCGGGCGGCGGGCGAGGCGCTGGCCGAGCTCACGTGGCTCGGTACGGTGCACGCCGGTTCGGTTCCTGCCGGCGGGACGCGCTTCGTCCCCGACGACTGGGTCCGCGCGGTCTCCGGCCGCGCGGCGCTTGGCCACTTCGTCGCCCGCGACGGCACGCCGTTCATCCTGGTCGCCAACAGCGACTCGGCGTCCTCGCGGACGATCGCGCTCACCCTCGGTGGCTTCCGGCGCGTGTGCGTCCTCGACAGCGCCTCGGGCGGCTTGGCCGACGCGCGGTGCTCCTCGATCCCCGGGTATTCGCGACTCCGCCTGAGCCTTGGCGCCGGGGGCTTCGCGCTGCTGAGGCTCGAGCCGCCCATCCCGGGCGGCATCGCGGGAGGAAGCGCGCCGGACCTGGCCGTCGATTCGACCTCCCGGGAGATCCAGCTCAGGGCCTCGCGGGTGGCCCAGCACGGATACCTCGAGGTGCTCGATGCGAGAGGCCAGCGGGTCTGGGAGAGAGCCCTCGAGCCCGGGGAAACGAAGCTCACCTGGCGCGGCGACAAGGATTCGGGCGGGCCGGTCCCCTCCGGGCTCTACTTCGTTCACCTCGAGGATGAGGCGGGCTTTCGCGTGTCGCGCCTCGAGTGGCCCGGCGGACCATGACCTCGCTCGCACTCGGCTCGCTCCCCCGGGTTGCCGCAGCGGTGATCGCCTGCGAGCGATGCCCGCGGCTGCGCGCGTACTGCCAGCGCGTGGCGCGCGAGAGGAAGCGCGAGTTCCGGGACCAGGTCTACTGGGGCCGGCCGGTGCCCGGGTTCGGCGATCCGCGCGCGCGCCTCATGGTTGTGGGCCTGGCGCCGGCCGCGCACGGCGGGAACCGGACCGGACGCGTCTTCACCGGCGACTCGAGCGGGAACTGGCTCTACGAGGCGCTCCATCGCTACGGCTTCTCGAACCAGGCGACATCTACGGGACGCGACGACGGGCTCGAGCTCCGGGACTGCTACGTGACCGCGGTGGCCCGCTGCGCCCCGCCGGCGAACAAGCCGTCGCGTGCCGAGCTCGACCGGTGCCAGCGCTACCTCGAGGCCGAGATCCGGCTGCTCTCGCGGGTGCGCGTGGTCGTGACCCTCGGCCGGATCGCTCACGAGCGCTGGCTGCGCGCGGCGGGGTGGTGGGCGAAGCTCCCGCCCCGGAGTCGCCCGGCCTTCGCGCACGGCGCCGAGTCCACCCTTCCCGACGGGATGAGGCTCGTCTCCTCGTATCACCCGAGCCGCCAGAACACCAACACCGGCCGCCTCACTCGGCCGATGTGGCACTCGGTGTTCGCTCGGGCCCACGCCTTGGTGAAGCAGCCGTGACCCGGCACCCGGGCAATCGACCCCTGCGGCGTGGCGCGGTCGCTCCGGCCCCTGCGGCCGCTCGCCCGGCCGCCGAGGTCCAGCCGTGGGCGGAGAACGCAGCGGGTGCGGAGGGCCCCTCGCCGCGCGAGTCCGCGGCGGCCCGGCAGGCCCTCTGGGTGGGCCTGCTGCTCGCGACCGCGGTTTCGCTCGCCTACGCCCCGATCGTCCGCAACGACTTCGTGAGCTACGACGACCCGCCGCTCATCGTCGAGAACCCGATCGTGAACGGCGGCCTCTCGCCGGGAACACTCGCCCGGGCCTGGACCACCTTCTACCGCTCCAACTGGATGCCGCTCACCTGGCACAGCCACCAGGTGGTCTGGGCGCTGGCTGGCAAGACGCCCCTCGCGCACCATCTCGTCAACCTGGCGCTCCACGTGCTCAACGTGCTCCTCGTCTTCTGGCTCGCGCGGCGCATCACCGGGCTCCTCCGATGGACCGCGCTCTGGCCGGCGGCGCTCGCCGGGGCGCTCTTCGGCCTGCACCCGCTCCACGTCGAGTCGGTGGCGTGGGCTGCGGAGCGCAAGGACGTCCTCAGCACGGCGTTCTGGCTCCTGACCTGCCATGCCTACTTGACCTACGCGCGCCGCCCGGGCGCGGCGCGCTACGCGCTGGTCGCGGTCCTCTTCGCGCTGGGGTTGACCGCCAAGCCGATGCTCGTGACGCTGCCGCTGGCGCTCCTGCTCGTGGACTGGTGGCCGCTCGGCCGGCTGAGATTCGGCCGCGCGGCGAGATCGGCCGGCGAGCCCGCCGCGCGGCCGTGGCTCGAGAAGATTCCTCTTCTCGTCCTGTCCGCCGGGAGCAGCGTGGTCACTTACCTCGCGCAGAAGAGCGGGGGCGCCGTGGCCAGCACGAATGCCTACTCGATCGGCAGCCGGGTCGCGAACGCGATCACCTCGTACGCGACCTACCTCTACAAGTACGTGGCCCCATCGGGGCTGGCGGTGTTCGTGCCCCGGCCGCCCGAGGGTCCGCCGGGAGTGGCGGTGCTCCTCTCGGCGGTGGCGCTGGGCGCGATCACGTGGCTCGCGTGGAGCCGGAGGGAGAGGGAGCCGTGGCTCCTGATGGGATGGCTCTGGTACCTCGGGACCCTCGTTCCCGTGATCGGCCTGCTCCAGGTCGGCGAGCAGGCGCTGGCATGGCGCTACACCTACGTTCCCATGATCGGCATCGATCTCGCGCTGGTCCTCTCCCTGGCCAGCCTGTCGGGGGTGAGGTCGAGTGAGAAGCGGATCGCCAGGGCGCGAGGCGGGCCGCTGCGCCCGATACCCGTGGCCGCCGGCTCGGGCGCCATCCTGCTCGCGCTCGCCGCGGCGACCTCGGCGCAGGTCATGGTCTGGAAGGATAGCGAGACCCTGTACCGCTTCGCGCTCCGGGTCACTGACCGGAACCATGTCGCCCTGAACAACCTGGGCGCGATCTACCTCGTCGAAGGGCGCAAGCAGGAAGCACTTCCCCTCTTCGAGCAAGCGGTCGCGATCCAGCCCGAGTACTTCGACGGCAACCGGAACCTGGGCAAGGTCCTCACCGACCTTCATCGCTATGACCTGGCGATCGCGGCGCTGCAGACGGCGGTGCGTCTCCGGCCCGACGAGATCGACGCCCACCTGGACTACGCGCAGGCGCTGGGGGATGCCGGCCGGCTGGATCAGGCTCTGAGCGAGTACGAGTGGCTGGGGCGCCACCTGCCGGGCGACCCGCGAGTGCCGATGCACGCGGGAGGGGCACTCTTCACCGCCGAGCACTACGAGGAGGCCATCGCCAGGTTCCGCCAGGCGCTGGCGCTCGACCCGAAGAACGCGCTCGCCCTGGTCAACCTCGGCAAGTGTCTCCAGCACCTGGGCCGGCAGGACGAGTCGGTAGCGAGCTTCGAGCGGGCGCTCGCGATCGATCCCCGTCAGGCCGGGGCGCTCACCGCGCTCGGGGAGCTCCAGTACNNNCAGCGCTTCCGCCTCGCGACCTAGGCCCATCCTAAGCTGTTCCGCGCCGCGTTCATGTACGCCTTCGTCCTTCACCAGCAGGGTAAGCTCGACGAGGCGGCCCAAGCCTACGAGAAGGCGCTCCAGGTCGACACCGAATCGGCGGCCGCCCACAACAACCTGGGCGCGATCGAGCTGGTGCGCGGGCGGTACGATCTGGCCCGGGACCAGTTCCGCGAGGCCCTGCGCATCGATCCGGGCTACGCCGAGGCCAAGTCCAACCTGGCCCGGAGCGAGCAACACCTGCCCGCGAGCCCCGATCCGCGAAGGATCTCTCCATGATCAACGGACGGCGCGTCGTCGTGGTGATGCCGGCCTACAACGCCCGGAGGACCCTGGAGCAGACCTACGCCGAGGTCCCCTTCGACGTCGTCGACGAGGTGCTCCTGACCGACGACGGGAGCCGCGACGACACCGCGAGCCTATCGCGAGCGCTCGGGATCACCACCATCGTGCACGAGAAGAACCTCGGCTACGGCGCCAACCAGAAGACCTGCTACCGCTACGCCTTGACCCACGACGCCGAGGTGGTGGTGATGCTGCACCCCGACTACCAGTACACGCCCCGCCTGATCACCGCGATGGCGTCGATCGTCGCCTACGGCGTGTACGACGTGGTGCTGGGATCCCGGATCATCGGCAACGACACGCTGGCCGGAGGGATGCCGCCTTACAAGTTCGTGGCCAACCGCGCGCTCACGCTGGTCCAGAACATCATGCTCGGCCAGAAGCTCTCCGAGTATCACACCGGCTATCGCGCCTTCTCGCGTCAGGTGCTCGAGAAGCTGCCGCTGGAGGAGAACTCGAACGATTTCCTGTTCGACAACCAGATGCTGACGCAGGTCGTCTACTTCGGCTTCCGGATCGGCGAGGTGTCGTGCCCCACCAAGTACTTCGAGGAGGCGTCGTCGATCGGCTTCTTCCGGTCGGTCCGCTATGGAGTCGGCTGCCTCGGAAGCTCGGCGCTGTTCGTGTCGGCGCGGTGGAAGCTCTACACGCCGCGCTTTCTCTCTCCCGAGGGTCGCAGGCTGTCGCCGAGGGCGGCGCCGGGTCCTGAGGGGGTCGGGGGCGTGGGGTGAGCGGGGGGATGCCTGGCCGAAGGGGAGAGGCTGGCGATGCTAGCCACCTGGGGCGCCACCAGCGTCGTGTTGGGTCGCGGAGCGAGTGCAACTTGCGCCGGCGCAACTCCCCTCGTTACTCCGACGCCGTCCGACGCGGACGTCTCACCGGGCACTGGCGAACGCTGGTCTGGGCAGGGACGGTGACGGC
>VBOT01000117.1:11591-22797 GCA_005893225.1 Candidatus Eiseniibacteriota bacterium
CGACCAAGTGCTCGACTTGGGATTTGGTCGTATAGCCTGCGGCCTTGAGGAGCGCGCGCCGGAGAGCGCGTTAGGCAGCGGTTAGAAACATTGGTGCTGCGGCCGCCTGCCCGCCGGCGGGCTGCATCCTCGCCGCCCCTCGGAGTAGGATCCCGGCCATGGACCTCTTCGCGACGCGCTGCCCCTGGTACGTCGCGGGCCCCTTGATCGGCCTGGAGGTGGTCGCGCTCCTGGGCCTCACCAACCTCCCGCTTGGCGTCACCGGGGGCTGGATCGACCTGGTGGCTTTCCTGCGCACGCCCTCGGGCGGCGTACGCTGGAACGTGTTCTTCCTGGGTGGCATCGTGCTGGGCGGGGCGCTTTCGGCGCTCGTCGGCGGCGGGTTCCACTCTCGCGACGTCTACCAGCTCATCGATCAACGGTTCGGCACCCAGCCGGGCACGCGCGCCGTGCTGGTCGTGATCGCGGGCGCGGTGATGGGCTACGGCGTGCGCACCGCGAAGGGCTGCACCTCGGGCCACGGGATCTGCGGCACCTCCCTGGGCTCGAGGGCGAGCTGGGTCTCCACTGCCCTCTTCATGGGCACGGCGATCGCCGCCGCGAACCTGCTGGCCTGGGTCGGAGTGAGCGGACGGTGAAGGCGAATCTGGCAACCCTTGTGGTCGGGGTGCTGTTCGGCTTCACGCTGGGGTGGGCGCAGCTCTACGACCCGGCCGTGAGCTACGCCATGTTGCGTCTGCGCGAGCCGGACGTGTTCCTCCTCATGGGTATCGCCATCGCGACGGCGGCGCTCGGCGCGCGCGTGCTTTTCAAGGGCGCCGCGCCGACGCCGGCCGAAATGTCCCGCGAAGCGGTCGGCGCCGCGAGCCCCGGGCTCTGATCGGGTTCCCCATGCGGGCGGTCGCCTCGCTCGCTCCGCTCTCGATCGTCTTCCTCTCGCTTGCTCCCTCGCCGGGGGCGGGCGCGGTTCCCTTCTCGCACTTCCAGGCGCTTCCCGACACCCAGCTCGCCGCCGTCCAGGTGAAGCTCACGCCGCTCGGGCGGCGGGCGCATCCGATTCCTTCGCTCGTCCTCATGAGCCCGAGCGGTGTCCCCGACCTAGCTGCGTTCGCGGCTGGCTACCGGCCCGGCTTCGTCTATGGTCCTTCAGACTCGGCCCTCATCACGTGCCGGATCTCCGTCCCGGGGCTCCGGGCATTCCTCGAGGCCGCGGCCAGGCTCCCCGAGGTGATCGACGGCGACGTGGACTCGCTCGGGGTCTATTCGTTCGCGCTCCTCGACACCGCGGGCGGGGCACCCCAGGTGCTCGAGTCCATCCTGGACGACCACGGCGCGCTGGAGCTCTTGCGACACTCGGCCGAGGCTCTCAGGACCAATCCCCGCGCGGCCTCGATCCTGGCCTCGATGGCCTGCGGCCTTACAGTCTTCGACGGGTCCGAAGGCGAGATCACGCGATCCGCCGGCATCGGGTTCGGAGGCTTCTCGTACGATCCGGCCACGCGGCGGACACGCTGCCGGGTTCGCGTCGTCAACTCGTCGCCGCGTGGCATCCGGGGGCCGCTGGTCCTGGTGGTGCTCGCCGATCCTCCGAGCGTGCGCCTCGTGGAGCCCGACGGCTACACCTGCGACGTGTTCCGGCCGGGTTGCCCCTACGTCGTGCTTCCCGTCGACTCGCTGCTCTCGAGCGGCGCCGCTGTCGAGCGACCCCTGGTCTTCGACAACCCGCGCCAGAGCAGCTTCTCGCTCGCCGCCCGGCTGTTCTCGGGAATCAGGCAGCGCTGAGCGGTATCCGGGCTCATTCGTCGTCGAAGTAGCCGACCATCAGCCGGTCGATCCACTCGGGCGTGCGGGCGCCTTCCACACGGTCGAAGACCGGGACGTAGGGCTTGATGTCGAGCACCGGGGTGCCGTTCACGGCGTCCAGGCCGCGCACGGTCAGGCGGCCGGGCTCGAGGCGCGCGATCGCGACCGCCGAAACCCCGACGGGGTTGGGACGCATCCGCCCGCGCTGCGCGAAGACGCCCAGCATCGGCATGTCCTCCCGGCCGCGCGGCCGGCGGCGGAGCGCGGAGGGCTCCCGGTCGGGATCCAGGTGCATGTAGAAGACGACCAGCGCGTGCGAGAAGGCCTCGAGCCCCTCGAGGCCCGCGGCGAATTGGGGGAGGAGCTCGATCACGGACTCGACGACGCCCCAGCCTCGATCCTCGGACGAGTCTCGCTCGCTGCGGACGAGCCCGATCGCCTCGAGCCGGACTTCGGTCATCGGGCGGGCTCGCGCCCGATCGGCCATGCCCACGCGTTCTTCATCGGGCGCCGATGATCCTCCAGCCTCTTCCGCTTGACAACGCGGATGGCCCGGAGCATGGTCCCGCTCACTTCCGGGTGCCCACAGAGTGTGGGGTAAAAGGGAAGAGGGGTGTGAATCCCCCACGGTCCCGCCACTGTGAGAGGCATCTCCGGGTCTCGATGAGCCACTGACGTGGCAGGCGGCTGAACCGCGCGGTCCCGAGTTCAGTCGTTTGCTCGAAGTTGGGAAGGCGAGCCCCGGTCAGCTCGAGTCAGGAAACCTGCCCGGAGGAGTTGCCCGTGACGCTTCGCGAGAAGGCGTCGAGGGTGGGCGGCCCCTTGGCCCTGCCTCCCGAGACCCTTTCGGGAGGCGGGGCCTTTCGATTGGGGCGCGCGCGACGCCGTGATCGGTATCCTCCTTCCGAGCCTGACCGCACTGCTCCTCGCTGCCCCGGGGGCGCCGGCCGATAGCTCCGGCGCACCCCGCGACAGCGTCTACCTGCTGCCCGAGGTGCGGGTCGAGCGCGAGCGCCCATCCGCCGCTCGGCGGAGGCTTCCCACGGCTTTCGTCACCGAGCTCTCGCTCGGCGAGGCGGGCCGGGCGCTCGAGACGCTTTCCGACGTGATCGGAGAAGCGACCAGCGTCCACGTCACCCAGTACGGCGGGCTCGGCGCCTTCAGCACCGCGACGATGCGAGGAAGCTCCGCCGGGCAGGTGGCCGTGCTCCTCGACGGCGTGCCGCTCAGCTCCGGCGCCCACGGCATCGTCAACCTCTCCGATCTGCCGGCCACGGCGGTGGAGCGCATCGAGGTCTATCGCGGCCTCACGCCCTTCGAGCTCGGGGCGGCGGGCGCCGCCGGGGCCATCAACCTGGTGCCCGCGTCGGCCCCGGACGCGATCGACGCGCGCGTCGTTCACGGGTCATTCGGCACCTGGGAGGCGCGCGGCACGAGCGGGCTCTCCCGCGGTCCGCTCTCGGGTTTGCTGCACCTCGGCTACCAGGGCTCGCAGGGCGACTTCCGCTTTCCCGACAACAACGGAACTCCCTTCAACTCCGCGGACGACACCGAGAGTAGCCGGGCCAACAACCGCTTCGACGCGGGGACCGCACTTGTCGATCTGGCGTTCCGGCCGGCTCCCGGGCTGCGCCTCTCGGCCCGCGAGGACGCCTTCGAGAAGCGGCAGGGCGTGCCGGGCCTCGGCGGGTCGCAGGCGCTCCATACGCGACTCTGGCTCGAGCGCTCGCTCTCCCATCTGGACCTCGACCGCGAGGCGGTCTCGTCGTGGCCCGCCGTCCGGCTCCACACCGCGCTCCTCGGCGAGCGCACGCGCTTCCGCGACCCCCGGGCCGAGCTCGGCCTGGGCAACCACGACACCGACGACCGCCTCGGCGCCCGGCACGTCACGCTCGAGGTCGGCTGGCCGCGACTGCCAGGCGGGCTCTCGTTCCAGGCCACGGGGCTCGGGCGCGCCGAGCGGGCGCGGCTCCACGACGGGGCGTCGGGGCGGCCCGATCCACCCGAGAGCCGGCGCGGGACGCTGGCCGGCTCGATGGGGCTCCAGCTCCAGTCACCCGGCGAATGGCTGACGCTCCATGCGGCGAAGCGCTGGGACCGGGAGCGCGACCGCCTCGGGACTCGCAACCTCACCGGCGCGGCGGTCACGAGCGACGTCACCCGCGAGCTCGACTCTCCCCAGCTCGGGCTCCGCGCCGGCCGGCTCCTCGGCTTCGAGCTTAGGTCCAACTGGAGCCGGGCGGAGCGGTCGCCCGAGTTCCTGGAGCTGTTCGGCAACCAGGGCAGCGTGGTCGGGAACCCCTCGCTCAGGCCCGAGCGCGTGGAGGGGTGGGACGCGGGCGGCGCCTGGTCCGGGTCGACGAGGACCGGGATTGGGGCCGAGGTGGAGTGGGCGCACTTCGAGTCGATCGCCCACGACCTCATCATCTACTGGCCGTTCAACGCCAGCAGCTCGCGCGCTTCCAATATCTCGCGCGCTACGATCCGCGGCGAGGAGGTGAGCCTCCGCCTCGGCGGCCCGCTCGGCCTTTCCGCGCGCGGCTCGTTCACGCGGCAGACCGCGCTCGACCGCGGCCCGCTTTCCTTCTGGCACGGGAAGCGCCTTCCCGAGCAGCCGGGGCGCGAGGCCTACGCGCGCCTCGACTGGGCCCGGGGCGCCCTGCGCGCCACGGCCGAGCTTCACGCGATCGGCGACAACTACCTGGACCGCTACAACCGCTACCGGGTCGGGAGCCGCACCCTGGTTGGCGGATCGCTCTCGGTGGCGGTTCTGCCGGAGGCGCTGAGAGTGACCGTCGAGGGCAAGAACCTCGGCGACAGCCGCATCTCCGACGTGGCCGGCTATCCGCTTCCCGGCCGCAGCGTCTTCGTTTCCTGCCAGGCTCGCCTCGGCGCGGCCCGCGCGGAGGGGGCGAGGGCTCGTCGATGAGCCATCGCTCGCCGCCCCGCGCTTGCCGGCGCCGGTCCGCTTTAGTTACACACCCTGGCCGCGCGGCCCGGTGCGGCGCGGCTCCTCACCCCATCGATCGAGGAGGTATTCGATGTCGACTCGACTGCTGACGATCGTGAGTCTGTCGCTGGCGCTGGTCCCGGCGGTCTCCGGGGCCGCGGAGACCAAGGGGTTCGTCCTCACCACCGACTTCTCGACCGGCGAGCTGAGCGTGGTGGATCTGTCGACGAGGGAGGTCAGGGTCGACGTCGCCCAGCCGCCGGTCCCGAGCTCGGACGCTCGCATCCGCTGGCACGGTGGGTTGATCTACCTGGTGAACCGGACCGGGTCCCAGAGCGCCAACAACATCCAGGTGATCGACCCAACGCAGGGCTACCGCACGGTGCGCCAGTTCTCCACCGGCAGCGGGTCGAACCCGAGCGATATCGCCTTTGCCTCGCCCGGCAAGGCGTACGTCTCGCTCTTCGGAAGCCCGAACCTGCTGGTCGTGAATCCCATGACCGGCGGCACGATCAAGACCATCTCTCTCTCGGCCTTCGCCGACGCCGACGGCAACCCCGAGGCGGATCGCATGGTGCGCATCGGGCGATGGCTCTACGTCTCGCTCGAGCGCCTGGTCAACTTCGCGCCCACCGAGACGAGTCTGGTGGCGGTGATCGACACGCAGGCGGATACCGTGCTCGACGTCGATCCTTCGCGGCCCGGCAAGCAGGCGATCGTCCTCACCGGGAGGAACCCGGTGACCCCCTTCGAGTTCGATCGCCCGACGAGCCGGCTCTTGATCGGCTGCGTGGGCCACTACGGAGCGCTCGATGGGGGAATCGAGATCCTGGATCCCTTCACATTCCGGTCGCTCGGCTACGCGATCACCGAGGCGGCGCTGAGCGGCGACGTCGGCGACGTGGCCTGGAACGGGCCCGGGCACTCCTACGCGATCGTCAGCGACGTTTCCACTTTCAGGACGCGCCTGGTCTCGTGGAGCGCCGTGACCCATACGAGGCTCGCCGTGATCGACACCACCACGGACTTCGGCCTCGCCGACTGCGCTCTCAATGACCGGGGCGAGCTCTATCTTTGCAAGAACAGCCTCAGCGGCACGACCGGGCTCCGGGTGTTCTCGACCGCGACCGATCAGCTCATCGCCGGGACGCTCGGCACCGGGCTCCCGCCTTTCCAGATCGCGTTCGATGCAGAAAACACCGATATTGCCGCCGTCCCGAGCCTCGAGACGACCCTCACGATCGAAGGGCCGTTCCCCAACCCCGCGCGCGACCACGTGCGTCTGAGCCTCGCCCTGGCACGGACGGACCTAGTGCACGTCGACATCTTCGATATTGCTGGACGCAGGGTGCGCGCGCTGGTTCACGAGGCGTTGGGGCCCGGCGCGAACGAGATCGTTTGGGATCTCCGCGATAGTTCACGCCGCCGTGTGAAGCCGGCAGTCTACTGGGTACGAGCAAATGTTGAAGCTGGGTCAATTGTGCGGCGAATCGTTGTCGAGCACTAGACACGCGGACGGTCATGCTCTAGAAAAACACCAGACGTACTTGCGCCGCGGTCGCCCACACCTTTCTAAGTGAAGCGGCTGCTCCCTCGCCGAGCACGTCGCGCGCATCCGTAGCGATTACATGGCCGTTGCCGATGTGCACTGCATCTCCAGGGATTGATACAACAGGGAGGGCCAGGCCTCACCAGCAGAGGCAACCAAGTTCCACCTGACGGTGTTTGAACACCAAGACCCGGTCCGCGCCTGGTCCACATGCAACGAACCGAGAGCCGGCGTTGCATCACGCCTCGGAAACGTGCGCTCTCACATCGCGTGAACGGTCGGATTGGTCCGACGTTTGCACGCGGCGCGTGACAGTTAGCCCCCCGGAAGACCTGAATCCTAACGGCCGAGTACTGCCCACTCGTCGTGGGCGCCATTCGAGCTCAGGGAGAACCCATGGCCAACGGTCGATTGTATTCGTTCCTGCTCGCGACCACGCTCGTCGTCGTTGCCGCGAGTGACTCCGACGCGATCACGCTGAGGTGGACGGCTCCCGGAGACGACGGGATGACCGGGACCGCGACCGAGTACGACCTCCGAGTCTCGCGCGACCCGATCACGGCCACCAACTTCGGGCTGGCGACCCGGCTGTTCGCGGGTCAGATCCCCCCGGCACCGGGCGGCACGGTCCAGACCTGGAGCTTTAACGGGCTCACCTTGGGGGTCGATTACTACTTCGCCATTCGGACCGCCGACGACCGGGGCAACTGGTCCCCGATGTCGAACGTGGCGCGCTATGCCGCCACCCTCGCGGCCGACTCGCCTCCGCTCCAGTTCGGGTTCTCGAACGCGTTCCCCAATCCAGCGCGCGGCGCGACCCGTTTCTCGGTTGCGATGCCGCAGGCGGGGCCGCTGCGGGTGGAGGTCTATGACCCTGCCGGACGGCGCGTTCGCGAGCTGGCGGCGGGGACCCACGCGGCGGGAACCTCCGAGCTGATGTGGAACCTGGCGGACGACCAGGGCCGGCCCCTCCGGGCGGGCACCTACCTGGTGCGGGCCCAGACGCGCGAGCACGACACGTTGCGCCGCGTGACCGTGATTCGCTAGCGTCAGGACGCGCGGCCAGCGGGCCGGGGTTGCCCTCCGCGGCCACCCGCTTGTCGCATCGTCGACTGATGCCGCGCCGGCCGGGTCCGGGCGGCTGCCGAGGTCACCCCCGGAATGCTGGGTATCGCGGTTCTCGTGCTGGCGCTCGGGGTCGCGGGCGGGACGCCCGCTGCCCGTGCGAGCGCCGTGTCACCCGTGCCCGCCAGCGGAGTGGGGGGCTCGGAGGCGACATCCGCGAGCCCGTCCGGCGGAGCGCCCGACTACGTCAGCCAGGTGCGAGCCGACTTCACCCCGCAGAATCGCGCCTACTCGCGCACCCGGGTGGGGCTCGCGTTCCTTTCTCCGTTCTACGACATCCTGGCCGGGCTCTTGTTGCTCGCGACCGGGCTCTCGGCCCGGATGCGCGACGTCGCCTGCGCGCGATTCCGGAACATCTACGGTCGCACCCTGGCTTACCTCGCCCAGTTCCTGCTCGCCAGCTTCGTGCTCGAGCTCCCGCTGTCGTTCTACGGCGGATTCGCGCTCGAGCATCGCTACGGGCTCTCCACCCAGAGCTTTGGCGCCTGGTTCGGGGACCAGGGAAAGGATGTCGCCGTCAACCTGTTCTTCTTCGGGGTGACCGGCCTCCTGGCGCTCGCCTATCTCGTCATCCGGAAGAGCCCCACACGCTGGTGGCTGTGGCTCGCGCTCGGCTCGATCCCGGTGATCGCCGGCGGGACGCTGATCGAGCCGCTCGTGATCGATCCCCTCTACAACAAGTTCAGGCCCCTCCAGGACCAGGAGCTCCGGGCGAAGATCCTGACCCTCGCGGCCAGGGCCGGGATCCCGGGGCGAAACGTCTACGAGGTGGACAAGAGCCGGCAGACGAAGAAATACAACGCCTACGTGAACGGCTTCGGCCCCTCGCAGCGGATCGTGCTGTGGGACACGACGCTCGAGGGCATGAAGGAGGACGAGATCCTGGCCGTGATGGCGCACGAGATGGGCCACTACGTGCTGCGGCACATCTGGAAGGGGATCGCCTTCTTCTCGCTCCTGAGCTTCGCGCTGTTCTACTGCAGCGGGCTCATCGCGCGGTGGGCCACCGCCCGCTTCGGCGCGCGGTGGGGCTTCCGGGAGACCCACGACCTGGCCTCGCTGCCCCTACTCGGAGTCACCATCACGTTGCTGTCGTTCCTTGCCATGCCGCTCATCAACGGCTTCTCACGCACGGTCGAGCACGAGGCCGACGTGTTTGGCCTCGAGGTGACCCATCTCAACGACGCGGCCGCGCGCGCCTTCATCAAGCAGAACAAGTCCGACCCCGAGCCTTCCGGGTTCGTGAAGGTCTTCGAGTACTCGCACCCGCCCATGATCGAGCGGATCCGCTTCGCGATCCGCTACCGGCCGTGGATGGAAGGGAAGCCCAACCGGGTGTTCAAGCCGGGATCGTAGCGCGACGGGGATGACCCGGTATGATGGCTGAGAAGTAGAGCAGGCGGTCCGCGGCAAGGGGTTGAAGGAACGCAGAGAACGGTGAGAAGCCGAGAGCCTGTCGAGATTTCGCGGCGACAGGCTCTCGCTGTTCGCGTCGTTCACTTGCCGTCCGTTCCAGCGCGTTCGAACGGCCGTTGATGTCGCCATGGATGTTGCCATGACCCTGCCGCGGCTTCGCGTTCCTGCTCGGAGGTACACCCGCTCATCCGCGGGGCCAAGCGCCGCGGCCAGCATCACCCGGGGCGCATCGCGGCGCTGCGTCCGGTAACCGCGCACGCATTTCGTCTCAGGGTCGCGCCGAAATCTCTTCTCGGCCACCCGTTTAGCCACGAGCGTCAGGCTTCCGCTCAAGCGGAATTCAAGTCTTGTGTGGGGACAATCTCCGCGTCACATCTGAGGGACAGCGAGGTGAACGAAAGGACTCCGTCTGCCACGCTGGGCGCCTGAGCGCTCCAACGGGGCGGTTCGCGGTAGACTGGGATTTGAAGTCCGACGAAGGGCAGCCCGTGCGTGGTGGCATCTACTTCTTGCGCTTCACTCTCGGCGGAGCCATCCACACGAGAAGGCTCTTGGTCCTTCGTTAGATGGAGCGATTGGGGGTTCCCATGAAACGACTTCTCGTCCCCTGGGGGATCGGGCTCGCGCTGCTCCTAGGCAGCGCGCGCGCCCATAGCGATTGGCGGGCCCTGGGCCTCAGCGGCCGGTTCGTGGAGCACGTGCGCTCAGCGGGCGGATATCTCTATGCCTGCACCGACGACGGCCTCCGAAGGCTCGCCATCGGTTCGCCCGACACGCTCTGGTCCATGATCGGATTCAGCGGCGAACAGGTGCTGGACTTCGTCGCGCTCGACCCGCAGACCTTCCTGGTCTCGAGGGCTGACGATTCGATTTCGATCTTTCGCTCGATCGATGCCGGTGTGACCTGGGAGCCATTCCAGAACGGCTACGCCGGTCAAGTCTGGATCTTCGCGGGCGACCCCTCGGTCGCACTCTTCGCCATGGGGGGGCCAGCTAATCCCTGTCGGTGTGGTATCGAGAAATCGACCGATCTGGGCATGAGCTGGCGACAAGTCCGGGCCAGTGGAACCACGTATCGCGAGGTGTTCACCGTAAGCGCCATCGAGGTGGCGCCGGGGAAGCCCAACGTCGTGTGGGCGGGTGGAGAGAACCCTTTCTTTGCCCCGGTCGCCGCGAAATCGACGGACGCGGGCGAGACCTGGCAGAGGTTCGTTCTCGATGACGAGAACACCGTGCTTGCGATCGCGATTCATCCCAGCGATGCGAACGTGGTCTATCTGGGTATGGGTGAGAGGGCCATGACGACGACGGACGGCGGCGCGAGCTGGAGCACGACCTCTCCCGATCCGAACACCACATACTGGATTGGCTATACTGGACTGGCGATCCCGCCGCTCGAGATCTTCGCCGCTGGAGCCTCCAACACTCGCGATCCTCGTGGCGTGGTGCTCTATCGCAGCACCGATGAGGGCGCATCGTGGGAAGCGCTCTCCTACCCGGCCTACGTCGGGTGGCCCTCTGGCGTTCAATTCGGCGCCACCCATCTGCTGGTCAGGGCGAGCGCCGGCGCGGAAACGGTCTATGTTGCCACGGGGAATGGAGTGTATCGCTTCACCGACACGGTGGCCGGCATCAGCGAGCGACCGGATCGCTTCGCGGTGTCGGTCATGCCCAATCCGGCTCGCGGTGCCGTGAGAATCGCGTTTGCGCTACCCTTCTCCGAACGAGTCGCCGCCTGCGTGTATGCGGCGAGCGGTGCGCGGGTCCGCACGCTGATCGAGGGCGAGCGTCCCGCCGGCGGCCAGGCACTCCTCTGGGATGGTCGCGATGACGCCGGACGTGCGGTGCCGTCGGGTCTCTACTTTTGCCAACTCGCCTTGGGCTCCGCTCGCGAGGTTCGCCGCATCGTCTGGCTGAATTGAACCACCGCGGCGGCCGCGAGCGCGTCGGAGTACGTTTCGCAGGCGCCCAACACCTCGGCCGTTGTCATTTCCCGACCGTTGCACCTGGTGGGGAGCGTGGTTGGTATACCCCTTCACGGAACCGTTGCGAGCTTCCTCACGACGGTCCGGTCCGGCGCCGTCAATCGCACGAAATAGAGGCCGGGCGTCAGCCGTTGGCCCGCGCGGGTCCCGTCCCATGCCAGCTCGTAGCGGCCTGATCGCTGGATGCCGTCGACCAAGGTCGCGACCACCCGGCCTGATACGTCCACGAGCGCCAACCGGCGCGAGCGATCGCGTAATGAATCCGGGTCTTTCCGGAGGAGGGGTTCGGCGCGAGGAGGGTCAGGGCGCTTTCGAAGATGAACGAGCTCGCACTTGCTGACACCGGGCCGAATGTGACCCTGGTACCTTCCACGAGTC
>VBOT01000118.1 GCA_005893225.1 Candidatus Eiseniibacteriota bacterium
CGAGTGGTAGCTTATAAATAGAGGCCACCTTTGACCTCGGATTCATGCGGATCCGTGGTCTCATGCGGTATTAGCACCCCGTTGGGAGTGTTATCCCCCTCTCGAAGGCAGGTTCTTCACGCGTTACTCACCCGTTCGCCACTCTACTCGAGGAGTTTCCCCCTCTTTCGCGTTCGACTTGCATGCCTAATCCACGCCGCCAGCGTTCGTTCTGAGCCAGGATCAAACTCTCCGTGGTAGAAAAACGGAGATCACGCAAGAGTGGGCTTTCACCCCCTCCTGCATGGATCATTTGCAAGGAATTGATTCCCATCCAGCGCCGAGAAAAATCGACGCCGAAGGGGCCTCGCCGGGCTTTCAAAGTCACGTGCGCTATTCAATTTTCAAAGAGCGTGAGAAGATTTCGCCTTTTCCCTCAGGAAAAGGCGGACGCGGAATCTAGCCTCGTTTGGAAGGGAAGTCAAACCACTTCTTTTCCAGAGGTCTATCTCAGCGGCACCGGGAATATAGGTGCCGTCCCCCGGGCCTGTCAACCCCTGCCGGGGGATGGTTTCGGCCCGTTCTTCGCGCTTTGCCACATCGGCTTGTGCCGCTCGACCGGCGCCTCCCCCGTTGGCCGGCTTCAAGCGAAAACCCAGTCCGACACGACCACATGACAACTCGCTGACACTCCGCGCTGGACAGAGCCGCGGAGGCTCGACGACCCGATCGATGGCGTCTCCCCGCGCCCCGGAGCTCCCTCTGCCCTATGAGCCCGAGGGCATCTCGACACGGATCATCTTCCTTCCGAGGCGCAACACGAAGGGACCTGCGAGATTGTGCCGGTAGCCGCGGTCGGTGATCCGGACGCCATCGATGCTCACGGCCCCCTGCTCGACCGCCCTCCAGGCGGCGCTTCCTGAGGCCGCGAGACCCGAGAGAACGAGGAGGTCCTTGATCCCGACCTCCCCCTTCACGGCGGGAGTCCAGGTCGGGAGGGAATCGGGAGCCTCCCGCCTGCTGAACTGGGTCTCGAAGTCGCGGCGGGCCTGCTCCGCCGCCTCCTTCCCGTGGCACAGGGTCACGATCCGAAGGCCGAGGCGCTTCTTCACCGTCATGGGGTTCACGCCCGAATCGGCGAGCTCCCGATCGACGGCCTCGAGCTCGGCGTCGGTTGCCTCGGCCCCCAGCCGCCAGTAGATCGGCATGACGGAGTCCGGAATGCTCATCACCTTCCCAAACATCTCATGCGGTGGATCGGTGACGCCGATGTAATTCCCCAGACTCTTGCTCATGCGCTGCACGCCGTCGAGACCGGGCAGCAGGGGCACGGTCAGGATCACCTGGGGGAGTTGTCCGTAGTGCTCTTGCAGCGCCCGGCCCACGAGCAGGTTGAACTTCTGGTCGGTGCCGCCCATCTCGACATCCGCGCGTACGGCGATCGAGTCGTAACCCTGCATCAGCGGGTAGAGGAGCTCGTGAAGCCCGATCGGCTGCTGGGCGGCCTGGCGCTTCGCGAAGTCGTCGCGCTCGAGAATGCGGGCGAGGGTGTAGCGCGAGGCGAGATGGATCACGTCCATGAACTGCATCTTCGAGAGCCAGTCGCTGTTGCGATGGATCTCGACCGGGCGGCGAGGCGGAGCCGGATCCGGATCGAGGACGCGGTGGAACTGCTCGAGGTAGGTGCGGGCGTTCGCCTCGACCTGCTCGCTCGTGAGCTGGGGCCGTGTCTTGGTGAGACCGCTCGGGTCTCCGACCATGCCGGTGGTGTCCCCCACGATGAGCACGACCTGATGACCGAGATCCTGGAACTGCCGCAGCTTCCGGAGCCCCACGGCGTGCCCGAGATGGATGTCGGGAGCGGTCGGGTCGAAGCCCTGCTTGACGCGCAGCGGCCGGCCCTCTCGCGCGCAGAGCCGCAGGCGCTCGAGCAGCCCGCCCTCGGGGAGGATCTCCTCGGCGCCTCGCGCCAGCGTCTCGAATTGTTGTTCCGGGCTCGTCATGCGGTCGGGCAGCCTCCCTCGAGCAGCGTCCCGCGACTCCTGAAGGTGCAGGCGGCGGATTCTAGGGAGGCACCGCGAGGCGGGCAACCGTGAAGCCCGCAAGCGTCTTGGCCCCCCTCGAAGGGGCGGATCGAGCGGGCGTTGCTTGACCCCCTCACCGGCCCCCCCTACGCTCCCTGACGAGAGGAGAAACTTGGAAAGCGAACGCACATCGGCCCGCCGTGCGATCCAGGCGGCGATCCGGTTCCCCTGGAAGCTCTTCTTCGTTCTGGTCGTCATCGCGGTCTTCGGCTCCGCCGGCGCCGTCTTCGGCGTGGTGCGCTGGATCGGCCGCGACCTGCCGCGCACGGACAAGCTCACCGCCGTCCAGCCGCCGGTCAAGACCGTTGTCTACGACGCGCGCGGCCGCGTGCTCCACGAGTTCTTCAAGGAAAACCGCTCCACCGTCGCCCTCAACCAGATTCCGCGCCATCTGATCGAGGCCACGCTCTCGACCGAGGACCGGAACTTCTACCAGCACTGGGGCGTGGACCTGTGGGGCATCGGGCGCGCCGCGATGAGCAATCTCCTGCAGATGCGGCGGGCCGAGGGCGGGAGCACCATCACCCAGCAACTGGCGCGCAACCTGTTCCTGACCCACGAGCGCACGATCTCGCGCAAGCTCAAGGAGATCGCGCTCGCGGTCGAGATCGAGAGGAACTTCACCAAGAACCAGATCCTCGAGCTCTACTTCAACCAGATCTACTTCGGCGAGGGCGCCTACGGCGTGGAGGCGGCAGCCAAGACCTACTTCGCCAAGCCGGTCCGCGAGCTCACCCTCTCGGAGTGCGCGCTGCTCGCGGGCATTCCCGCCAATCCAAGCCTCTACTCGCCGCGCCGCCGCCCGGCGGCGGCGAAGGCGCGCCGGGCCAAGGTGCTGCGCAATATGCTGGCGACGAAGAGCATCACCCAGGTCGAGCTCGACAAGGCCATGAGCGACCCTCTCGGGGTCACCCCGCAGCGCTACAGCAACGACCGCGCGCCCTACTTCACGGAGATGGTGCGCCTGCACCTCGACGAGCGCTACGGGGCGAACATCGTCTACGAGGGAGGCCTACGCGTCTACACCACGCTCGACATGGATCTCCAGCAGGCGGCGGAGCGGGCTCTCGAGAAGCAACTGAGCGCGCTCGAGTCGGACCTCAAGATCCGAGCCACCCACACCAACTACGTGATGCCCGCCAGCGAGGGGGCGCGCGCCGGCCAGACCACTCCGTACCTCCAGGGGGCGATCGTCGCGCTCGATCCGCGCACCGGATACGTGCGGGCGCTGGTCGGCGGCCGGGACTGGAACCACAGCAACTTCAATCGCGCGGTCCAGGCGCGCCGCCAGCCCGGATCGGCGTTCAAGCCCTTCGTCTACACGGCGGCGATGGACAACGGCTTCCGGCCCACCGACATTATCGTGGACGAGCCGGTCTCGTTCCCCGGCGGCGACGGCAAGCTCTACCAGCCGGGCAACTACGACCGCACCTACCGCGGCCCCGTCACGCTCCGCTACGCGCTCCAGATGTCGATCAACATCCCGGCGATCAAGCTGCTGCGCAAGGTCGGCACCTCTTTGGTCGCGAGCTACGCGCGACGCATGGGGATCAAGAGCCCGCTCGGCCAGAACCTGTCGCTCGCGCTCGGCACGAGCGAGGTGTCGCTGCTTGAGCTAACCTCGGCCTACGGCGTGCTCGCCAACACGGGCATCCGCTCCGAGCCGTTGTTCATCCTCAAGGTCGAGGACAAGAACGGAAACGTCCTCGAGAAGAACGTGCCCAAGCTGAGCGAGGTGCTCTCGGCGGAGACCGCGGGCGTGATGACCTCGATGCTCCAGAGCGTGATGGACCAGGGCACCGGGTACCCGGCGCGGGCGCGCGGCTTCTACAACCCGGCGGCGGGCAAGACCGGCACCATGGACGACTACATGGATGCCTGGTTCGTCGGCTACATCCCGAGCCTGGTGTGCGGCGTCTGGGTGGGCTTTGATCAGAAGCGGACCATCGGCCCCGGCATGACCGGGGCCCGGGCGGCGCTCCCGGCCTGGACCGATTTCATGATCGCGGCCACGCGCGGGAGGCCGGTGGAGGAGTTCCCGGTGCCGGCCGGAACCGTGACCCGGCAGATCTGCGCCGAGACCGGAATGCTCGCCACGGAGGCGTGCCCGAACGTGACCACGGAGACGTTCACGGAGGGCTCGGAGCCGGCCGAGTACTGCACCACTCACCCGGGGAAACCGCTCCAGCCCGCCGCCCCCGGCGCGGAGGCGCCTCCGGCCCAGCCCAACTTGCGCGATCTCGACCGTACCCAGGCGGAGCGGATTCACACTCCGTAGACCGGGCGAAGGGCACGGCGTGATGGCCGAGGCGCGCCGCGCCCTGGCATACCCAACGTCTAGCCGAAGTTCTCGATCACCAGCTCCGGTGGCGCCACCTCGCGGTCCTCGATGCTGAAACAGGCGACCGCCCGCGCCACGAAGGCTTCGTCCTCCGCCGCCAGATGGAGCTCGGCGAGCGGCTCTCCCCGCTCCACCGCCTCGCCCAGGCGACGGCGCACGATCATGCCCACGCGCGGGTCGATCACGTCCTCCTTGGCAGCGCGTCCCCCGCCCATCGCCACCACCAGCTCCCCCAGGCCGAACGTGTCGACCGCGGCCAACCGCCCGGCGCGCGGCGCCCTGACTTCGACCGTCACCGGAGCGCGCGGCAGGCCGTCCGCGCGCTGGACGCTCCGCACATCGCCGCCCTGCGCCTCGACCATGGCCAGGAACTTCTCCCACGCCGATCCCGACTCCAGGGCGCGGCGCGCGCGCCCCATCGCCTCGGGAGCGGGCTCGGCGCCCGAAAGGGACAGCATCAGGGCCGCAAGCTCGAGGGTCAGCGTCCGCACGTCGTCCGGCCCCCGGCCGTTCAGGACCTCCACGGTCTCGCGAACCTCGAGCGCGTTCCCGACCGCCCGGCCCAGCGGCTGGCTCATGTCCGTGATGAGCGCGGCGGCGTTCCGGCCCTGGGCGCGCGTGGCCCCGACCAGGCGTCGCGCGAGCCGGCTCGCGGTGTTGCGTTCCTTCATGAAAGCGCCGTTCCCGCACTTGACGTCGTAGACGATCGCGGACGCCCCCTCGGCGATCTTCTTGCTCACGATGCTCGAGACGATGAACGACTCCTGCTCCACGGTCGACGTGACGTCGCGCAGGGCGTAGAGCAGGCCGTCGGCGGGAGCCAGGTCGGGGCCCTGTCCGACCATCGCCACGCCGAGTGAGGCGAGTTGGGCGCGCAGGGCCTCGGGGGTGAGCTGGGTGCGAAAACCGGGGATCGACTCGAGCTTGTCGAGCGTGCCGCCCGTGTGGCCGAGGCCGCGCCCGGAGACCATCGGCACCATCACGCCGCAGGCGGCGACCAGCGGCGCCAGGATCAGAGAGATCTTGTCACCGACGCCGCCGGTCGAGTGCTTGTCGGCCGAGGGGCGCTGGAGGTCGCTCCAGTCGAACGAGCGCCCGGAGCGGATCAAGGCCAGCGTGAGGGCGTCGGTCTCGGCCTCGTCGAGCCCGTGGATGAAGGCGGCCATGAGCCAGGCGCTCACCTGATAGTCCGGGATCGCGCCGCCCAGGTAACCGGCGACCAGGGCATGAATGTCCTCGGGCCGGTGAGTCCTTCCATCGCGCTTCTCGCGGAGGAACCCGCGGACGTCGAGCACGCTAGTATCCACTAGTAGCCCTGGGTCGAGGAGGCCTCGCCGCGCACGATCTTGACGCCCGCCGAGGCGCCGATGCGGGTGGCGCCGGCCGCCACCATGGCCTTGACGTCCTCCGTCGTGCGGATCCCGCCCGAGGCCTTGACACCGATCTCGGGGCCGACGGTCTCGCGCATGAGCCGCACGTCCTCGACGGTGGCGCCTCCGCCCGCGAACCCGGTCGACGTCTTCACGTAGTCCGCCCTCGCCGCCTTGGCGAGCGAGCAGCCCATGACCTTCTCGTCGCGGGTGAGCAGGGCGGTCTCGAGGATCACCTTGACCACCGTGTCGCGCCCCACGGCCTGCACCACGCCGTGGATGTCCTGCTCGACCAGCGCGTAGTCCTTGGACTTGAGCGCGCCGATGTTGATCACCATGTCCACCTCCTCGGCTCCCTGCTCGACCGCGCGATGCGCCTCGTAGGCCTTGACGTCGGGCAGGTGGGCGCCGAAGGGGAAGCCGATCACCGTGCACACCTTGACCCCCGTGCCTCGCAGGAGATCGCGGCACACGGGGACCCAATTCGGATTGACGCACACCGAGGCGAAGCAGAACTGGGCCGCCTCGCGGCACAGCCGCTCGATCTCCTCCCGCGTGGCGTCGGGCTTGAGCAGGGTGTGGTCGATGAGGGAGGCGAGCCCGTCGGAGGCCGGGCAGTAGCCCATGGTGGCCACCACTCTCGAGGCGCCGGCCTCGGCGAGCGCCCGGGTCTCCTCGGGGCCGCGGGCCCCGGAGACGCTGAAGAGGCGGAGCCGCTCGCGGGTCTCGGGATCGGGCTCGTGGGCCCCGGGAGGCGGGACGGGAGCGGGGGCATCGGCCGCGCCTGAAGCGCCCGGGGGATTCGCGCCCACCGGGGCGCCCGGTCCGGATGCGACCCTCGGCTCCGTCTCCGCCGTGCCGCGCCGCGCCAGCTCTTCCATGACCTTGCGGGTGATGAGGTCGATCAGCTCGTCGTGCGCGGCGCTCATCGCCCCTTCGCCCTCACCAGGTCGAAGGCCTCCGGCAGCAAGGCATCGAGCCGCCGCCTGACGATCCGCCCGCGGGCATCGCGCCAGTAGACCCACATGCGCGGCGAGAACTCGTGGAGGAACTGCCGGCACGAGCCGCACGGCGAGGAGCCCTCGCCCGCGCCGGCGGTCACGGCCACCGCCGTGAACTCGCGCTCCCCCTCGCTCACGGCCTTGAGCGCCGCGGTCCGTTCCGCGCACATACAGAGGCCGAACGCGGCGTTCTCGACGTTGCACCCGTGGACGACCCGCCCCGCGCGGGTGAGCAGCGCCGCTCCCACGGCGAACTCCGAGTAGGGCGCGTAGGCTCGCCGCCGCGCCCGATCGGCCTCGGCCATCAGGCGCTCGGGGGTGATCCCGGCGGCCCGGCGGCCCGCGGGCCGCGGCGCCGCCCTTCGCTTCGCGGCGGTCACGCGCGGAGCTCGCGCAGGAAGCTCTTCCCGAAGGCGAGTGCGTCGACGCCGAAGAGCTCGGCCAGTGTCGCCCCCACGTCGGCGAACGTTGCGCGCGTGCCGAGGTCGCGCCCGGCCCGAACGCGCGGGCCGGCGCACAAGAGCGGCGTGTACTCGCGCGAGTGGTCGGTGCTCGGCGTGGTGGGGTCGTTGCCGTGGTCGGCCGTGATCATGCAGAGATCGTCGCTGCGCAGCCGGGCCAGCATCTCGTCGAGGCGCGGGTCGAACTCCTCGAGCGCGCGCGCGAACCCGGCGGGATCGTTGCGGTGACCGTACTGCTGATCGAAGTCCACGAGGTTGGCGAACACCAGGCCGCTGCCCTTCCTTCGCGCGAGATCGACCAGGATGTCCTGGCCTTCGGGATTACCGGACGTGTGCATCGCCTCGGTGACGCCGCGTTGGGCGAACAGGTCGTCGACCTTCCCGACCGTCACGACCGGATGGCCAGCCTCGGTCAGGCGATCGAGCACGGTCGGCGCCGGAGGCGGAAGCGAGAAGTCGCGCCGTCTCGGCGTCCGGCGGTAGTCGCCGGGCGGTCCGGTGAACGGCCGCGCGATCACGCGCCCCACGGCGTGCTTGCCCTGGAGCATCTCGCGCGCGACGCGGCACGCCTGGTACAGCTCCTCGAGCGGCACGGTCTCCTCGTGGGCCGCCACCTGGAACACGCTGTCGGCCGAAGTGTACACGATGAGCTTCCCGGTGCGCTGGTGCTCGGCTCCGAGACGCTGGATGATCTCCGTCCCCGAGGCCACCTCGTTCCCCATCCAGCCGCGCTCGACGCGCTCGGCGATCCGATCCAGGAGCTGGATGGGGAACCCGTGCGGGTAAGTGGGGAACGGGCGCTCGAGCACGAGCCCCGCGAGCTCCCAGTGGCCGGTCGTGCTGTCCTTGCCGGCCGAGCGCTCGGTGAGCCGCCCGCGCGCGCCAAGCGGCTCCCGCCGCACGCCCACCCCGGGAAGCGCGATCAGGCTGCCGAGGCCGAGGCGCTCGAGCGCCGGCACCCGGAGACCGCCGACCGCCTCGGCGACGTGGAGCAGGGTGTTGCTGCCCTCGTCGCCGTAGTCCGCGGCGTCGGGGAGCGCGCCCATTCCGACGCCGTCGAGCACGATGAGGAACACCCTCATCCGCGCCTTGCGGCGGCGACCGCCTGGGCCCGGAGACGGAAGTGCTGCGCGGCCTGCTGGACCCACTCGGCGCTCTCGCCCACCAGCGAGGTGATCTTCAGG
>VBOT01000119.1 GCA_005893225.1 Candidatus Eiseniibacteriota bacterium
GACGACGTGTTCTGCTGCGCGCTAAGGATCCTCGAGCGGCGGGCGTGCGCCGGCTGCCCGGCGGACACGTCTCACCCGCGGCGCGAGGACGGGATCCGGGTTGTATTCGGCACGCCGGTGACGACCGGCGCCGGCATCGACGTCCCGCTCGAGATTCACGGAGCGCAGCGGATCGGCGGGACCAAGCTCGCCTTCGATTACCCCGACGATCGCTACGAGTTGACGTCGGTCGAGTTCCCGGCATGGGGCGATGGCGATTGGCTCCATCTGTCAGAGGCGCGGGACGGCCAGATCGTCCTGGGCCTCGTGCGGCTCGGGACGGCGCTGGCACTGTCGCCAGGTGAAGAGGTGGTGAACGTGCTGATTCATCTGGCTCTGAAACCTGGCCAGAGCCCGGGCGGGGCGCTGGCGATCGCGGAGTCCCAGTTCAGCGGCCCGGACGGGGTGAGGCTTGACGTCCCGATGGCGCAGGGCCCGCTGCCCCTCGCCGGAACGGGCCGGCTCTTGCTGTCGGCCGCGCGTCCCAATCCCTTCACGGCCGCGACCACGTTCACGCTCACGCTCGACCGGTCCTCCGACGTCGAGGTCGGCATCTTCGACGTGGGGGGCCGGCTCGTGGCCACGCTCCACCGCGGACGTCTCGCCGCCGGCACGCGGGAGTTCACCTGGAACGGCGTTCGCGCCGGCGGCTCGGCGGCGCCCAGCGGGATCTACTTCTATCGCGCGGGAGCGAACGGCCAGGTGGTGTCGAGGAAGATGGTGCTGCTCCGGGGAAACTGATTCTCGGTTGAAGCAATGGCCACGCCGGCGTGCGGAATCCGCCGGCCATGGGTCGCCTGGCGGCCCCCGCGCGCGAGGCTCCCGTTCTACCTCCGAGCCGCCGCGGCGCCGCACCCGCCGGCCGGTCTTGCTCCCGCGCTCGCCGCCACCGAAGGAGTTCCGCACGGTGACAAGCCCATGACGCTGTCAGCGTCGTGCAAGCGAGGCGCGCGATACTTTGCATGCATCTCGGGTCGAGAGGGGTCTAAATATCCTGTCTCGTGGCGGAGGAACCCGAGCGGGCTGTCCTCGATCCGAGAAGCTCGGGAGCCGATCGCCGCGGGGCTCGAACCAGGAAGGAGGACATCACCGTGATGACGCGACGACTCTGGCTCATCGCTTACTTCTCCCTCGGTATGTTGCTTCCGTCCGCCGCCGCCCGCGCATTCACCTTGTCGGGCTTCGGCGGAAAGCTCGGCTACTCGACTCCCGAGAATCTGGACGGCACCGTGATGATCGGGGCGCACATGGAGCTCGAGCAGTCCGGCACGCGCCTGCATCTCATCCCCAACCTGATGTACTGGAAGGTGAACGGCGTCAGCGACGTCAACCCCAACGTCGATCTCTACTACCACTTCGTTCCGGAGGGTCTCATCACCCCGTACCTGGGCGGCGGACTGGGGCTCAACATGTACGACCGCGAGCGTCGCTCGTCGAACACCGAGGTCGGCCTCAACCTGTTCGGCGGGTTGCGAATGCCGGGCCCGTACTCGCACTACTTCGTCGAGGGCCGCTACACGGCGTCGGACATCTCGCAGTTCTCGGTGCTCGGCGGCGTCACGTTCCACAACCGATGATGCGAACGCCCGTCACGGTGCAAGGGCCGCGGTTGCCACGGGTCGGGCTGTTGATAGGTGATCTCCCGCGCTCCGGGGACGGCTGAAGCATTACAAGTTCGACAACCGGCTGGAGCCTGAGGAGCGACGCGGCCCCCACGAGGAATCGATGGGGGCCGGTCGATTTTAGGCGGCGCGCTCCTCGCCGACCGCCCTCACAGTTTCGGGATCTGCAGCGACTCCCCGCGCTCCGACACCGGGCCGGATCGGCGTCGCGCCGGCTCGGGCGTGAAGTCCTCGCCCGGGTTGATGAAGCGGTCGCGTTCCAGCCGGTACTGCTTGTCGTAGAGCTGGCGATAGCGCCCCCCGAGTCCGAGCAGCTCCTGGTGGGTTCCGCGCTCGACGATCTCGCCGCCCTCGAGCACCAGGATCTGGTCGGCGCTCTGGATCGTGGAGAGGCGGTGCGCGATCACGAACGTGGTGCGCCCGCGACGCAGCGAGGCGAGCCCGTCCTGGATCATGGCCTCGCTCTCCGAATCGAGGCTCGAGGTCGCCTCGTCGAGGATCAGGAGGGTGGGATCCGCGAGAATCGCGCGCGCGATCGACACGCGCTGGCGCTGCCCGCCCGAGAGCTTGACCCCGCGCTCGCCGACCACGGTGTCGTAGCCTTTTTCGAACCCGTTCACGAACTCCTCGCAGTGGGCGATCCGTCCGGCCTCCTCGAGCTCGCGCCGCGTGGCGCCGGGGCGCGAGAAGCCGATGTTCTCCGCGATGGTGCCGTCGAAGAGGAAGTTGTCCTGCAGCACCACGCCGAGGTGCGAGCGATAATCTTGAAGTCGGACCCGCGCGAGGTCGCGGCCATCCACCAGGATCCGCCCCGAAAGCGGGCGGTGGAAGGCCATCACCAGGCCGATCAGGGTGCTCTTGCCCGAGCCGCTCGACCCCACCAGCGCCGTGGTCGAGCCGGCCGGGGCGCGGAACGACACCTGCTTGAGCACAGGCACGCCGGCGTTGTACTCGAAGCTCACGTCCTCGAACGCGACGTCGCCGCGGAGACCCTCCAGCGGCTCGCGCGTCCGGTCGTCGGAGTCCTCGGTCGTGACCCGCTGGATCTCGCGGATGCGGTCGAGCCCGGCGAACGCCTCGCTGACCTGGGTGCCGATCGAGGCGAGCTGGACCAGGGGTGCCGCGAGCAGACCCGTGAAGGTGAGGTACATGACGAACCCGCCAAGAGTCATCCGTCCGCCCAGCATCGAGCGGCCGCCCATCAGGATCATCAGCACGCCGACCACGCCCACGATGACGGTCGAGATCGCCCCCATTCCCGAGATCCCGGTCAGGGTGCCCGCCACCAGGCGGAACAGCCGGTGGGCGCCGCGCGCGAACACCAGCTGCTCGCGCCGCTCGGCGGTGTAGGCCTTGACGACGCGGATCCCGCCCAGGGATTCGTTCAGCCGCCCGGTCACCTCGGCGTTGAGCTTGCCGCGCTCCCGGAACATCGGCCGCAGCCGCTTGAAGGCGAACGCCATGAGGCCGGCGAACAACGAGAGGATGACCAGGTTGACGAGGGTCATGCGCCACTCGAGGTAGAGCAGCACGGCGAGCGCGGCCACGGCGGTGACGGCGCTGCCGACGAGCTGCACCAGCCCGGTGCCCACCAGGTTCCGGATCCCGTCGGCGTCGCTCATGATGCGGGAGATCAGGATCCCGGTCTGGGTCGAGTCGAAGTAGCGGACCGGCAGGCGGGTCACGTGGGTCTGGACCTGCTTGCGCATCTCCGTCATCGCGCGCTGGGCGGCCACCCCGAGCACCTGGGAGAGCCCGAACGAGGTCGCGGCCTGTACCACGGTGGCCCCGCCCGCCGCCAGCGCCAGAGCCGGCAGCAGCTCACCGCGGCGCTTGCCGATCACCTCGTCGATCAGGAACTTGGAGGTGGCGGGCAGCACCAGACCCGAGGCGCGGTTGACCAGCATCAGGAGCATGCCGAGCCCGAGGCGGCGGCGGTGACTCCAGACGATCTGCTTGGCCTCCCCCCACGCATCGGAGAGACGCGGGGGTCGGACACCGGGCTGGGGCATGGGCTGCTAGGGTCGCCTACCGAAAGTCATGTTGATGACACTACGGCTTCCCCGCGTCGGCCTCCGCCACCCGGCCGCGGGAGAGGAACGCCTGCCGCAGGGCTTCGAGCATTTGCCGGCGCCGGTCGTAGAGCCGCTTCCGCTCGCGCGGCGGGTGCTTGGCCAGGGCGTAGGCGGTGATCAGCGGCAGGGCGAGCGTCGAATCGGCGTAGCAGATCACCGTGTCCGGGAGCTGAGACGGGTCGATCTTCCCCCAGCTCACCGCCTCGGAAGGCGTGGCGCCCGAGAGACCGCCGGTGTCGGGGCGAGCGTCCGTGAAGGCGAGGAAGTAATCGTGCCCCTTCTCGGGGATGCCGAGCACCTCCTGGATCTGCGGCTCGGTCTGGAGCAGGAAGTTCTTGGGGCTCCCGCCCCCGAGCACCCACACCGCGCTCTTTCCGCCCCTCGCTTTGGCGTCCCACACGATGGAGGCCGTCTCGTTCACGTCGGCGTTGACGTCGAAGCGAAGCAGGTTGCCCTCGAGCGCCATCGCGGCGACGTTCATGCCGATCGACGAGTCGCCGGGGGAGGAGGTGTAGATCGGGACGCCGAGCTCGAAGGCGGCGGCGAGCAGCGACCGGCGCCCCAGGCCGAGGGCTTCCTCGCGCGCCCTCACGTACTTTCCGCACAGGTGGTGGAACTCGGCGGTGCTCATCTCGCGCTGGAACTCGGGGGCGGCGATGATCTCGCGGAAGAACGCGTCGGTGTCGAGCAGCACCCGGTAGTCGAAGAAGACATCGCAGATCCGCACCACGCCCTCCTCGCGCAGCTTAACGTCGTCGGCGTGGAAGGTGCCGCGATGCATCGCGAGCCCGAGGCCGAAGTGGGTGTCGTGGTAGAGGTTCGCCCCGGTGGATACGATCCAGTCGACGAACCCGGCCTCCATGAGGGGGATGATCGCGCTGATGCCGAGCCCCGCGGGGGTGAGAGCCCCCGCCACCGAGAGACCCACGGTGACGCCGTCCTGGAGCATGCCCTCGACCAGGAGCTGGGCGCCCTCGCGCAGGCGGGCGGCGTTGTAGGCCAGGAAGGCTCCGTCGATCAGATCGGCGGCGGTCTCCCGGCCGGTGATGGGCGCCGGATCGATGCGGGGGCCGGATAAGAAGCGGTTGGGCGGCGCGCGCCGGCTCATGACCGGAGGGCGCCGCCACGCGCCGGGTCAGGCGACTGGGAAGGCTCCATCAAGGCCGGATCAGCTATAGTCGGGGGCCATGGCTCGGGCCAGATCCAGGGCGCCGGCTCCGAGCCCGCTCCCGGCCGGCAAGGGCCTGGCTCCCCAGGCCAGCCGGTTCATCACATCGGTCTTGTTCCAGTCGGGGTGGAGCGAAAGCAGCAGCGCCGCCCCGCCGGAAACGAACGGAGCCGACATCGACGTGCCGCTCCACACCCAGTAACGACTGAGGGGATAGGCGCTGCGCACGGCCACGCCCGGAGCGGAAATGCTGACGAAGATCCCGAAGGAGGTGAAGGGCGCCGCGCAATCCTGGGCGCCGAGCGCGGCCACGGCGAGCACGTGGCTGCTGCTCGCGGGAAAGTCCTCAGGCTGGTTGCTCCCCCAGTTCCCCGCCGAACACACGCACACCACGCCGTGCTCCTCGGCCTCCTCGAGCGCCTCCTGCATGGCATCGCTCGAGTTCAGCATCCCGAGGCTCATGTTGATCACCTTCGCATCGTGGTCGATGGCCCAGTGGATCCCGGAGATGACGTTCAGCAGGTCGCCGCGGCCATCGGCATCCAGCACGCGCACGATCAGCAGTCGCGCGCCGGGCGCGGTACGCGCCACGATCCCGGCCACATGCGTGCCGTGGCCCCAGGCCTCGTCCACGAAGCCGTCCCCGTCGTTGTCGAGCCCGTCCCCGACATCGGTCGGAACGGCGGTGCCGGAAACGAAGTCCCAGCTCCTCTGCAGGTCCACATGGCCCAGGAGGGCGGGATGGGTGAGATCTGCCCCGGTATCGAGGATCGCGACCCCGACGTTCGCTCCTCGACTGACCTGGAGCGCCCAGTCCAGGCCGATGGACTGCGTCGCTGCCTGCTCGGCGTAGTTTCCGGGCGTCCCGTAGCCGTCGTCGAAGGCGAAGCTCTCCTGCCGCGTCTCCGCCGTCTCGAGATACTGGTCGCGCTCGGCCGTGATCACGCGGGGATCGTCGATCATGCGGCTTGCGATCTTGTCGGGCGACACGCCGCCCTGGGGCCGGAAGGTGGCGCCACCCCACGTGCTCCGGTGGACCAGGGTGAGGTTATAGTCTCTCGCGAAATCGGCCGCATCGACGCCGCTCGCGAGCCTCACCATCACCTGGCTGTCGGCGTCTTCGTCGTAGGAACTCGTGGCGGGGCCCGTGGACCGGGTCACGGTGACGGAATGCGACGGCCCCGTGGGTATCTGGCGCGAGCACGATGTGGCCAGGAGAGCTGCGGCCGCCAGCGTCGCCAGGAGGCGGGAAGGAAGTCGAACTCTCTCCTGCAGCGATGCGGGTTCGGCCAACATGGATCCTCCTGGCAGGGAGAATAATATTAAGTCGATCCTGCTCTTGTGGCAAGCGGACGAGGGATTCGACACTTGTCGAAAGGATGTCGTATCCGCCCAGGGTATGGCCTCCCCGCCCGGCCGAGGTTCCCCGTCCGGTCTCACTGGACCGCCTGCATGCCTTTCGTGGCTGCGTCCGGGCCGCCGAGCAGCACGAACCCTGCCCAATCCAGCGGATGATCCTGGGCCGCGGACCGCGCGGCCTGGGCTCCCCCGAGCGCCGCGCCGAGCGCCATGCCGGACTTGAGCCCGCGGTACACATCGGCCATGAGGCGGGCAGTCGCCCGATCGTCAACGTCCCACTGCGATGCCAGCACGCCCTGGGCGCCGCCGAGCAGCAGGGCCCTCGGCAGCCCGAACCACTCCTCGCCAGGACGCACAAGAGCCCTTGCGGTCTGGCAGGCCGAGAGCGTCACCCACGAGGCGGAGAGGCCCAGACCGGCCAGCTCGTGCGCGGCAAGCCAGCGGTCCGCGAATCGGAGCGCCGACTGATGCGGGGCCTCCGCCAGGTAAATTCCATGACCCGCGAAGTGGATCCAGGGGGCGTGCGGAGCCAGCTCCAGAAAGCGATCGGCCGTGGCCCGCTCACGCGACAGCAGCTCTGCGCCCGGGAAGCAATCGAGAACCATCCGGGTTTCCGGCTCGACGTTCTCGAGCTCTCCCGCGTCGGAGGCCACCACGAGGGGTGAAGCGCCGCGCACGCCCACGTCTCCTGCCGGACGGGAGGCCTTCGCCATTGCGAGGCGCAACCCCGGCACCACGACCAGATCCATCGACTCGCACACCAGGCGCCCGTCCGGCAGCGGAAGCGCGGCCCATGGGATCCGCGCCAGCGGCCCCGCCGGGACGATCGCGAGCGACCGCGTCTGTCCGAAGGCTCGCGCGTCGCCCAGCGCCGGCCAGAGGATCAGCGCGGCCAGCTCGGCGAGCCGCTCGCGCAGCGCCCCCGAATCGGGTCGTTCGCGGGCCGGCGTGAACGCCGCCCCGCGCAGCTCGAAGAGCAGCGAGTGCACGAACTCGACGAGCCGCGGCTCCCGCACCAGCTCGGCCCTCCCGGCCAGTTCTTGACGCGTCACGGCGATCGCGCCCAGCACGCCCTGGTGGAGGAAGTAGTCGATCAAGAGCTGGTCTCCCGCGAGCGAGCGCCTGAGCGCTTCCGCGCGGATCGAGCGGGCCGGCAACCCTTCCAGCACGCGCCGTAGGGTGCTCGGGTGCCCGGCCGCCCAGTCCCGGGCCGGGAGCGGCGGTACCTCGGTCGCCGAGCGGGACATGCGGTCGCGTTCGCGGGCGAGGTGCCGAGCCGCCCACCCGCGCACCGCCTTGGGCAAGCGGGCGGGACGGCTGGGCGCGCCGGCGGCGGAGGGGCCGATCAAGGCTCTCCCGCGCCCGGCTTCCAGCGTCTCGAGGGCCTCGGCAATGCGCCCGGCCCGGAGCTCCAGCGCGGCCAGCTCGAGATGCGGCCAGCCCCACTCGCCCCAGAACGTCGAGCGCCACTGCTCGTCGAGGATTCGCGACGCCAGCCGCTCGGCCTCGGAGGCAGCGCGCCTGAGGAGCCGGCGCGCGCGGGCGAGGTCCCCGGATGATCGTGCCGCCGACGCCTCGGCGGCCAGCGCCAGGTGCCGCAGCCGGGGCGACGGACGCCGGCCCGACCGGCGATGGAGATCGTCGAGGCATTGCTCCGCCGCCTTCCGCCGGCCACATTCCAGCCGGGCGCGGGCGAGGAGCGCCAGCGAGCAGCACTCGCGCTCGCCATCGCGAGCGAGCGCGAACCGCCTTCGCGCCGCGCCCAGCAACGCGGCCGCCGCGCGCGGGTTGCCGTCGCGCCACCACACCGTGGCGACTCCCACCAGGGCCTCGCCGCTCCACACCGCGTTCCCCTCGGCGTGAAAGGCGGCCAGCGAGCGCTCGAGACGCTGGCGCGCCGAAGCCCGCCGGCCCAGGCGGTGCTCCGCGAGCGCCGCGAAGACCTCCGCCTTGGCGCGCTCGTAGGTGAGGCCGAGCCCGGCGCAGCGGTGGATCGCGATCTGGGCTTCGGTGAGCGCTTCCTCGTGCACTCCCATCCTGAGGAGGATCTCTGCACGGTCGAGAGCCGCGAGGGCCATGAGAGAGGGGTAGCTGCGGGATCGTGCCTCGTCCGCGATCGCGCCGAGGGACTCGAGCGCCGACTCGTGATGCTGGTCCAGGAAGTCAACGTAGGCGAGGTTGTAGCGGGCCCTGAGGGCATCGAGCGGGAAGTTCGCCGTCGCGTGGGCGCGCTCGGCCTCGAGGTAGAGACGCCGCGCCTCGGCCGACCGCCCGAGCAGGGACAGGCAATTGGCGATGTTGCCCGACACCATCGCCGCGCCTCGCTCGTCGCCGGCACGTCGCAGGGCGCGCCGCGCGTCACGGTAGCGCTCGAGCGCCCGGTCGGGCCGGTCGAGCCGGTGGAAGAGGTTCCCCTCGTTGTTGGCGAGGCGCGCCAGCGCGCCGGGGTCGTGCGCGCGCGCCAGCAGGCGCCGTCCCCGGGAGGCCGCCTCCAGCGCCTCGTCGTAGCGTCCGAGGTACATCAGCGAGTCGACCAGCCCGATGGCGCACCTGCCGCGCTCGCGCGCGTCGCCGGCGCGCTCGAACCAGCGCTCGGCGCGCCGATAGGCGTGAGCCGCGGCGTGCGAGCGTCTGAGGCTGCGCAGCACGTGGGCGCGCAGCCGCCACAGCTCGCCGCGCTTCGCGGGAACGGCTCCTCGGTGGGCCTTGCCGAAGCCACGCCCGAGGACCTGCCAGGCGCGCGCCGGCTGGCCGCGCCTCAGGCTCTCGACCCGCTCCAGCAACCGGTCGGCAGCGGTGGCATCGGTGGCCATGATCCCCTAGAGCTCCAGCGGCGGCAGGCGGTAGTGGCCCGCGGGCCCCACGACCGTGATCCGTGCGGTCCCCCGCGGCACGCGCTCGAACGTGAAGACCCCGCTCGCGTCCGCCCACCCGCTCAGGCGTTCGGCCGCGATCAGAAGCTCCACCCTGTGGAGTTGGGGATCCGGCGCGTCGAGGCGGCCCCGGACCGAGCGGGTCTCCGCCGACTCGGTCTCGAACTCGAGCTCGAGCGAATGCTCACCGAGCCCGAGCCGCAGCCGCCGCACCTCGCCCACCGCGCGCCGCGCGGCTTCGGGGATCGGCTGGCTCAGCGAGTCGAACAGGATGCGGGCGAGCATCTCCGCCACGCGCTGCGGCAACGTCGGCGCTTCCCGCGGCGCGAACACCGCCAGCGCCCGGGCGCGCAGCTCCTCCGGGACCTCGTCGATGCGATCCAGCCGCATCCGTTCGAGTAACGCTCCGAACTCGTGGAGCAGGTCGCGGCACGCTGGGCAGGGGAGCCCCAGATGCTCCTCCACCTCGCGCCGGCTCGTGGTGTCCGCCTGCCCGTCCAGGTAGTCCAGCAACTTGTGCGTATCCAAGTGGGCGCCGATCCGGCGCTCGTTTTTCATCGACTGCCCTCCCTGTCTCCCGCAACGCCACGCGCCGCGCGAGCGGGGTAGCCTTCCCTTTGTTTCCGGGCGGCGGGACGCACGCGGCGGGGCCGGGCGACCTCCCGGCTCCTATCAACAAAGGTGAGGGGCGCGCCCGCGATGATACCGCCCGCGTCCGCTCCCAGGTTGCGGAATTCGGCGCGCAGGCGGTCGAAGCAGCGCGCCCGGGTTGGCCCGAGCGAGCCGACCGGCACGCCCAGCCTTCGTGCCAGGACCGCGTAGGCCGGGGGAGGATCCTCGTAATAAAGGGCGTAGAGGAGCCCCCTGCAGCGCTCGGGCAGCGCCGCCAGCGCCAGTCGCACCAGGGTTTGCTCCTCGACGGCTTCCAGGTCGGCCCCCGCCGCCGGCATGTCCGCCGGCAGACTCTCAAGCGCCTCCGGGTCGCCGGCCGTCCGCATCCGCTCGCGCCGCGAACGCAGCGCCGTGGCGCGGGCGATCCGGTCGGTGGTGCTGGACAGCCAGCGGCACAGCGCGCGCGCCTCGCGCAGGCGGGGCAACCCCCGCACCAGCGCCGCGAACACTTCCTGGAAGACGTCGCCCAGATCCGTGTCGGACAGGTGATAGGAGCGCGCCACCGCGTAGACCAGGCGCTCGTAGCGCCGCACCAGCAGCTCCCAGGCACGAGCTTCGCCGGCCAGGCAGCGCTCGACCAGTCGTGCGTCGAAACCGGGATCGAGCAGGGGGGAGCGTCCGGGCGACTTCATGGGCGGTAAATTGTATCAGGCCGCAGGGTTTTCCCACCTATACCACGTCCCCCATCCCCAGTTTTTTTCGCCCGGAGGTCTCGCCCGAAAACCATGGGACCGCGCTGGTTGTTGTATTCCTATGACGCCCTGGGGCTCGGGCATGTCCGCCGGATGCTCTCGCTTGCCCGGGCGGTGCTGGCCGAGCGCCCCGACCTGAGCGCCCTGCTCGTGACCTGCTCGCCCCAGGTGGACGCCCTTCCCGTGCCGCCGGGGCTCGACTACATCAAGCTCCCGAGCGCCCGCAAGGTCGGGGACGGCGCCTACGAGCCCCGCACGCTGCGGCTCGACCCGGTCAGCCTGAAGACCCTGCGTTCCGGGTTGCTGGTCGATACCGCCCGCGGCTTCGAGCCAGACCTGTTCCTGGTAGACAAGTCTCCCGCCGGGCTGATGGACGAGCTGCTGGAGACCCTTCCCCACGTGCACGGGCGCGCCCGGCTGGTGCTGGGCTGGCGCGACATCCTCGATGCGCCCGGGCGAGTGAGCGCCGAGTGGCGCGAGCGTGACACCCTCCAGGTGATCGAGCGCTACTACGATGAGGTCTGGGTTTACGGCGACCCGGCGGTGTTCGACTTGCGCGAGGCCTATGGCCTGCCGGACTGGCTCGCCGAGCGGGTGCGGTACCTCGGATACCTCTCGCCGCGCGTCGATCCCGTCCTGCTCGGGCAGGCGCGGGCGGCGATGGCTCGAAACGGCGAGCCGGTCGCGGTCGTGACCGCGGGCGGGGGGGAGGACGGCGAGACGCTGATCGGGCGCTACTTCGAGGCAGTGCGGCGGAAACTGCTTCCTCGGGACCTCCGATCCGTGGTGGTGACCGGCCCGTTCATGGCCGAAGCGGCGCAGCGGCAGCTCCGTGCGGAGGCTCCCCCGGGGGTGCGGCTCAAGACCTTCCTTCCGGGACTCGAGCACACGCTGGCAGCCGCAGACGTGGTGATTTCTCTGGCCGGCTACAACACGGTGTGCGAGGTGCTCGGCGCCGGCACTCCGGCGGTGCTGGTTCCGCGCCTGAGACACCACCGGGAAGAGCAGCGCATGCGGGCCGAGCGGCTCTCGGCGCTGGGCCTGGTCGAGCACCTGGACATGGACGCGCTGACCCCGCGAGCGCTCACCGACGCGGTGAGCCGCGCGCTCGGGCGCGGTCGACGCCGGTGCACGGAGGCACGACTCGACGGACTGGACCGGGTGGCGGCTCACCTGCGCGACCTGCTCCCGGTCTCGGCCGAGGCGAACGCATGAGGACTCGCCTCAAGGTCGCGTACTTCCTGCGCGCGTTCCCGCGCCTCTCCGAGACCTTCATCCTGGGCGAGATCCTGGGCCTGCGGCGTCTCGGAGCCGAGGTGCGCATCGTGGCGCTCGAGCGGATCGAGGAGGCGCGGCGGCATCCCGAGGCGGAGGCCCTGCTGCCCGAGGTCGTTTTCGTCCCCGCGAGCTTCCGGCCGGAAGCGCCGACGAATGGAAGCCGCTTGGCGGAACACCCGCCGAAGGCGGGCGCCTCCGCCTCGCTTCCCGCGGCGCGGCGCCTCGCGGCGCGCCCCCACCTGAACGGCTCCGCGAGGCCGGGCAACGGGGCGCCGATTCTCGGGAAGCACGAATGTCACTGGCAGGCCGGCGAGTGGGCGGCGAAGGCGCTGGCAGGTTCGGGGGTGGCTCACCTGCACGCGCACTTCGCCGGCCCCGCCGCCACCATGGCGGCGGCGGCGGCGAACGCCAGCGGCCTTCCGTTCTCGTTCACCGCCCACGCCAAGGACATCTTCGCCTCGAGCGTGGACTGGCGCTGGATCGATGTGGTGGCGCGGCGGGCCTCGGCGCTGGTCACGGTATGCGACTACAACCGCCGCTTGCTGGCCAAGCGGCTTCCCGGGGCGCGGATCGAGCGGATCTACAACGGCGTCGACCTCGAGTGGTGGCGCCCGAGAAGCTTGAGGGGCCGCGGTCGCGCGAGACCGTCCCACATCGTCGCGGTGGGGCGCTTGGTGCACAAGAAGGGGTTCCACGTGCTGATCGACGCCATGGCGCTGCTCAAGGCTCGCGGCATCGAGGCGCGTCTCACCATCGTCGGCGATGGCGTGGAACGGGAGCGCCTCGCCCAGCAGGTGCGCTCGCTCGGTCTGGTCTCGCGCGTGCGCTTCGCCGGCGGACTCACCCAGCCCGAGGTGCGACGCATCGTGCACCGGGCGACCGTGATGGCGCTCGCCTGCGTGGTGGCCCCCGATGGCAACCAGGACGCGCTTCCCACCGCGCTGCTCGAGGCCGGAGCCTGCGCCATCCCGGCCGTGGCGACCAGCGTGGCGGGCATCCCCGAGATCCTGAGGCAGGGCCGCACCGGGCTCGTGGTTCCACCCGGCGACGCGCCGGCCCTGGCGCGCGCGCTCGAGCGGCTGATCACGCGGCCCGCCGAACGAGACCGCCTCGGGCGGGCAGCGCGACTCTGGATCGAGAAGCGCTTCGATCAGAAGCGCTCGGTGACGGCCCTGGCGCGGCTGTTCGCGAGCCTCAGCGGCGAGCATGGCCGTGCCCTGGAGAGACAGGATGCGCGTCGCCCTGCTCTGTCTTGACCCCGGCGTGCCGCTCGGCGGGCCCAAGGGCTGCTCGGTGCACCTGCGCTCGGTGGCCGCGGCGCTGCTGCGCGCGGGGCACGAGGTCGACGCCCTGGTGATGGATCCGGGGCCGGAGCGCGACCGCGCGGCGCTGGTGGAATCCGGGCTGCGCGTGCGGCCCCTCGATGGCGCCGCCGTCCATGCGTCGCGAGCCCCGGGCCAGACCCCCATGCTTCCGGGCGCGGCGGAGATCACGTGTCATCTCGAGGCGGTCGCCCCCGACCTGGTGATCGAGCGTCTCGCCTTGCTGGCCTGCGCGGGGGCCGAGGCGGCTTCACGGCTCGGCGTGCCGCACGTCTACGAGATCAACGCGCCGCTCGAGAACGAGGCGGCCGAGCATCGCGGCTTTGGAGCTCGGCGCGGCGCGCGCGGCGTTCCGCGCCGGGTTTGCCAGCAGCTCGGGCGCGGTCGCCGTCTCGGAGGAAGTCGCGCGCTGGGTGCGCGCGCTCGCTCCCGGGGGCTACGAGGTCCAGGTGGTCCCGAACGGGGCCGATCCGGAGTTCTTCGAGCCCCCCGGGAGCGACGCGGTGGATCGAGTGCGCCGCGCCCTGGGGTTTGCCCACCCCGCCTTCAACGTGGGGTTCGTGGGCTGTTCAAGCCGTGGCACGACCTGGAGAATCTGGTACGGGCGGTCGCGGGCCTCGGGGTGCGCACGCCGAGCCGGCTCGTTTTGGTTGGAGACGGTCCTCGGCGGAGCGCAGTGCTCGCGGCCGCCTTGTCTTCGGGCGTCGAGGTCGCCCACCTGCCGCACGTCCCCCACGAGGACGTGCCGGCGGTGTTCGCGCTGTGCGATGCGGTGGTGGTTCCCTACGCGAGCGAGGAGGCCTACTTCTCGCCCCTCAAGCTCGCCGAGGCGATGAGCTCCGGCAGGTCCGTGGTGGCGAGTGCCACCGGCCCGTGCATGCGCCTGATTCGCCACGGCGAGGATGGCTTGCTCGTGCCTCCGGGCGACTCGGCGGCGATGGCGGCGGCCCTCCGGCGGCTCGCCCTGGATCCCGACCTGCGCGAGCGACTCGGAGCGGCGGCGCGCCGCAGCGCTTCGCGGCTCTTCAGCTGGGATCGGGCGGTCGCCCGCATGCTCGCGCTCGCCGGGAAGCATCTCTCCGCGGCCAGGGGCGGCTGATGCTCTCGATGTTCCGGCGCATCGCCTCGGCCTTCCCGCGTGCCGAGCGTGTGCGCCGCTACTTCCTGCCCTACGTTCGCCCGCACCTCTGGGAGCTCGCGGGCGCCCTGGTGCTGGGGGCCCTGGTGGCGCTCACCGAGGTGCTGCGGCCCTGGCCGCTCCAGGTGGTGTTCGATTTCGCGCTCGGCGGCCCGCCCGGCCACCACCCTCACCACCACGGTCAGGAGCTCTTCGGCCTCAAGCTGAGCAGCCTCTCGCCGGTGACGCTGGTCGGAGGCGCCGCAGCGGCGATAGTGCTCATCTCGGCGGTCGGAGGGTTCGGCGCCTTCGGCCAGACCGTGATGCTCTCGAACGTGGGGCAGCGGGTGGTGGCGCGGATCCGCCGCGACCTCTTCCGGCATCTCATGAGGCTTCCGGTCTCGTTCCACACCGGGCGCGAGCACGGTGACACGCTGCTCCGGCTCACCGGCGACATCGTGCTCTTGCGCGAGCTGCTGGTCGGCGGCCTGCTCGACGGGTGCGCGGCGCTGCTGACCCTGGTTGGGACCCTGGGCGTGATGCTGTGGCTCGAGCCGCGCCTCACGCTGGCTTCGCTCGCCATCGTGCCGCCGGTCGCGATCGCGAGCGCCGGGCTCTCGGAGCGCATCCGCCGGTCGGTGCAGCGCACGCGCGCGAAGGAGGGAAACGTGGCCTCGCGGGCCGGCGAGGCGCTGAGCGCGATCTCGGTACTGCAGGCCTTCGGCGCCACCGGGAAGGTGACGGAGCGCTTCGAGCGCGAGAACCGGTCCGGGCTGCGCTCGGGCCTCAAGGCCTCGCGCCTCGAGGCCGTGCTGGCGCGCTCGCTCGACCTCGTCACCTCGGCCGGCGTGGGCGTGACGCTCGCCCTCGGCGCGTGGAGCGTGCGTACCGGCCGGCTCTCACCGGGAGGGTTGCTGGTCTTCTTCGCCTACCAGCGCACCCTCTACCGGCCGATTCGCCAGATCGCCCGCCTGGCCGCCCGCTCGGCCAAGTCGGCGGCGTGCGGCGAGCGCATCGTCGAGATCCTCGAGACCGAGCCCGCGATCGCCGACCGCCCGGACGCGGTCCCATGCCCGCCGCTCGCCGGCGAGATCGGCTTCGACAACGTCTCGATGCGCTACCCGCGCGGCGACCAGGCGCTGTCCGAGGTGAGCTTCAGCATTCCGGCCGGGTGCACGGCGGTGATCCGGGGCGAGTCGGGCGCCGGCAAGACCACCCTCGTCTCGCTGCTGCCCCGCCTCATCGATCCCACCGGCGGGCGAGTGCTGGTGGATGGCCGGGACGTGCGCGACTTCACGCTCGAGTCGCTGCGTGCCCAGGTGGCCATGGTGTTCCAGGAGTCGGTGCTGCTGGGCTTCTCGGTGCGCGAGAACATCGCCCTCGGGGTTCCCGAGGCCAGCGCCGAGGAAGTCGAGCAGGCGGCGTGGCGCGCGGGCGTGATGCGCTTTGCGGGCGAGCTGCCGAATGGCCTCGACACCGTCGTGGGCGAGCGCGGGGCGTTGCTCTCCGGCGGCCAGCGCCAGCGAGTGGCGCTTGCGCGCGCCGCGCTCCGTCGCTCGCCGATTCTGGTCCTCGACGAGCCCTTCGCCCACCTCGACGAGACCAACCGCGACCACGTGGTCAAGGCGCTGCGCGAGGTCTCGGCGGGTCGCACCGTGCTGCTGGTGACGCACCGGGACACTCCCGGCCTCGAGCCCGACCTCGAGGTCGAGCTCTCCGGCGGCCGGCTCGCGGGGCTGCGGGAGCATCCGGCCCCGGCGTGGCGCGTCGCGCGCGGCGTTCCCCGGCGCGCCCTCGAGGAGGCGGCCCCGTGAGCGCCCCCGCGCGCGCCGGAGCCGCGAGCCCTCTGCTCCTCGATCCGGACGGTCTCCTGGATCGCGAGCGCCTGCTCGGGACGCTGGCGGGCGCGTTGCGCGACCCGCGCGGCGAGCTCGCCTCGGTGGAGCCGCTGTACGTTCGCGCCAAGCGCGGACGCAGCGCCGCGCTCGGCCTGGTGCTCGCCTGGCGCGCCGGGGCGCGGACCCACCTCACTCGCGCGGCGCTGTACCTTGCTCCGCCCGCTCGGGTGGGCGAGGCGGCCGCGAAGGCCCGGACGCTGCGCATCGTCGAGCCCAAGCTCGGTCCCAGCGTGGCGTTGCTCGAGGAGCCTCCGGCCCTCTTGGTGGCGTTCCCGAACGACAGGCTGCTGCGCGGTCTTTCGGCCGCGGCCGATCCGCGGCGGCTCAAGAATCGCCTCCACCGGGTCGAGAGCCCGTTCGCGCCCGGCGCCCTGCGCATCCGGCGCCGCGGCACCGAGGTCGTGCCCCTCAGGTGGAAGCCCGGGAGGCGCGCCGTGCTGCGCGCCGATCTCGCGCTCGCCGACGAGCGAAGCCACTGCTCCGGCCCCGCGACTCTCTACGTTCGTGTCTATCCGCTCCGCCACCTGGGGCTCCAGGTGGCGCGCTGGCAGGCGGCGGCGCTGGTCCGCGAGGTTCACTCACCGCAAGTACTCGCGGTCGACGTCCAGCGCGGGTTCCTTGCAGTCGAGGCGACGGGTGGCGCTCCCGCCGCCGGCTTGGGAGATGTCCGATCCGAGACGCGCAGCCCGCTTGCGGAAATGCTCGGCGCTCTCTACCGGGCTGGCGCGGGACGCGCCCCGCCGCTTCCGGCCGGGGCGCTGGACATGCTGCCGCGCCGCGGTGATCGCGACGACCTCGAGGCCGCGCTGCGAGCGATGCGCGATCTCGCGGCCTGGGAGCCGGACCTCGAGACGCCGTGCCGCGAGCTCGAGTCGCGGCTCGAGGCCGCCGCGGCGCGACTGCCCGCATGTGAGCCCTGCTTCGTGCACGGCGATCTCACCGCCGACCAGGTGCTGGCGGGGGAGGGATCGATCGCGCTCATCGACTGGGACGAGGCGGCGGTGGGGGATCCCCACACCGACCTGGCCTCGCTCGCGGCCGACCTGGCGCTTCGCGGCGATGAGGCCGGCGCCGAAGCAGAATTCGCAGGGCTCGAGCTTCCGAGCGAAGCTCCTCGCGGCCCCCGTGAAGCGAGGGCGTCCCACGCCGCGCCGGGCCGCGGGGCCGCTGCGACCATCGCCGCCATCGAGCCCATGGCTCTCGATATCTTGGAGAAGAGCTGGAGCCCGGATCGGTGGCGCTGGCAGCTGGCCCTCGCCTTCGCGCGGCGCTGCCTCGGGGCGTTCCAGGCGGCGCGCCCCGACTGGCGCGGCCAGGCCCGGCTCTGCCTGGAGGAGGCGCTGCGGTGGTGCCCGGAACGCGAGGCTCGGCCGAACGCCCGCGCCGTAGCGACGCCGGGGCCGGGCCTCCCGGCCGGCTTCGAGGCGCGGCTCGGCGCGCTGTGGGCTCCCGATCGCAGGGAGTCGCTCGGCTTGGCCGCGACCAGCGGCGTGCTCGCGGCGGTGTGGCCCCAAGGCTCCGGCGCGGCCGCGCGGTTCGAGCGGCTGGACGATCCCCGGGCGCTGCCGGTGTGGCTCCAGGTGGGAAGCGAAATCGAGACGTGGTGCTTCCCGGATGATCCGGAGCTGCGAGGGCTGGCCCCGCTGTGGGGCACCGGGCGCTACCGGCTGGCCGGGCTTCGCCTGGGCCGGCGGGCCGTGCTTCGCGAGGCGGGAGCCGGGGGGCGCTTCCTTCACTTCCGACCCGCTCACGCGGGGCGCGCCGCCTACGACAGGCTCCTGGCGGTTCATGCCGCGCTCGCGATCTCGGGGCTCGCGGGCGCGAGCCTCCCGGAGTGGGCGCCCGAGCTCCACGGCTGGCGGGCCGAGGCCGTGGAGGGGCGTCCCCTCGATCCCTGCCGCCACGGACCGGGGTCGCTCGAGGCTCTCGGCCGGGCGCTGGCTCCGGTTCATGCCACGGCGGCGCCGGAATCTCTCCCGGAGCTCGGGCTCGGCGATGCGGCATGCGCCGCCGGGCGCCAGATCGAGCTCGTGCGTCGCGCGGGAATCCCGTTCGGCTCGTGGCTCGAGGCCGAGCTCGGCCGCGCGAGCGAGCCCTGGCGCGCGCGGCGCGCGAATCCTCAGAAGCGGAGCGCGCTGGTCCACGGCGACCTTCATCCGGCGCAGGTCCTGGCCGGCGAGAGGATCACGATCCTCGACTGGGAGAGGGCCCATCGGGGCGATCCGGAGGAAGATCTCGGCAATCTCGCCGCCCATCTCTACTGGGCCGGCGGCGAGGCGGCGGAGCCGGCGTGGCGCGCGCTGGCTCGCGGCTACCGCGATGCCGGAGGCGAC
>VBOT01000219.1 GCA_005893225.1 Candidatus Eiseniibacteriota bacterium
CGGATCTCACCGGGAACAAACGGGTCTGCGACCGCGGCAGCTGCGGCGCGTGCACGATGATCGTCGACGGCCGCACGGTCTACGCGTGCTCGACGCTCGCGATCGACGTCCAGGGCAAACAGATTCGCACGGTGGAAGGCCTGGCGAGCAGCGGCTCGCTGAACGCGGTCCAGCAGGCGTTCTGCGACGTCGATGCGCTGATGTGCGGCTTCTGCACGCCCGGCTTCATCGTCGCGGCGACGGCGCTGCTCGAGCGGACACCCAATCCGTCGCCCGAGCAGATACGCCGCGGCCTCGACGGCAACATCTGCCGCTGCGGCACGTTCGTCCGCATCATGGAAGCGACCGTTGCGGCGGCCGCAAAGGGGGTGCGTCGTGTCTGAGCAGAACACTGGCCGTGGCGCCGCGCCCCAGCCGCCGCCCCCGATCCCCACACCCGATCCGAAGTACGCGTGGCCGGCAAAGCCCGCGCTTCTCGGCACGGCGGTGAAACGGATCGACGGGCCGGACAAGGTGACCGGCCGCGCGCGCTACACATACGACATCAATCGTCCGGGGATGATTTACGGGCGGATGGTCCGATCACCGTACCCGCACGCGAAAATCGTGTCGATCGATCTTGCGGCCGCCGAGAAAGCGCCGGGCGTGAGAGCCGTGCTGGCATGGAAGGAACCTGGCGCCGAGGTCGTGTATCAAGGCGATCCGGTGGCGGCCGTCGCCGCCGATACCGAGGAGCGCGCGCGCGACGCCGCGCAGATGGTTCGTGTGCGGTACGAACCGCTGCCGCACGTTTCCACCGAAGCCCAGGCGATGGCCGCCGATGCGCCGAAGTGGCACTCGACACAGGAGAACACGCGGGCCGGCGTCCGGCAGGAAACGGGCGATCTGGACGCAGGGTTCAAGGAAGCGGCGCACGTGGTCGAAGCCACCTATTCACGTTATCACGCACGTGTGTCTCGAGACACACGGTGCCGTTTGCGAATGGGACGGCGACCAGCTCACCGCGTGGGTGACGACGCAGGGCGTGCATCAATGCGCGCAGCAGTTCGCTCAGTCGCTCGGGATTCCGCAATCGAACGTGCGCGTGATTACGCAGTACATGGGCGGCGGGTTCGGGAGCAAGTTCGCGCCCGACGTGCAGGGATTGATTTGCGCCAGGCTCGCGAAGCTGGCGAACGCGCCGGTGAAGCTGATGCTCGATCGCAAGGAAGAGCACCTCGACACCGGAAACCGGCCGTCGGCGTTCGCTCAGATTCGTGCCGGCGTGACGAACGACGGGAAGCTGACGGCGTTCGACGGCCGGAGCTGGGGCACCGGCGGCGCGGGCGCGAATGCCAATTTCCCGTTGCCGTATCTGTATCAATTTCCGAATCGACGCCGCGTGCACACCGACGTCTACATCAATGCCGGTCAGCAGCGCGCGATGCGCGCGCCAGGGCATCCGCAGGGGTGCTTCCTCACCGAGATCCTGATGGACGAGCTCGCGGATCGCGTCAAGATCGATCCGGTCGAATTCCGCATCAAGAACGCGCCGCCGAAAGCGCCAAACCAAATGTGGGTCGAGTACTTTCAGCAGGGCGCGCGGCAGTTCGGCTGGGAGAAACGCCACCCGACTGGCGATCCAGCACCCGGTCCAATCAAGGCGGGGATGGGCGTGTCGGCCCATCTCTGGGGCGGAGGCGGCCGTGGAACGCAGGCGCACGTCGACATCACCTCCGACGGCGCGGTGGTCGTCAGGTGTGGCACCCAGGATCTCGGAACCGGGACGCGCACGCTCGTGACGATCGTTGCCGCGGAAACCCTGGGCCTGCCGACGAGCGCCGTGAAGGCGGAGATCGGCGACACGAATTATCCGTTCAGCCCCGGATCGGGCGGCAGCACCACTGCCGCATCGGTGTCGCCGGCGATTCGCATTACCTCGATCAAGGCGCTCGACGCGCTGTTCGCGCGGGTGGCGCCGGTACTCGGCACCGCTCCCGGGAATCTCGTCGCAGAGAGCGGCCGAATCCATGTGAAGGGCGATCCGACCAAAGGCCTGGCGTGGAAAGACGCCTGCAAGCATCTCGGCACCGAACCGATCACCGTGGACGGGCAGTGGGGAGAAGGGCTGTCGTCGAGCGGCACGAGCGGTGTGCAGTTCGCCGAGGTGACGGTTGACATTGAGACCGGGGTCGTGAGGATCAAACGCATCCTGGCGATGCAGGATTGCGGGTTGATTGTCGACAAGCTCACGGCAGAGAGCCAGGTGTACGGCGGCATCATCGCGGCGATCAATTTCGCCCTGTTCGAGGATCGCCTGCTCGATCGTGTGACCGGGCAGATGGTGAATCCGAACATGGAGTGGTATCTGCTGGCCGGCATGTCCGACATTCCGACAATCGACATCGTCCTGAACAACATGCCCGAGCGCGGCGTCATCGGCATCGGCGAGCCGCCGACGGTCTCGACGGCGTCGGCGATTGCCAACGCGGTGCGCAACGCGACCGGCGCGACGATTCGATCGTTGCCGCTCCATCCGCACAAAGTCCTGGCGGCGCTGGAACAGCAGAAAGCAGGAGGGACCTAAGTGAAGGCCTTCGCGTACGTCAATGCGACGTCTGAAAGGGACGCCGTTGCCGCCTTGAAATTCGACGGCATCGCGTTGCCGCTGGCCGGCGGGCAGGACCTGCTGGCGCGGATGAAGGACTACATCGATACGCCGGAGCGCGTGGTCAACGTGAAGAACGCGCTCGACCGGACGGCCGCGCCGACGTCCGGCGGCGGATGGCGCATTGGCGCGTCGATGAAAATCGTCGATCTGCTGGAGCACGCCGACATCGGGAAAATGTACCCGGCCATCATCGCCGCAGCGACCGATATCGGAACGCCGCAGATTCGCCATCAGGGGACTGTCGGCGGCAACCTCAACCAGCGGCCGCGGTGCTGGTATTTCCGGAACGAGGAATTCGTCTGCTACAAGAAGGGCGGCTCACGCTGTTTCGCCGTCAACGGCGAGAACCAGTATCACGCCATCTTCGGCAACGACGGTCCGAGCCACATCGTCCATCCGTCGAGTCTGGCCGTCCCGTTTGTCGCGTACGGCGCGACGTTCCGCGTGATCGGATCGAAGGGGGAACGCGAAGTGGCGGCGGCCGAGTACTTCACGATGCCGGATGACGAGCTGCTGACGCACGTGATGCTGCCGGCGCCGGGCAACGTGAAGACCGGCCACTACGAAGTCCGATACAAAGCGTCGCACGACTGGCCGCTGGCGTTCACGACGGTGGTGCTCGCGATGAACGGCGGCATCGTTCAATCCGGGCGCGTCGTCCTGGGCGCCGTCGCGCCGGTGCCCTGGCGATCGAAACCGGCCGAAGACGCGCTCGCGGGAAAGCCGCTGAACGAAGCCACGGCCGCGGCGGCCGCGGAAGCGGCGGTCAGCGAGGCGAAGCCGATGAGCGGCAACGCGTACAAGGTGCCGATCGCCAGAACGGCGGTCAAGCGCGCGATCCTGAATGCGGCGGGAATCAAGACGGTGTGAGCTTATGGAACATCTCACCTCACCGAAAGTCATCGTCGGCGTCCATTGCCTGAACCTTCGGCACAAGGGTATGTACGTTTTGTCCACGCCGTATCCGGAAGAATCGCAGTTCTACGATTCGTACGACGCCACCGCCTACTGGTGCGTGAAGACCCAGCGAGGCTTCGGTCCCGACGGCCTTCCGGTCCGTCCGGATTGCTGCCAGCGGGAGCGTCGGTGCTGCGATCACTGACACACGTACAACGGCTCATCACGAAGATCCGAAGGATACGAAGACCACGAAGAACGACCTCCTGTACACAGACTCTTCGTGATCATCGTGTTTCTTCGTGACTTCGTGATGAGCCGACTTGATCTCTATTTGACGCCGGCGAGTTCGAACAGCACCGTCCCCATCGCCGCGTAATCCAAATCGCCGCCGCCCGAGGCCACCAGCGCGTTACCAGCGCCGTGCCCGGCATGGCCACCCCGTTTGCTGACGCGGCTTCGTTGGCCAGCCGAAGATCCTTCTGATAGAGCTTCGTTCGAAATCCCGGCTTGTAGTTGGCGTTCAGCATGCGCTCGCCGTGGACCTCGAGCACGCGGCTCGCGGCGAAGCCGCCGAGCAGTGCCTGCCGGACGCGGGCCGCGTCGACACCAGCTTTCTTCGCGAGCGCGAAAGCTTCGCTGACGCCGGCGAGCGCGCCGCCAATCGCCACCTGATTGCAGATCTTGCAGACCTGGCCGGCCCCTGACGCGCCGATGTGCACGATGCGCTCCGCCGTTCCCATGGCTTCGAACACCGGTCGCGCGCGCGCGAAGGCGGCTTCGTCGCCCCCGACCATGATAGACAACGACGCGTTGATCGCACCGATCTCGCCGCCGCTCACCGGCGCGTCGAGCATCGACCCGCCGCGATCGGCGACGAGCGCGGCCAGCCGCTTCGTCGCGACCGGCGAAATGCTGCTCATGTCGGCCACGATCGCGCGGGGTTGGAGCACCGACAGCACGCCGTCCGGTCCGGTCAGCACGAGCTCGACGTCGGCTGTGTCGGGCAGCATCGTGATGACCATGGTCGTCCGCCGCGCGACGTCCGCGGGCGACACGGCGGCAGCCGCGCCTGCCGCCACGACCTCGTCGACGGACGCACGCGTTCTGCTGTGCACCACCAACTGATGGCCAGCCTTGATCAGGTTCTTCGCCATCGGCTTGCCCATCACGCCAAGCCCGATGAAACCAATCGTTTCCGGCGCCATAACACTCCTCTCACCGCCCTTTCAGCGGCGTCGCTCTCGTGAACGCGCAAAAGAGTATCTCAACCTTATGTGGATCTCCGTCAGGTTTGTGGTCTTATAATTAATGACGATTGGTTCTCAGGAGAACGTAGGAGCTTTCTGGCTGACTGAACATCACCTTGGAACACGAAGGCCGCGAAGGCCGCAGAGAAATATGTTCTCGTGACGTCCTAGAGGTCGCATATGAGACGAACGATCCTAGTAGCGCTGATCGACCTGGCGGCTGCGCCCCTGGCCGCCGGTGGCAAAGGGACGGTGAACGGCGCGTATGTCGAGGCGCGCACGGCGGAAGTGTTCACCGGCGGCTGCATCATGAACAGCGAAGCCGAAACGATGGGTCGTCAGG
>VBOT01000137.1 GCA_005893225.1 Candidatus Eiseniibacteriota bacterium
CCGGGAAGAACTGCCGGAACTCCCCGTAGAGCTGCGCCGCCAGGGTCTTGTTGTGCGAGATCACCAGCGTGGGACGGCCCCAGGCGGCGATCACGTTGGCGACGGTGTAGGTCTTTCCCGAGCCCGTGACGCCGAGCAAGGTCTGGTGGCGCTCGCCGTGCCGCAGGCCCTCGACGAGTTGCGCGATCGCCTCGGGCTGGTCCCCGCGCGGCGGAAACGGTGAACGGAGCTTGAACGCCATCGCGGCGATGCTACCCGAGGCGCAGGATGGGGTCGAGCGCACCACCGGAGGCGGGGCGGCGCTATGATGAGTCGCCCATGGAGCTCCCACGCGCCCGAGCCCGAAGCGACGCCGGCGAGGAAGCGCCGCCGGCGTGGTCCGGCGCGCGCGTGGCGCTCGCCCACGCCGCCCTCTTGCTCACGGTGGTGGAGGCGATCCTCGAATCCACGCTCGGGCGGCCACCTTCTGGGGGAGCCATTTCTACGGCTTCTGGCCGCGAGGCTGGATGCTCGCGGCCTTGCCCGCGCTGGCTCTCGCCGCGCCCCCGCTCCCTGGGTTCCAGAGACCGGCTCCCGAATCCGGGCGCTCCGCCGAGCGCCCCACGCCCCGGGCGGCGGGGCGACCCGGCCGGCGCCTCGCCGGCCGATGGGCCGCCGCGAACCGCGCGCGACTCCTGGGGCTCGGCACCGCGGTGTTCTTCGTGCCGAGCCTGCTCACCGGTGCCGGGAACCTCGGGGCGGCGCGCAACTGGGATCTGTTCGCGGCGCCGTCGGTGGCGCCCGCGCTGTGCGGGATCCTCCTCGTCACGGATCGGCTGGGCGGCCGCGAGAAGCGCCGGCTGCTGCTCGGGCTGGTCGCGGTCTCGCTGTTCCACACCGTGCCGTGGGTCGCCCTCAACGCGGACTTCGACCGCACCGTGGAGCGCATCGCGGCGCTCCCGCTGGGGCAGGCCCGCGGCGAGACCCTGCTCGGCACCTATCACCTCAATCGCGGAGAGCTGGGGCAGGCCGAGCGCTGGTTCCGCCGTCGTCCGCGCCCCCGGCAACCCCAGCGCTCCCCGCGATGACCGAGGCGGTGCGGCTCAAGCCGGAGAGCGTCGAGATGCGCTACGACCTCGTCAACCTGCTGCTGTCCCTCGAGCGCTGGGAGGCCGCGGCGCACCAGCTCGAGGCGGTGGTGGGGCTCGACTCCAGGGATCGCGAGGCGTGGCTTATCGTTGCGCGAGGCTCTGGAGGGACGGCCGCGGCCCGCCGCCCGGAGGCGCTGACTCAAGGGCCGATCAGAACCTCGCCCGCACCGTGTAGCCGACCTTGACCTCCTTGCCCGCCCCGACCGGCACCACGAACTGGATCGTGTTCGCGTCCTTGCGCGTGAAGTCGTGGGTCTTCTGCGTGATCTCGTAGTCGCCCGGGACGTTCTCCTCGACCACGATCGACACGTCCTTGGGCTTGCGGTTGCGGAGCGAGATCTCCACCGCGTACTCGCGCTCGCGATCCGAGATGCGGCGGCTCTGGACCTCGCGGCGCTCGGCGGCCAGGTCGAAGGCGATCCCCACGTCGAGCGTGAGCTTCTCGTTCTCGGCGGTGTGTCCGATCCGGGTCTCGCCGGTGAACTGGAGCGCGCCCGAGGGGTCGGCCTCGTAGAAGCGCACCCGGCCGGCCGGCAGCGGCACGCCGAGGCCAGAGGCCGCCGAGTTCTCCCCTTCGAGCTGGACCCGGACGCCGCGCGGGTCGGACCCGCGAAAGAGGTAGCGCGGCCGGAGCTTGGCTTCCCGCGGCTCGAGCATCGTGAGCCTCTGGCTCTCGCGGTCCCGCAGCGTGGCCGCGTGCTCGAGGGTGTAGAGATGGTACTCGGCGAACGCCTGCTCGTTGAGATCGGCCGACTTGTCCGCCTGCGCCGACATCTCGAAGACCCGGCCCATCGGCACCGGCATCGGCGCGGGCCCCTCGCGGCTCGGCTCGCCCGCCACCAGCTTGAGGTCGGCGTCGACGAAGTCCATGCCGGTGCTGTTGTCCACCGTGACCGACGACGACCACAGCGCGACGCTCTCGCCCTTGCGCACCACGGTGTGCTCGGCGCTCCACGACAGCCCGCCGGTCAGGTACGAGAGCTCGGCCCTGAGCCGCCCCTTCGACCGGGCCACGACCACCGCCTCCAGGGAGGGGCGCAGCGAGGCGCGCGGGAATCCGAGGAGCCGCACGTCGTCGGCCGAGCCTCGCGCCAGCGTGTGGAGCGAGCCGTCCTCCTCGCGCACCAGCAGCCACGCGCCGTCGGCCCCGAGCAGCGTGCCCTCGATCGAGCGGTCGCCCCGCAGCGTCACGCGCACGCGGCTCCCGCGCGCCTTCTCGAGCAGCCCGTCCCCGTTCGCGACGTCGTATCGATACGCGAGCCGCGCGACCCGGGCCGGGCCCTCGGGAGAGAGCCGCACGGACGAGAAGTCGAGCCGCTCCGGCACCCCGCCGAGGAGCACGGTGTCGCTCGGCGCCGAGATCTCGAGTTTGCGCCACTCCCGCACGAAGCCGAGGTCGCGCGTGTAGGCGGTGACGGCGGGGCCCGCGGCCGCGGCCGCGGGGATCGAAGCCGCGAGCAGCGCCGCGGGCAGGAACGTCGAGCGCGGACCCAGAGCCATGGAGCACCTCCTCCCGGGGTGGAAAGCTGACCGGACGCCCTACCATACGCCGGAGAGGGCCCGATCTTCCCGCGGTAGAGGCGCCGGCCGGCGCCGCTTCAGGCCGTGAGGCCTCCGAGGCGATCGCGGAAGGGGACCGGCTGGAAGCGCGCGGCGATCGCCTCGAGGGTCCGGGCGAGGATCTCGAGCTTCTCTTTAAGTGGGCGCTCCATCCCCGGGTGGCGCGATAGCTTGGGGTCGACCCGGTCCTCCCGAAGGCCGAGCGCGTCCACGGCGTGCATCGGGTAGGAGAGCGGCTCGCCGCGGCGCGCGAATCCATCGAGGATGCCGAGGAAGCGCCGCTCGTCCATGACGTAGCGGGCGGTGTGGTAGACGGGGAACCTGAGGAGCGGCGTGACGGAGACGGGGAACTCCTCCAGCGGGCGCGATCGCCCGTTCCAGCGGAAGGGCTCGCGACGCCAGGTGAGCGGCCAAGGGCTGAGGCGGAGCGCCCCGGACCGATCGCGACTCTTGAGCGCCAGGAGCAGGCGCGCCGGCAGGAGGAACGGAGAAGGGTAGCCCGAGGCGTCGTAGCGGTAGCCGCACGCCGCGAGCGCCTCCATGCCGCGCTCGCCGAGGTCGAAGTTGGGAGAGCGATAGCCGATCACCTCCTCCCCGCACGCCCGCTCGAGCAGGCGGCGCGACTCGTCCAGCTCGTGCCGCATGCGCTGGGTCGGGAGGCTCGCGAACGCCATCGGGTGGGTGAGCGAGTGGCTGGCGATCTCGTGACCCGCGCGCGCGATCGCGGCCAGGGCCACGGCCTGCGCCGCGGCGTCCCGTGCCACCACGAAGAAGGTGGCCCTGACCCCGGCGCGCGCGAAGGCGGCGAGGAGCCGCGGCAGCGCCGGCTCGTAGGCCAGGGAGTCGGGTGGCAGCCCCCGGTAACCGTAGCCGGCAAGGTGGAGGTCGACGGGATCGACGTCCACGCCGACGGTGGCGAGCGGCTTGCTCAAGGGGCGCTGCGCGCGCCCGATCCGGCGCCGGAAACGGTTGATGCGGACGGAACCGCGCTCGAATCCGCGGCCCCCGTCTCGCCGCGCGGCAGGTACACGTACGTGGGAGTGAAGCGGTTCCCCGTCACCGGGCGCAGCGGATCCGAGATCCAACCCAGCTCGCCCGCCAGGGTGTAGGAGCCCTCGAGCCCCGCCCACAGCGCCCCGGACTTGGAGAGTGGAACGTCGGTGACGATCGCCGGCCGATCGGGCCCCGCGGCGAGCGGCGCGAACATCCGCTCCAGGAACTGCGGGTCGCTCTTCAGCAGGCGATTGCCGCGGGCGCGCACGATGTCGTCGAGGGCGATGACGTGGAGCGAAGTGCCCTTGCCGGCCTCCCAGTCGTAGAAGCCGTGGTAGGGAACCAACACCCCGCCCGGCTGCCGGCTGAGATCGCCAACGAACGTCCTGCCGGCCTCCGCGGCGCGGCGGTGCGGCATCTGCTCGTGCACCGTGTAGGCGAGCGGGAGGAACTGGAGCGCGAGAATGGCGGAGAGCGCCGCCAGCGCCCGCTCGGGTCGCGCGTTGCGGGCCGTGACGGCCTCCGCGGCCAAGCGGCGCAGGGAAACCGGACCGAGCACCGCGAGCGTCACCAGGCTGGGCGTGAGCACGTGATGGTAGGCGCTCGGGTCGAGCGTCGCCATGAAGCCGGTGCCGGCCGCGCCGAGGCCCACCCACATCCACAATCCATCGGGACCGCGCCACGGGCGCGAGCTGATGCCGAGCGAGAGGAGCGTGGGGGCGGTCAGGAAGCCCAGCGTCCCGACCAGCCCGTGGCCCACGTAGTTGAGGACCCGCACGCGGGAGAGCTGAGACCAGTGCGCCGGCACCTCGAGGGTGAAGAACCGGAACCAGGGCCCGAGCCATCTCGCGAGCAGCACGTAGCCACCCGCGCAGCCGAGCACCGCCACCACCCCGAAGAGCGGGAGGCGGCGGCGGTCGTTGAAGGCCAGGTGGAGCAAGGCGGCGAGCACGAACCACGCGGCGTGCTGCTTGGCGAAGAACGACAGCGAGAGGAGCAGCGCCGACCCCAGCGCCCCCCAGAATCCCGTGGTGAACCGCAGCAGCGCGAGCCCGGCGAAGGCGAGGAAGAGCATCAGCGAATCGGGCCGGGCCACGTCGTAGCAGCCGCCGGTGATCCCGAAGCCGGTGAGGTAGAGGGCGCTCCCCGCGATCCCCAGCGTCCAGCTCAAGGTCTCGCGCTTCACCACGTGCAGGATCAGCCCCGCGAGCCCGAGGACCGAGAGCAGGGAGATGAGTCGCGGCTCCCACCAGTGGGGGCCGAAGAATCGCGCCGGCAAGGACGCCAGCGCGGCGAACAGCGGCATGTAGGCGAGCGGGATGAACGACAGGGAGGGCTCGACGAAGATCGGCTGTCCCTGGGAGAGCCGCACGATGTGATCCATCATCACCCCCTCGATGCAGTCGAGCTCGAGCGGGTAGACGAGCCTCCAGGCGCCGAGGGCGACGAACAGAACGGTGGAGCCGATCGCCAGTCCCCACAGCAACCATCGGATCAGGCGCGCGGTCACGAGGAACGGCTCCCGGCGGCGGAGCTCGTCCGATCCCTGCCGGCGCGCCGAGCGCCCGGCCCCCCTTCTCGAGGGCCTCCCGGGCCGCTCTCGGCGGCGGGACCCTCGAGCCGGTAGAGGTCGAGGGCGCCGAGCGTGCGGCCGCCGCGCGCGAGCGCAGCGTGCTCGATCCTCCGAGGTCCGAGGAACGGCGGCGGCGAGAGCCGCGGGTGATCGGGATCGGTGACCACCGCCACCCAGCGCGCGCCGAGCGCCTCCAGGCGCTGCACGCGGGCCGGCGTGAGGTCGGGGATCGCCACCGACCAGCCCAGGCGGTCGGCGCGGGCTAGCAGCCGCGGATCCGAGTAGCCCGAGGCGAAGTCGCAGGCCACCACCAGGTCCTCGTGAGGCACGCGCTCGGCGATCTGCCGCCCGGCCTCGATCCTCAGCCAGTCGACCCGGTAGTAGCCGAGCGGCCGCACCATCCACACGGCGGCGACGAGGAACGCGGCGAAGGCGAGGGCGCCGGCCCGGAGACGGCCGGCGGCGGGGAGTCGCTCCCAAGCCAGGTCAGCTCCCAGCCCGACGAGCAGCGCGGCCGGCCCGAGGAAGGGAATCTGGTAGTAGTTGTGGATCAGGTTGAGCGGGAAGAACACCAGCAGGTACGCGGCGGTCGCCGCCATCCACGCCAGGGCGCAGGCGAGAGCGCCGGGGCGAGAGGGGTCCGGGGCCCCGGAGGAATCCTGCCGCGGTTGCCGCCAGGCGAGCCCGGCGAGGGCGAGCATCGAGCCCAGGGGTGTAGCGACCTCGAGGACCAGGCGGCGGGCGAGCTTCCACCAGCTTCCGGGCTCGAGACGCTGGGCCATGCTTCCCACGTACCACCACCACGGGTTCAGCTCCTTGTAGTAGCCAGGCAGGAACTGCCAGTCGGGGGCCGCCCCGTTCACCGCGTCGACGTGGCGCCGCCAGATCGAGAAGGCGATCGCCGGGACCCCGAGGGCGAGCGATCCGAGGCCGACGGTGGCGAGACCCGGAACGGCGAGAGCGGCGACGGCCAGTGGCCCGAGCACCGGGATCAAGTAGGGCGCTTTGATCAGTGCGGCCAGGGCCCCGGCCCCGGAGGCCGCGGCGGCGTGCACGGCCGAGCGACGCCGGAACGCGAGCGCGGCATGGAACAGGAGGGCGTGAGCGAACGCCGTGGCGGCGAAGTCGACATGCGCCGTTCGCGAGTAGAACTGACCGAGCGGGAACGCGAGGTAAGCCAGGGAGCAGAGCCGCGCCACGCGGCGCGAGGCGACGAGGCGCGCGAACGCGAACAGATAGAAGGCGGCGAGGAGGAAGAAGCCGAGGTTCACGAGCCGGTCCCAGAGAGGGTCCGGTCCGAACGCCCGGTAGAGCAGGGCGCTCAGGGCCTCCGGCAGGGCAAACTCGAAGATCAAGGTGCGGTGCGCGCCCAGCCAGCACACCGAGGGGTGAAGCAGGTCGATCCCGCGGCGAAAGAATTCGAGGCTGTAGTAGGCGGTGTCGCACTGCCGCCAGGAGTGCGGATCGTCGAGCGGGCCCAGGAGGTGCGGGATCCGGAGCGCCACGAGGGCGGCGGCGGCCAGGAGCCACGCCCCGCCCACCGCCCGTGCTCGCCCGTCGGTTGCCTTCGACATCCGGATAGGAATCGGCCATCCGCGGCCGCGGCTGAACGGCGGCGATGTTCCGCCCCCTCGCCCGCGCTCGCCGCCCGCGCCGCTTAAGGGCGGGTCCCGAACCGCCGATAACCGGCTGAGTCTCGGCGGCCGCCTTGGGCCGCCTGGTAACCGGGCCGGGCGGGCAGCCGGCGCCTTGCCTCCCCGGCGTACGGCCGCGCGGCTCGCGGCGCACCCATCCAGAAAGACGGCTATGGCTCTCAGCGCAGCGGTCATAGGTGGCGGGATCTCGGGGCTCGCGAGCGCCGTGCGCGTCGCGGGACTCGGCCATCGCGTCACGCTCTACGAGGGCGAGGACTTCCTCGGCGGGCTGGGAACCACCTTCGGCTACCAGGGCGGGCACCTCGAGCGCTTCTACCACTGCATCCTGCCCACCGACACCGCGCTCATCGCCCTGATCCGCGAGCTCGGCCTCGAGTCCCGGCTCCTCTGGCGTGGAACCTCGATGGGCTTCATGTACCAGCGCCGGACTTATCCCCTCAACACCGCGCTGGACCTGCTGCGCTTCAGCCCGCTCACCTTCACGGAGCGCCTGCGCATGGGACTCATGGGCATCAGGGCCCGCCGCCAGGGGCTCAACCCGGAGCTGGACGAGGTGACGGCGGCCGACTGGATCAAGGGCATGGTGGGCGAGCGCGCCTTCGAGATCCTATGGAAGCCGCTGCTCTCCGCCAAGATCGGAGACCAGTACCCCGCGCTGCCGGCCCTGTGGCTCTCGAGCCGCATGAACCGCGAGAAGAACACCGGGGCCGAGGTCAAGGGCTGTCTCGAACAGGGGTACCGCTCCCTGATCGACGCCTTCGAGCGGCACCTGCGCGAGCGCGGGGTCGAGATCCGGCTCCGCACCCAGGTCCGCTCGATCGAGCGACACGGCGATCTCATGGCGCTCAGGACCGACGACGGCAAGCGCGAGAGCTTCGACTTCGTGGTCGCCACCTCGCCGCTGGTCCAGTTCCAGCGCATGACCTCGAGGCTGGGGCTCGATCCCGCGATCTCGGGACTGAAGCTCGACTACCAGGGGGTCGTGAGCGGCGTCTTCTTGCTCGACCGGCCGCTCACGCGCTACTACTGGATGCCGTTCGTGGACAGCGGGGCGACCGCCCAGGGCGCGATCGAGATGTCGAACCTGGTGCCGCTGGAGCGCTCGAGGGGGCTCTACGTGACCTACCTGGTGAACTACACGCACCGCGACAGCGACCTGTTCCGGAAGAACGACGCCGAGCTCCTGGCTCTCTACCGGCGCGACCTCGAGGCCCTGTTCCCCGACGCGCGTCGCTCGGTGGTGGACCAGTTCCTGTTCCGGGCGCCGTTCGTGGAGCCGATCTGGACCGTGAACTACAGCCGGATCCGGCCCCCGACCGCGGTGATCCCGGGCCGGCTCTACCTCGCCTGCACGGCCCAGGTCTATCCGCGCGTCAACTCCTGGAACTCGTGCTGCGAGGTGGTCGAGGGGATGATGCCCGCGCTCGCCGCCGAGACGGCGGCGGTTCAGGTGGGCGGCCGGGCGGCATGAGCACGATCTACGTCATCTTTCCGGCCTACAACGAGGAGCGCGTCATCCGCCCCACCCTGCTCGCGCTGGTGGAGGCGATGGGAAGGGGAGCCGACTACCGGGCGGTCCTGGTGGACGACGGGAGCACCGACCGCACCGTGGCCGAGGCGGAGGCGGCGGTGGCGCAGTCGGGAGGCGCCCTGCCGCTGACGGTGCTCCGCCACGGCGTGAATCGCGGCCTGGGAGCCGGGCTCCGCACCGGGATCTACTGGTGCCTCGACCGGGCGCGAGAGGACGACGTGATTGTCACGCTCGACGCCGACAACACGCACCCGCCGGCGATGATTCCCCGGCTGGTGGAGCGCGTGCGCGAGGGCCACGACGTCGCGATCGCCTCGCGCTACCGCGCCGGCGCCGAGGTGCACGGCGTGCCCGGGCACCGGCGCGCGCTCTCCGATCTCGGCCGGCTGGTGTTCCAGGCCCTCTACCCCATCCCGGGCGT
>VBOT01000138.1:0-7917 GCA_005893225.1 Candidatus Eiseniibacteriota bacterium
GAGGCCACCGCGCGGACATTTCGGCGGGCGTACGCCCGCAGGCGCCTCTCGCGCCGCTTTCGCTTCGTCGTCGTTCCCGGCATGGGCCACGTCCTCGACGCCCGCGCGACCGACGCGACGATGGCCTGGTGGCGACAGGTGCTCGCACCCGGGTGAGCATGGCGGCGCCCGTCGCGCGCGTGCTTCAGAGCGCCTCCTGATGAGCGAAGCGGCCCGCGTACACCGCACTCCCCTCGCAGCGCTGGAGCACGATCTGGCAGACGCGGACTCCGGCGCGGATCGCGAGCGGACGGCCTGCCACGTTCGACATCTCGAGCACCTGCCGGCTGGCGACCCCGGGCGCCACGAACCCCGCGGTCACGTGGATCATGAGCCCCAGGCGAGCGTAGCGGCTCCGTCCCTCGAGCCAGCCGGCGACGTCACCCGGCAGGCGGATCCGCTCGCGGGTGATGCCGTGGATGGTCTCCCCGGGGCGGAGGAGGTAGGGACCATCGAGCGCGCGGACACGAGTGATCGCCCGGTAGTCCGTGTCCTCCGTCACGGAGACGACGTCGGGGCCGCCTTCCATCACGCGGATCTCGTCCCCCAGGTGGAGGTCGATGGACGCGGGTCCGATCTGATCCGGGACGAGCGGCTCGACGACGATCCGGCCAGCCGCGATCTCGCGGAGGATCACATCACGGGTGAGGATCATGGTCGGTGGAGTGTAGCAGAAGCCGGCGGGTGGTATACATGGACTCAGGGAGCAGACCATGCGCTACGAACACATCACGACCGGCACGCGCGCCGGCCTCGCGACCATCACCATGAACCGGCCCGAGCGCCGGAACGCGCTCTCGGAAGCGCACATGCTGGAGCTGATCGACGCCTTCCGCCGCTCCGGCGACGATCCGGACACGCGCGCCATCGTGCTCGCCGCCGCGGGGCCCGTCTTCTCGGCCGGGCACGATTTCGCCGACATGGTCGAACGCGACCTCGACGGCATGCGGCGCCTCCTCGGGACCTGCGCGACCCTCATGCTCACCCTCGAGCGCGTGCGACAACCCGTCGTCGCCTCCGTGCAAGGGATCGCGACCGCCGCCGGCTGTCAGCTCGTCGCCGCCTGCGACCTCGCCGTGGCCGCCGAGGAGGTGACCTTCGCCACGCCCGGCGGGAAGGGTGGCTGGTTCTGTACCACGCCGATGGTGGCCGTCGCCCGGGCAATCGGTCGCAAGCGCGCGCTCGAGATGCTCTTCACTGGGGAGCCGATCGACAGCCGGACCGCGCTCGCCTGGGGTCTCGTGAACCGCGTGGTACCGCGCGCCCAGCTCACCGAGGAGACCGAGGCACTCGCCCGCTCCGCCAGCCGCGGCAGCGTCGCTTCGAAGGCGTTCGGCAAGCGAGCGTTCTACGAGACCATCGATCTCGACGTGGAAGCGGCCTACGCGAAGGCCTGCGAGGTCATGGCCACGAGCGCCATGGCCGAGGACGGGCGCGAGGCGATGCGCTCGTTCCTGGAGAAGCGGCCGGGAGTCTACCCGCCCCGGCGCTGACCGCCCGCGCGGTAACCCGCCGCTCAGCGTCATTTCCGGTCGCGTCGCGCCGGGGGGGCGGGCTAAGATGCCGCGGGACGCACATGGCACCTTCCGTCGCCTACTTCTGCATGGAGTTCGGCCTGCACGCCGAGTTCCCGATCTATGCCGGCGGCCTCGGCATCCTCGCCGGCGACTACATCAAATCCGCTCACGACCTCGGCCGCCCGGTGGTTGCCGTCGGGCTCCGCTGGGCGCGGGGCTACTCGCGCCAGCGCCTCGCGCCCGACGACACCCCGATCGACGACTTTCCGGAATATGCTGCCGACTTCCTCGAGGACACGCGGGTGCGGGTGCGCGTCCGGGTCGGGACGCGCGAGGTCGAGGCCCGCGTCTGGCGGGTCACGCGCTGGGGCAACGCTCCGCTCTTCCTCCTCGAACCGACCGCCGAGGCCGATCGGTGGATCACGCACCGTCTCTACGAGCCGACCCTCGACCGCCGCGTGGCGCAGGAGATCCTGCTCGGGGTGGGCGGCATCCGCGCGCTCCGGAAGCTCGGGCTCGACATCGACACCTATCACTTCAACGAGGGACACGCCGTGTTCGCGGGCGTCGAGATGATCGCCGAGCGCATGGCCGCGGGCGCGACGTTTGGCGACGCCTGGGCCGCGGTGCGCGAGCAGATCGTCTTCACGACCCACACGCCCATCCCGGCCGGCAACGAGGTGCACCCGCTCGCCGAGCTACGCCGTCTCGGGGCGTGCTGCGAGCTCGTCGACTGGGAGATGGAGCAGATCGGCGGCGATCCGTTCAGCATGACGGTCGCCGGTCTCCGGCTGGCGCGACGGGCGAACGCGGTCTCCACGCTGCACGGCGAGGTCTCGCGCGGCATGTGGAATGCGGTCACGGGCGCCTGCCCCATCATCGCGATCACCAACGGCGTCCACGTGCCGACCTGGCAGGACGCCCGCATCCGCGAAGCGCGCGGATCGGCCGCCGGGCTCTGGGCGACGCACCGGGCGCTCAAGCTCGAGCTCCTCGCGGCGGTCGCACTCCGCACCGGGGCACATCTCGATCCCGACGTCCTGACGATCGGCTTCGCCCGACGCGCCGCCGCCTACAAGCGGAGCGACCTCATCTTCCGCGATCCGGCCCGCATCGACCCGCTGCTCGCCGGACGCCGCCTCCAGCTCGTCTTCGCCGGCAAGGCCCACCCCGACGACGCCGACGGCAGGCGCATGGTCGCGAGGCTCGTCGCCATGGCACGCCGTCATCCGGCCGCCGTCGTCTTCGTGCCGGACTACGACATGACGCTCGCGCAGCTGCTCACGCGCGGCGTCGACGTGTGGCTCAACAACCCGATCCGCCCGCTCGAAGCCTGCGGGACCTCCGGCATGAAGGCGGCCCTGAACGGGGTCCTCAACTTCTCGGTGCTGGACGGCTGGTGGCCCGAGGCGTGCCGGCACGGCGAGAACGGCTGGGCCATCGGCGACGGCGACGAGGACGGCGCCGATCGTGATCGGCGCGACCTGGACGCGCTCCTGAACACGCTCGAGGGCGACGTCCTGCCCGCCTACGCCGATCGCCAGCGCTGGATCGGCATGATGCAGGCCAGCATCGAGACGGTGCAGGAGCGGTTCTCCTCGGACCGGATGGTCGAGAAGTACTTCGCCCAGCTGTACGCGTGCTGAAGGCGGCGGTCAGTCCTTCCGGTACATGGTGACGACGCACGCTCCGCCCAGCCCGACGTTGTGCTGGAGCCCGACGCGCGCGCCCTCGACCTGTCGCTTCTCCGCGGCGCCGTTCAGCTGCCAGACGAGCTCCGCGCACTGCGCGAGACCCGTCGCGCCGAGCGGATGGCCCTTCGAGAGGAGACCCCCCGAGGGGTTCACCACCCACTTCCCGCCGTACGTCGTCTGGTCCTCGTCGACCAGGCGACCGCCCTCGCCGGGCTTGCAGAGCTGGAGCGACTCGTAGCTGATGAGCTCGTTCGTGCTGAAGCAGTCGTGCAGCTCGATGACGTCGACCTCCTCGGGGCCCACGCCGGCCTCCTCGTAGACCGCTGCGGCTGCCCGCCGCGACATGCCGACGCCGATGAGCCCCATGGCTCCCTGCGCGAAATCCTCGACGACGTCCGTCCGGAGCGCCTGGGCGACGATCTTGACCGGATGCGCGTGACCGGCCCGCTTCGCGAAGTCCTCCGAGCAGAGAATCGCCGCCGCCGCGCCGTCCGACGTGGGACAGCACTGGAGGATGGTCAGCGGATCGTAGACCATGCGCGACGCGAACACCTCGTCGAGCGTACACGCTTCCCGATATTGCGACCGCGGGTTGTTCACGGAATGGCGGTGGTTCTTCACGCTCACCTTGGCGAACTGCTCCTTGGTCGTGCCGTAGAGCTCCATGTGGTGGCGGCCCGCATCACCGAACATGACCGCGGCCGCCGGGGGCCGCTTCTTCGCGGCCTCGTCGTAGTGCTCCTTCAAGCCCGTCAGCTGGCTGTCGAGCGGGCCCTTCTCCATCTTCTCGAAGCCGAAGGCGAGGACGCACTCGTTGAAGCCCGACGCGACCGCCTGGTAGCCGAGGTGGAGCGCGCTCGAGCCGGTAGAGCAGTAGCTGTGGACGTTGTAGACCGGAATGCCGCCGAGACCCATGTAGTAGAGCGCCCGTTGCCCGAGACAGCTCATCCCGTTCACGTAGCCGGCGAACGCCTGTTCGAACTTCTCGGGGCCCACGCCCGCCGCCCCGAGCGCGTCCGTGATCGCGTCCTTGCAGAGATCGGTGAAGTCCCGGTCGCAGCGCTCGAACTTGGTCATGCCGACGCCGATCACGCACACTTTTCGCTTGGCCATCGCGGGGGCGGTCCTCCTCTTCGCGCGGGGTACCCTACGGCCCGCTCCCAGTCCCTGCAAGGGGTGCTGGTTCCGTGGCGGGTCGGTCTCGCAGTCGTAGTGCGCGCGGGAAGCGGGGGCAGCGCTCGCGAAGTAGGGGCCCCGGCGGCCTACTCCGCCTATTGCTGCGTAGCGGCCGCCGCCCTACTTCGCGAGCGCTGCCCCCGCTTCCCGGGTCGATGCAGGACGGCCAACTGATCACTGCCGCGGTCCCGGCACCTTGCCGGGCGGGCGCGTCGGGTGGTACCGGCTGGACATGGAGCTCCGCCAGATCGCGCGCGACGTCTATGCGTGTCTCCAGCCGGATCGGGGGCTCGGTACGAGCAACTCGGGGCTCGTCAATCGCGGCGGGGGGCTGGTCGTCGATACTTTCTGGGATCTGCCGCACACGCGCCGGTTGATCGAGACCTATGCCCGGATCTGGCCGGGCCCCGCCCGGCGCGTCGTCAACACGCACCGCAACGGCGATCACTGCTGGGGGAACCAGCTCTTTCCGGAGGCCGAGATCATCGGCCACCGCCTGTGCGCGGCGCAGTTCGCGACCGAGCGCCCCGAGTTCATGCAGAGTCTCCGTAACGCCGGGGGAAGCGCCGATCCCGGGATCGCGGCCCTCGCGCGCGCCCTGGCCGACTGGGACTTTGCCGGCATCGAGCTCCGGCCACCGACGGCCCTGTTCGACGACCGGCTGACGCTCGACCTGGGCGGTCTCGAGGCACGGCTCATCCATGTCGGGCCGGCTCACACGGCGGGTGACGTCATCGTCCACCTGCCCGCCGAGCGCGTCGTCTTCACGGGCGACATTCTCTTCCGGCTCTGCACGCCGATCGGCTGGGAAGGGACGTTCGCGCGCTGGACCGCCGCCCTGGACACGATCGTCGCGCTCGACCCGGACGTCATCGTGCCTGGCCATGGTCCCCTCTGCGGGGTCGAGGGCCCGCAGGAGATGAAGGCCTACCTCGAGTACGTGCGGGCGGAAGCGGGACGCTTCTTCGCGGCGGGGCTGCCCGCACTCGAAGCGGCCCGGCGGATCGACCTGGGTCCCTACGCAGGATGGACCGAGCCGGAGCGCATCGTCTTCCAGGTCGAGCGCGCGTACCGCGAGTTCCGTGGCGAGCCGTTCGATGCCCCGATCGACGTGACGGCCCTCTTCGGCGCCATGCTCGCCTTGCGTCGAGAGCGTCTGAGCGGCTGACGACGCAGGATAGCAGCGCGACACCATGTCCCGCGGTTGAGACCTGCCGCCCTTTCGGCGGCACCATCCCCTGGCTGGGAGGTGTTCCTCGAGGTGAACGGGTACTGGCAGAAGCTCGCCGGCGCGCTCGCCGAGTGTGGGACGAGCGGGATTGAATCGCCCCTGAAGGCCAGCGACCCAGGGCCGTCCGCCCCGCGGGCTGGCCCAACTGGGCTCATCCGACCGGCCCCACGAACCGCTTCATCACCTCGTGCCGCGACAGGGGCCTCTTGTGCACCTCGAGGCCGCCCACTATCCCCGGAGCGACCGGGCGGTTCTGCGGGAAGTCCGACCCGACCAGCATGCGGGGCTTCTCCGGCAGGAAGAACGGGTTGCTGATGGTCGTCTCTCTCACGAGCTCGCCGTCGAAGTAGAGCTGGAAGGTGCTCCCGTCCCACGAGCCTGCAATCTGGTGCCACTCGCCCGTCTTCCACTCCGCGATCGGCGCCCCGATACCGTACGCCACGCCCTCGTTGTCCATGAACTCGAGCCGCAGGAAGTTGACGTTCTTGACGAGCCGGAGCTGGCCGTCAGCGATCTCGACGAGGCTGGCGTCGTCCTGATTCCCCTCCTGCCACAGCGGCTGGAACCAGAATGACACGCTTCCGCTCAAGCCACCGAGCTTCTTGGCGAGTTGGGCGGCCTCGACCGGCGTGTTGGTCAGGTACTGTTCGCCCTGCTTGACGACCTCGTAGGGCACGGCGTTTCCGTCGGCGTCGGGCCGGGTCCGTACCAACGTCCCCTCCCTCTTCGCTTGCAGACGAGTCTTGCGCCGCGCCTCCCGCAGCTTCCTGCGTGCGAGCGCACGCTGTTCGCGCTGTGCCAGCACTGTCGAGGGCCGGTCGCGATGGAACCCGGGACCGAGGATCGTCGGGAACTCGGTGTCGCTCGGCGCTGGCACGTCGCGCGCAACCCGGCGGCCGGCACCGTCACCGGGTTCCGCCGACTCGGTCCACCTGCCGTCCGGGCCGCGGACCGAGCCGTCGGCGCCGGTGCGTTGCGGTGCCGGGGTCGCGGCCGGCGCGCGAGGCGGGGCCGGGGCCTCCGAGCCGAGGTCGCCGAGCTTGAGGAGGGCGCCGATGACGGCGCACGAGGCGGCGGCGAGAAGCCATCGAGCCTGCGAAGACGAAGCGAACATCCAGCGTGAGCGGCCTCGGGGCGGGGTCTTCGTCCAATCCGTCATCGCGTGCGGGCGGAAAATCGCATTGCCGTGGCGCTGAGGAAGATTGCGCCCTATCCGCGTTGGAGGGAGCCCTCCGGGGCACCCGAGGGCTCCCTCGATGACTCGAGCTCTATTTCTTCGTCTGTACCGTCACGCTGGCGCTCCCCGAGGGGGCGCCGCCGGCCGTGACGTCGAACCTGTACGTCGCGGAAGGATTCGGGCAAACCGCGGTCGTGCACCCAACTAAGGTGCCGGGGTCATACTTGACCGACAGGATGTAGGTGCCGGCCGGAACGCCCGTGATCGTCACGTCGCCGTTCGCGTCGGAACTGACGGTCACGCCCTGCACCCTCACACAGCCCAGGGTGAAGAGCATGATCTGATCATGGTGCACGCCAATGACTCGTGTCCAGGGAACATCCGACTGGTCGACGGTGATGGTGCCAGCCACGCCCAGGTTCACCCCATCGTAGACGAAGAACACCCCTGGGTTCACGGAGGTGATGGGCTGGTTCCCCTTCCGTAGATACTCCAAGTACGTCAGGGTCTGCGAGGTCCGGTCTCTGTACTGCTGGCAGGTCGTGCCCGTTGGCGCGATCTGAGCATCGTTCCGGAAGTCGCACTCGTTACCCGTATCCGGCGGGCAGTACCCGCTCGAACCGGTGCAGCTCTCCGCTTCATCGCAGTCACCGCTCTTCGGGCGGCAGGTCGTGGTGGTGGGCAGGTAGCCGTCGGCCGGACACGCGGCTCCGCTCCCCGTGCAGCTCTCCGCGACGTCGCAGTCACCGCTCTTCGGCCTGCAGGTCGTGGTGGTGGGCAGGTAGCCGTCGGCCGGACACGCCGCAGTGCTCCCCGTGCAGCTCTCCGCCACGTCGCACGGCCCCGCCGAGTCGCGGCAGGTCGTGCTGGCGGGCTGGAAACCGTCGGCCGGACACGCCGCACTGCTCCCCGTACAGTTCTCCGCCACGTCGCACGGCCCCGCCGACTCCCGGCAGGTCGTGCTGGCGGGCTGGAAACCGTCGGCCGGACACGCCGCAGTGCTCCCCGTGCAGCTCTCCGCCACGTCGCACGGCCCCGCCGAGTCGCGGCAGGTCGTGGTGGCGGGCTGGAAACCGTCGGCCG